>NZ_JADBRD010000097.1:0-414 GCF_014930495.1 Enterobacter cloacae complex sp. S3 | reverse complement strand
TCTGATCACCGTGCGTGCGGCGCGGATCCTCGGCCAGCTGGATGTGCTGTATGCGCCAGCCGGCCGCAAAGGCGGCGACAGCCTGGCGCTCTCCATCGTACGCGAGTACCTGGGCGCACACACGGAGGTCCGCTGCTGCCATTTTCCGATGAGCACCGACAGCGCGGAAAAAGAGGCGGTGTGGAACGACGTTGCCGCGGCGCTGGCCCAGGAGGTGGCGGCGGGCAGGCAGGTCGGGATTATCACCCTCGGCGACGCCATGTTGTTCAGCACCTGGGTCTTTCTGCTGCAGCGGATTGGCTGCCCGGAGTGGCTGGAGATTGTCCCTGGCGTTACCTCCTTCGCCGCCATTGCCGCGCGGGCGAAAACCCCGCTGGCCATGGAGCAGCAGTCGCTGGCGGTGATCTCCTGCAC
>NZ_JADBRD010000096.1:0-3002 GCF_014930495.1 Enterobacter cloacae complex sp. S3 | reverse complement strand
ATTTTGACATTTAGAAAAGCTGCTTGTAACTCATCTAATCGGCTGTTAACACCCTGGAAATCATTTACATATTTTACTTTAGATCCATAATTCCTAAGCGCTCTTAATGTATCTGCGAGTTCGGGATCATTTGTAATGATTGCCCCAGCATCTCCTAGTGCCCCCAGGTTTTTTCCTGGATAGAAACTAAAAGCACCTGCATCTCCCCAATTTCCAGCTAGTTTACCCTCTAGCTTAGCACCATGTGCTTGTGCGCAATCCTCAAGAATTAAAAGCCCATTTTCTTTTGCAATTTTTGATAACTTATCCATTTCTGATATTTGCCCGTAAAGATGAACAGGCAAGATTACTTTAGTTCTTGAAGAAATTTTTTCTTGAACCTTCTCAGGATTTATATTAAAAGTCTTTGGATCTGGCTCCACCAGAACCGGGCATAGTTTGTTTTCCGTAATTGCTAATATTGAGGCAATATAGGTGTTAGCTGGAACCAGGACTTCATCACCATCAGCGAGCTTACCTAATTCTTTCCAAGCTCTTAGCGTAAGGGTAAGTGCATCAAGTCCATTTGCAACACCTATACAATATTTTGCACCACAATAGTTTGCAAAACTATTTTCAAACTTATCAAGTTCATTCCCCATAATATACCAACCTGAATCAATTACTTTTTCACAAGCACTTATTAATTCAGAACGGTATTGCTGGTTAATTCTTTTTAAATTTAAAAAATCAATTTTTGACATTTCCTTCCCCGTATTATGACTCTTTAACCATGACATTTACAATAAAGACAAATATTACTAACTAGCAAACTAACTTTACAAAATCATCGTAATTCCTAATATAGTCACTCTCATCATAAAAATCATCGGCCAATACCATTAATATGCAGTCATCAGAAAAATCATACATTTCATGCCACATAAGTGGTTCGATCAATAATCCAATCGCAGGATTGTCTAAGCTAATATCTTGCTTAGTATATCCATCATCGAAGAGGAATTTACATGAACCTTTTAGAACTATCGCGACTTGTGTTGTTTTTTTATGAGCATGATAACCTCTTCGTACCTTTTCTTGAGTATCATACATATAATAAACACGCTTTATATTGAAAGGTATATGCCGATTTTCTTCAATAGCAACCAATAACCCTCGCTCATCACCGTGCATCTGTAAGGGGATTTTTACAATATTCATAAAATCTCTTAAAATAATTCAGCTTCGTTAAAGGCCTGCCCAGCAGCATCTTTTGAAGAAAGAATAAAATCCATGCCTTTCCAGTCAATATTTAAATTTGGATCATTCCAGGCTATTGTTCTTTCGTGGTCTTTAGAGTAATAGTTTGTGGTTTTATATAAAAACTCTGCCTCATGGCTCAAACATACAAATCCATGTGCAAAGCCTTCTGGTATCCATAATTGACGCTTATTTTCCGAAGAAAGTATGAAACCAACCCATTGTCCAAAAGTTATTGAAGACTGTCTTAAATCAACTGCGACATCATAAACTTCGCCATGAACGCATCTAACCAGCTTACCTTGTGCAAAAGGTTTGGTTTGATAATGTAACCCTCTAAGCACTCCTTTTGTTGATTTAGAGTGATTATCCTGCACAAATTCTATCTTCCGATTAGTGATTTCTTCGAATTTTTTTAGATTAAAACTTTCATAGAAAAAACCACGTTCATCACAAAAAATTTCAGGCTCAATCAGTAGCACATCAGAAATTTTAGTCTTAATTATATTCATGCCTTAATAGCCTTTAATCATCTTTAAAAGATATTGCCCATAGGCATTTTTTGAAAGGGGAATAGAAAGCCTTTTAACCTGCTCCGCATCAATAAAACCTTTACGAAATGCAATCTCTTCAGGACAGGAAACCTTCAATCCCTGGCGCTCTTCAATCGTCGCAATAAAATTACTTGCTTCTATCAGACTCTGATGTGTACCCGTATCCAGCCACGCGTACCCACGCCCCATCATTGCCACAGATAAGCGCCCCTGCTCAAGATAAATACGGTTAATATCTGTAATTTCTAACTCACCACGAGCAGACGGCTTCAGATTTTTTGCCATTTCTACTACGTCATTATCATAGAAATACAGCCCTGTGACAGCGTAATTACTCTTCGGTTCTACCGGTTTTTCTTCCAGACTGATTGCGGTGCCGTTCTTATCAAATTCCACTACGCCGTAGCGCTCAGGATCATTAACATGATAGGCGAATACCGTAGCGCCATCATCATTACTCACTGCGGCTTCAAGTTGCTTCGGTAGGTCATGTCCGTAGAAAATATTATCACCCAGCACCAAAGCGCAGCTGTCATCGCCGATAAACTCTTCACCGATGATAAACGCCTGTGCAAGGCCATCTGGACTTGGCTGTACTTTATATTGCAGATTCAGTCCCCACTGGCTGCCATCACCCAGTAATTGTTCAAAACGTGGTGTGTCTTGTGGGGTGCTGATAATAAGAATATCTTTTATCCCTGCCAACATGAGTGTTGACAGCGGGTAGTAAATCATTGGTTTGTCATAAATTGGCAGTAGTTGTTTACTCACCGCCATGGTCACCGGGTACAGACGAGTGCCAGAACCACCGGCAAGAATAATACCTTTACGCGTAGCCATCATTTTTTCTCTATAAATACCAAATGCCCATATAAGGGCATTTATCTTCTTAAATTGCTTGAGTCATAAAAAGCTCAGCGAGCATTCGTTTTACGCCAATATCCCAGGAGGGCAGTACAAGATCAAAATTCGCCTGAAACTTCTCTGTGTTCAAGCGTGAATTTTTCGGTCGACGCGCAGGAGTTGGGTAAGCCGATGTTGGAACAGCATTAAGCTTTTCAATAGCCAACTCAACACCTGCTTTTTTGGCCTCATCAAATGACCTGCTCCCCGTTGATTAGTACACCCCGATGTTAGTAATGTCTTCATAAGCCACATGAGGACATCCCCATGAAGCAGCGTTTTTCCGAGGAACAGCTCATCAGTATT
>NZ_JADBRD010000095.1:0-302 GCF_014930495.1 Enterobacter cloacae complex sp. S3 | reverse complement strand
CGCGCCCCCTGCAAGCAGGGTTAACCGGGAGAGCGGTTGGGACGGGTCACTGCTGTGGCGAGGGCGCATATTTTCCAGCAAGAGTCAGATAATCCTTTAAAAAACATAGCCCATCTGCCCCACCCGCGCCAACCGCTCTCCCGGTTAACCCCTGGGCGTCGTTTTTGGTGATATCGGCACCAGCCCGCTCTATACCTTCCGCACGGTGCTTTCGCTCTCTGAGCATGACCCGACGCCCGGCGTCATACTGGGCCTGCTCTCCCTGATTACCTGGACACTCATCCTGGTAACGTCCATAAAAT
>NZ_JADBRD010000094.1:0-6089 GCF_014930495.1 Enterobacter cloacae complex sp. S3 | reverse complement strand
CTTCTTCATGGGGATGTCCTCATGTGGCTTATGAAGACATTACTAACATCGGGGTGTACTAATCAACGGGGAGCAGGTCAGTTGCTTGGCGCGTGTCCAAGGGGTGAGCATGAAGATCTGCCACTGTATACACCGTTGGATCACTATCAGGTCCCCATGCTGCCATTAATGCTGCTCGGCGGATCAGGCATGGCAAACAATAGCCACACTGTTCAATGCCATGCCCCAACCAACGGGCCTTGGCCGGTGATGAGCACGATAGTGAATCTGATATCAGGCTTTTTAAAAGAGAAGGATTTTGGCAAGACGAAGCCATCTCCCCTTTAGTTTTGTTCCAATACGGATTTTGAATTTCGCCATTGATGCCAAGTATGGAAAGTAGTTCATTCCATCTCGCCATATAATATGGGTGCGTCGTGCGAGTACTGTTTGATCCCAATCGTAGTGGATCCAACGGTACATTTAGAGCAATCAATCCATTTTCAGGGACGCGCAAAACGAAATGGTTTCCTAGTCCGGTTCCTGCGAAAACACCGAGAGCAAAAAACAAGAAAGATCTGCCTCGAGTACTATTCTCTGAACTTACGCCTTCCACAAGTCCTTCCTCAAAGGACATACCAACTCGCAATCTCCCTAAAGATGATTTGACGTAATGTTTTTTTAAACCGGCAAACAGCTTAGTTTGTGCATCACTTGTTGCCCCCTCTCCGAAATGACTAACCAGAAGCGGTGTAGTTCCACTCTCTAACGAGTCGATAGCTCCAATTAAACTATCAAGTCCACCTGAGAATAAACTGACTGAATCAAATGGGTGAGCAATCAGGGTTGGTGGTGCTTCTTTGACGACAGTATTAAATCGCTCGGGGCGTGGCCTAAAATCGACCGTCCAGCGATCGCCGGTTAAAAAATCAAGAGAATTTTTGAGGGTTGGCGCTGCTGAATACCAACGAGAGGGATTACTCACAGGTACTATCAATCTTATCTCGCGTGTCCACGAATCCTGCGATTGCTCAACACGCGAGATTCGTGTGTCAGCAGCATGGACATGGGCTGCTAAAACCAACAGGTCAATGCCCATTTCTGTTGGGAATATGCCGATATTGTTAAGGCTGGACAGTGCATGACCAATTCCATAATCCAACGTTTGTTTGCTGGCGACGAGCTGTAGGGAAGTTATCTGTTCATCTAAGCCTGCTACAGGGTCAAATGAATCGTCATAACCGAAATGACCAACTAGGAGTTGTCGCATCATTGTTTATTAGCCTCTGCATCGCCAAGAGCCTGTAAAATTCTAAACGCAGACTCATAGATCGTATCCACGAATCCTTGAATTTGCTCTGGAGTAAGATGATTTGTCCCAATTTGAGCGCGTGCGAGTGCATCGCTTACTCCACCCCGGATGAAATCTCGCACCTGCTGCTCAACAAGATGTGCTGTATGCGCATTTATTGGCATCGTCACCGCTTTGGTTCCAATGTCATTACAAATGCGTGCTTCGATCGCGTGAGTAGCATATAGTTCGAAAACGGTTTGCATTTGATCTGGTGTAAATGTATTCAAATCAGTGAGACCTTCGTTAGCAAGTTCTACGATAGTCTCGATGTATGCTTCACGGGCAATGCCCTCATCAACAGTACCTGCTCCTGGGCAGATGAAATCAGCTAGCCCAATGAAAATTTCAGTGATTGGACGGCCTGCTAGCGATTCTAAATTCAGTGAGCGTAGCGCTTCGTTGACACCCCTTGTTTGTACCTCCGCTAGGAAACCGAGGAGCCGTGCCCCCGCCCCTCTGGAAGCTCCCATACGTTGTGCTGCCTGCCTAGCACCACCTGATGACGTTGAAACATACTTCGATATGGCCCGCCCGAGGCTTGCTCGATCTGAACCACCAGACCCTGCAAATCGTGTGAAGTTATTGCGCGCGTTTGAGAAACGTTGCGGATCAGCTGTACCTGGTATTGGTGGGCGATTTGGTGGAGTCAGGGGTTCAGGACGATCTATTGGCTGCTGGTCGTCTTGTCCTGGGCCATTGCCTTGCGGGGATGCCGGGGGGGCGTTATCCAACCATGATGGAATAAGTGGAGTCCCGCCGCCAGGCCCTCCATAAGCTGTTGATGTTCCCATTAATGTATTCCTTTGTGATTTTTAAGCGCTGCTTCGGCTGCGACTTTGAGGCTGGTATTAGTAGTTAGTTTGCTCCAATTCCCCAATAGTACAGTCAAACGCGCTAAACATTCGGTATCCTTTATAGCACTCTGCCAACCACTTACAGCCCAAGGACCACACTTATCATTTGGCAATGCCTCCAGAAAATCCATTAGCTGGCTCTGTAATTTTGGTTGTGCCTTTACAAGAACGCTCAAACCATCAATTCCTGCCGGTTTGATATCAAAAGTAGCTGTGCTCATTATTTTGCTACGAACTGCCTCGAAGACCTTTTCGGCTTCAGGTTGCACAAGTTGCTTCAACTCTGATTCGTAACTTTGAACCGCCATTTTGCCGCCGAACAATTTCTCGACCACCTCGGCTAAGTGGCCCAAAACTGATACCGGACCAAAATAATCTTTTTTATCTTTTGTTACAAACAAGTAGGGACGTAAGTCGAGACCTGATAACTTCGGTGGGAGCCGAGCCCAGTCACTTATCGTTTCTGAAGATTTCCATTCAGTCAAAACCGTACTATCAGGTGGCAATAATACTTCTGCGGCTTTTTTTTCTTTTGGTTTATCATCGTTTTTATTGGAAATCGTAAGAAACGTCTCTAATGCTTCAAGATCTTTGCAGTGTCCATCTGAATGTATCGCCGCAACAAACGCGATCTGTTCGAACAATCTTGGAATAAATCGCTCAGCAAGCATGAGTTTTGCTAGTACTGGCAGTTTGATATCATCGCCAAAACCTCGCGCTGTTGCGGTGCGGTCACGTAGCAAGAGGGTATTAAGAAAACGCTTGATTTGGCGAGGATTACCTTTTGTTCCGCTAGCCAAAATTGGTCCGATCTGATCACTCAGAATTAGTGCATTATTTGCTTTATCGGCTTGCGAGCCGAGAGTTATTTTTACCGTGGCAGCGTCCAATCCACCACTTGTCCACGGGCGTTTCAACTTTTCCCGCGCAACGATGATTAACTTTTCATAGTCTGGGTCATTCTCACCTATTTCAGCACCAGCAAGAAGTAATGTGACATAAATTCTCGTCTCTGTTTCGCCTAAAGCAGGGATCCGGAACGGGACCTGAATGAGTTTTTCAAGATAATTACGGGCATAGTCTCGTGGCCCAGTGCTGTCAGGCAGGTCAGGGAAGTGCTTACGCACTGAGTACTCAATCATAGCCTCGTCAGCAGCAACAACAAATGCTGTCCGCGAGGTAAATACAAATAGACGAATCGCTTCAAGAGTTTCAATGGCCGTATCAGGTAGACAACGATCAAGATCATCAACCAATACCACAAGTTGCTTGATACCAGCATCTTTCAGTAGTTGATCAAATGCTTTGCGAAATGTTTCCACTTCCATCGGTACATTTTTTGTTTCTCCCTCTTTCGTCACCGCCTTTATTTCATTGATAGTATTAGAGATATTTTCTTTCGTCATAAGTTTGACGGGATCTTCAGCCAAACCTTGCAGGGAGTTGATGATGGAGCCAATTTGCTCAGGTGTCGGAACACCGGTAAATGCGGTTAATGCCAGACCGCCGGCTCGCTTGGCAACCTTTAGCCAGTCGATACTACGGAATACGTCTTTAATAGCTCCTTCAACTTTTTTCAATGCAGGACGTTTCTCTACCAGACCTGAGACGATGCCTTCAATTAAGGCTATCTTTGCATCTTCAAATCCTTGGAAACGCCAACCATTGAACTTTAAGCATAAAACATCATCTTTGTCGGAGAAGCCCGACTCAATCATTTCGAGTACGCTCGACTTACCTGCACCCCAATCACCATGAACACCAATTGTTACTGGGTGATTGAGCTGCTCTCGAAGCAATCCAATAATGGTGGAGGCAATGGCCTCATTGTTTAGCAGATCGATTTTTGTTTCGTTGTCAGTTAGAATCATTATTTTTCCTAATAGTCGTTGCTATTCATCTTATTCAAATAAAATATTAATGAGCACATCATAGGGCTATCCCTAGTAGAGACGCAGATCTCTAATCTTGCACTGTTCTGATATTGAATCATGATCATAGTAGTGAAATTTCTTCAAAAGTAATGGTACTGCTGTGGGGGCTATGATGTATCTCCAATTCATTGATGCGAAGTTTCAGCGGCATTGGACATACCACACCGCTGAATATGCAGGTGCCAGTAGAAAGGGTGGGAATTGATTCCTCGGTGAGACGGTCAATATAAGAAACTGACTTCTCAATAGCGTATAAATCATTCTGGTTTATCAACCTATGGATGAAATAATTATGCGCCTGAGAAATAATAGTGGAGGAAATATCATTCGGTCTTTGACTCGATAGGGTTACAAATACACCGAATTTTCTCCCTTCCTTGATGATTTCTTCAAAAGTTTCAAGTCGATAATCTTTCCAGCTCTCGGTTTCACGAAAAGATGTATTAGACAGGATGTTATGTGCTTCATCAATGATGAGACTGAGAGTTGAGTAGGGGTCACCTGCTTTTTTATCAGCATAGGCCCATTTAGCGAGTAATAATGGAAGTGTTTTTTTCATGGTCAGATTGACCATATTCAGGTTGATGACTACAAAATTACTGTTGCCCCAAAAATCTCTATTCCCATTGGTATCAAAGACTTTTCTAATATCTTTTCTGTTTGCACTCATTCTATTTACTACTGGTGCTATGTGTTCAGGATTTGAGCGACCGGATAAGAATTCGAGGATTAGCTGCAAATACATGAATCCAAGCAAGGATTCTATAACATCATTTGGAAATTCATAGGATTCTGCGAGTCTGAACAGGTTTGAATGCTCCGTATCTTCAGGAGAGTCAAAAAAGCGACCTGTGTTGTTAAACCAAACTTTTCTACCGAAATGAAACTCTAGATCGGATGTCATATGCTCATGATCGTTAAAAATTGGTCGAAAAAGATCAAGAAGGGCATCACAACGTGTCTTATCGCTACCACACAAAGTTTCCCTGATCTTTTTCTTGAGTATATTTCTAAAAAAATCAATAGGGGCATCAGAGCGATGAACTGCCGATTTGAGTTCAAGTACTCGCCTTAAAAATGGTTTCTGGGTTTTGTCTGTTGCATCAGTAAGGACAGAAAGGATCTCATGTTCAAGTAATACACCTTCCGGCATAGGGATTTTATCCCCTTGATCATTATAAGTGCTAAGGTTATAGACAATTTTCTCCGAGGTTATGCATTCATCGGCACCATATTCACCATTGAAATCAAACAATATAAACTTACACTTGCTTTGAAAGCTCTCTTTTAGCATTTCAGACAATGCGGCATAACCGTGTTTGTACAGAGATGCCAGAGTGTTTGACTTTCCACTACCGGTATTACCGAAAATAGCAATGTGAGAATTTAATAAACCGCTAACAGGTAGGGTAATATCGATATCTTCAAGATCAGTACGGGCGAATGTGATAGCACAAGTTTGTGCTCTCACTATCTGATGAATGAGCTGAATTATCTCTTCGGTCACTATAAATGCTTCGTTTCCAATTAAGGGAAGTTCCCTTGTACCGACAGTAAAATGACCGTTCCGATCAACGTAACCCGACAAAGAGACAGTCAGGTAGCGGCGAAAACGTATGGACTCAGCACCGCTTCCTAATGGATTTTTCTCCTCAAGTATCTTTTCTGCCTCTATTTTACCGATTAGGCTCATGAATCCTTTCTTGATTTCGATAAATCCGCCAACGGATACGTTCTTAAGTACTTTTCCACGGAAAAAAAGATCGCTAAGGTTTTTATTTTTATCGACCAATATGCTTATTGTTCTTCCTGACACCTCACATACTTCACCGACACGGAGAACTGCCTCTTCATGAATAAATTCTTGTTCCACAGTTATCTCCTCAGAAAACAATTTATAATTTCGTTTACCTTAGTGAAATCTAATTCTTTACCTGGAGTGTAAACTATTTCCACATTAGAGTAGTC
>NZ_JADBRD010000093.1:597-1954 GCF_014930495.1 Enterobacter cloacae complex sp. S3 | reverse complement strand
GGGATGTCCTCATGTGGCTTATGAAGACATTACTAACATCGGGGTGTACTAATCAACGGGGAGCAGGTCAATTCGTTGGTGGCCCCTGGTTTGCCTTTCATCATTTTTTTATGCATCTCCGCCATGTCCTGGTGGGCAGAAGCGTTGCCGTTTTGCATCATTTCATGGGACATTGCAGCCTGATCGTGTCCGCTCATATCCATCATTGTCATACTGTCTCCCTGAACAGCGCTTTTTTCAGAGGTTGACTGCATCTGATGGGCGGGTGCCTGGGCATTATTTACCTGGTCATGCATGTTCATTGTCTCTGCAGCCATGGCGGATGAAGCGACAGCCATAATGGCAACAAATGATACAAGGATCTTTTTCATGGTTGGGTCTCCGGTGTTTTCATACCCAAACAATCAACGGCTTATAACAGAGAAAGCATTTGATCTCAGGGCGGGTTATTCATCACTCCAGGAACCAGGCGATTGCGTTATCACTCTGCTCCTGATTTATGTATGATTATAAAAAACCGCCTCTGTTTATCGCGTGACTGAATGATGACAATTTTGTCACCTTCCAGGTTTCTCCTGAAGAACGGGATTAATCCATTAACAGGCGCACACTGAACACAATTTCCCGCCCCTGCTGTTCTGCTGACAGCTCGCCGCCATGAGCATGAATGATCGACCTTGTAATTGATAATCCCAGCCCCGCGCCTTCCGTGTTGTGGACCCTTGATGAATCAGCTCGATAGAACCGATCAAACAAACGTTCCAGATTAGCGGGAACCTGGCCGGACATCGTATTCGTAATCATCACGTTCACACAGTCACTGTCACGCTCAAGGTGTATCGCTGTACAGGTGTTATCGGGAGAATACTTGATTGCATTGGAAAGCAGGTTACTGAAAGCACGTCGCAGCATATCGCTGTCTCCGGCAACAACGCCCTCTCCTTCAACGGTGATTGTCTTTCCTGTTTCGTCTGCCAGAGGCTCGAACAGCTCACGTAATTCATTCAGTTCGGCGGCCAGATCCACATCATGTTTATCCAGCTGCAGCAGACCATGCTCTGAACGTGCCAGAAAAAGCATATCACTGGTCATTCGTGACAACCTTTTCAGTTCTTCCAGGTAAGCGAATAAGATTTCGCGGTAATGCGAAACATCCCTTTCCTTAGCCAGTGCAAACTGCGTCTGCATCATCAGATTACTGACCGGTGTGCGCAGCTCATGCGCGATGTCAGACGAGAAATCTGACAGTTTCCGGAATGACCCCTCCAGGCGATCGAACATGTTATTGAACTCCTGCATGGTCTCAGAAATTTCCGGCGGAGCCAAATCGGGATTAAGACGCTGATCCAGGCTGTGT
>NZ_JADBRD010000093.1:0-244 GCF_014930495.1 Enterobacter cloacae complex sp. S3 | reverse complement strand
GTTTTTTATAGAAATGAATAAACCATTGTGCCCTACCATCGCATCGTTTATTTTTTCTGATAATGACTTAATATCCGTTTTGTTCCGGAACGTCTCTGTTTTAAGAAACTCTTCGGTGAGCTGAAGTTTACCTGTCAGAAAATCGCGGTCCTGATTATCGAAATAGCCATTAAGGGTGCTAATCAGGATAAAACTTGATAACCACCATACCGTAAGCATCACCGCGGCTTTGTTGAATAAATCG
>NZ_JADBRD010000092.1:0-1591 GCF_014930495.1 Enterobacter cloacae complex sp. S3 | reverse complement strand
GTGTTATTTCCCATCATCTTCTGATGACTTTCCACCATTTTCTGGTGCGCATCCGCCGAGCCGTTCGTCATGGTTTCATGAGCAATAATGGCCTGTTCATGCTGGTCCATACCGGTCATACGAGGAGCAGTCCCCTGGATCCCGACAGGAGCCGCAGCAGACTGCATCTGGTGAGCAGGAGCCTGTGCATTGTTGACGCGATCATGGATATTCACGGTTTCAGTGGCCCAGGACGATGTAATTAAACCAAAGCCCAGCAAAGATGCTAATACGATATTTTTCATGATAACTCTCCATTTCTGAATTAGTGATGTCCGGGGAAGTACAACCGGTGTTTTCAGTTCCATAACTGAAACAGGTTCGGCAGCGTTTATTTCTCCGGGAGAAGGCTGGATATTCATTTCCTGGCGTACTCTGACGCCGGGTATTGATGAAGCAATCCAGCCTTCCTGATAAGTTGCACTAATTATATCGAATGGCTTCTGTTTGCTGCATGACAGGCTAATGACATCTTTGTCATTTAAATCTTTATTCTCAGCATTGGATTTCCGGGATCATTTTCTCCAGTCTGGGCACGGATAAGATAAAACGCGTGGAGCGTACGTCCGATTCCACCCGCACTCTTCCGTGATGTGCTTCCACGATTGACTTTACAATCGCAAGGCCGATGCCGCTGCCTTCTCCTTTTCGTTGTCTGGACGGATCCACCCGATAAAAACGGTCAAAAAGCCTTAATAAATGTTCTTCAGGGATTGGTTTCCCCGGATTTTCAATCACAAGGTCAAAAAAGCTCTCCTGCTCTCTTATTGAGACGGTGATTGCCTGTCCCTCCGGGGTATAACGCAGGGCATTGGATAACAGATTATTGATCGCTCTTCTGAACATTTGTGGATCTCCCTCAACCAGGCAGGGCATCCCGTCAAATTTGAGCGTGATATTGCGTTCTTCGGCCCAGGCTTCGAAAAACTCGAAGACTTTCATGACTTCTGCTCTGAGGTCAAAACGGACCCTGTCAGGTATAAGCTGGTTATTGTCCGCCTGTGCCAGAAACAGCATGTCGCTGACCATTTTGGTCATCCGGTTATACTCTTCAAGACTGGAGTAGAGGACATCCTCAAGTTCCTTCTGGGTTCGATCCTGACTCAGTGCGATTTCAGTCTGCGTCACCAGATTGGTGATGGGCGTTCTGATCTCATGCGCGATATCGGCAGAGAAATTGGCCTGGCGGGTAAAGACGTCCTCAATCTTTCCAATCATATGATTGAACGAGATAACCAGTTGCTCCAGCTCAATGGGAACGCGTGTCGGTTCCAGCCGCGCATCAAGATTCTCGGAGGTGATGTTTTTAATGGCATTGCTGACATTACGAAGGGGCAGGTGCCCCTGACGGACAGCGATGCGAATGATCAGAACAATCAGCAGGCTTATCACGACGGCGATCGCAATCAGATTTTTTTTCAGCGCATCGAGGTAATGGAGATGGAAATTAATGGAGAGGCCAGTCAGCATGACATAATTCTGCTGTTTGCCCTGAAATGTCGCCTGGCCAGAGGAGGCGATAATCCGGTACGTTTCCATCTTCATTCCGGAC
>NZ_JADBRD010000091.1:0-3333 GCF_014930495.1 Enterobacter cloacae complex sp. S3 | reverse complement strand
TCTTATGCCAGCTATATAAGCATTATTTAGTTCTTTGTATGATATTTCTGGTGTATATCCTGTTTTCACAGGATATACAGTAAGACTCACATCATCATAAATACAAAGCGAGACGGGTATCGTAAGAGTTGCCATGTAGCATTTCCTTTGTGCTGTTGAATTTGTGGGTGCATTTGCACCGCGAAGCGGTTCGGGGTTCTGTGACACCCGAACTTTACCGTGGTTTCCCACGGTATTTTTCTAATCTTACTCGCTGGACTTGGTTGTGTGAATCAGATCCTTTGCTGCATCTTTTGCATAATTATCAATCAGATGATTAACGATATCAGTCCAAGTGATCGCACGTCCAGCGGTATGACTGGCATCGATCGCCAGCCGTTCGAGTTTTAGCTTTCGTTCAGCCACGATAGCCATAGTTGTTCGTTTTGGAGTTGCCATTCCACACCTCAGTAGTTTTCTGCTGGCATAAAGCTAAACACTTATGCTCTCCAGTCGTATTCTGCCGTCATTATAGTTAAACACTTATGCGCTCATATCATTATGCTTGTATACATGCGTAATGCGTGATAGATTTTTGTCATTGCGTAACTGCATACATGTATAGGGTGAGTGTTCAATGTTTTTTGACTGGCTGACTATTGAACAGGATTTTGGCTTTCAGCTACCGATTTTGAGTGATGTTGCCTATCAGCGCATCCACCTCGAAAGCGGGGAAGCGTCAGCTCTGAGTCAGCCAACTTTTCAGCACAAAGGATCTTTTTGTGATGTTGTTTCGATCTCTATCCGAGGCTCATTGCTGAAAGTCTCTGGAAATCCTTCCCGGTGGGGGCGTCTTGATAATTTATTTGGCCTTCCAACTTTGGATTCCTGTGTATCGGTTTTCAATACGATCCTTGCTGAAATAGGTTTACCTCAGTTTACGAAATGTAAGAGGCTTATGCCCGGCCAGGCAAAAGAGAATGAGAAAGCACCTCTTGTTGCTGACGGTGCAATTATTAAAGAAGTACATATCACCTCGAACAGGGCGGCAGGTAAGGGGAATGAAGATGACTATATTTCAGGTTTATCTACGCAACCCTACAGGAACAGCGTTCCACGGCTACACTCCAATGGAAAATCCGTTGACTGGCTGTCTAAAAAAGGCAATGTAAACCTCATATATCCAACGGTTTACAATAAAGCTCATGAAATGGAACTCCATTCTTTGACAAAGATAAAGAATCGTTTTTCCGAACAATCTCGGGAATACAATTACCTACTCGATATTATATCTTTCTGCAAAGAGAATGGGGTCGTAAGGTTTGAGCAAAAGCTGAAATCCAGATTTTTGCAAAAGAATGCGCTCAATTACTGGGGGCTTTCTGATTATTCCATTTTAAATAAGTTACATTCTGATTTTCTTGAACTTGATAAAAAGTTATCGGTGAATGCTATGGACTTTGAAACTATCAGTGATCATCTTGTAAGTAGTGGGGTTGTTGAAACCACCCGTGCAGCAAATACTACCGCAATGTATGCAATACAGTGGTTTCACGGTCATGTATTTGACTTCAACAAAAAACAGGTTCAGACACATCGGGCGCGGTTACGAAAAATTGGTATCGACATTGCGCAGAAATGCAATGTTTCTAAATTCTCTCCTGTGATTGTGAAACAAACACGGGAAATTAAGGTGCAGGAGTGCGTTGCACCATCATGGTATGTACGTCCGTCACATTTACGCGTTGCATAGTTGATTAATAAAAGGTGTTTATATGAGTGAGTTAGGAAATCTGGAAACCACTGTTACCGGAAAAATCAAACGATTTAATAACGGCGGCGGCTATTATTACACTACAGTGGTTTCTCCTGCCGCTGACGCATATAGTTTCCCTCCAGTTATACGCATTAAGTCCAAGAAATCACTTGGCCGTGTGGGGGATGAGATAGCAGATATTCACTGCCGAATTACAGGTTATGAACGTAGCTTTCCATATACAGATAAACAAACAGGTGAGCAATCCCGTGGTTTTAACGTAGACATGCTTCTTGAACTTCTGGAATAAACATGTCTGCAACAGACTTCGATTCTCTGTATCAATTAATATTTAATGCCGGGCTTGTTATTTGTTTTGGCCTTGGCGTTATTAGTGGTGGTCAAAGATGAGTGCACTATCTTACTTCTTTGCTGCTTATTGTATTGGATGGGTTATATCCCATTCTATTCTGGTGTTTAAAAAACTATCTGAGGTTTCAACATGAAAAAATCAGTCGTTGCAAAAATCATTGCTGGCTCAACTCTGGTTATTGGTTCATCTGCCTTTGCAGCAGATGATGCAACCAGTCAGGCTAAAGCTGCTTTTGATTCTTTAACCGCTCAGGCAACCGAAATGTCCGGGTACGCATGGGCGCTTGTTGTTCTTGTTGTTGGTGCTACGGTGGGAATTAAGCTCTTTAAGAAATTTGTAAGCCGCGCATCCTAATTCAACATTATTTCGCTTCAACCATTCATTTGGGTGGCGTCTGCCACCCCTTATTAAGGTAGCATAAATGAAGAAAATAATTATTGCTTTATTTTTTGCTCCTTTCTTTACCCATGCAACTACAGACGCTGAATGTTTAAGTAAACCCGCATTTGATGGCACATTAAGTAATGTCTGGAAAGAAGGAGACTCACGTTATGCAAATTTTGAAAACTGCATTTACGAACTTTCGGGTATTGGTATCGGTTATGATAATGATACTTCGTGGAATGGGCACTGGACGCCTGTTCGTGCTGCTGATGGCTCTGGCAATGGTGGTGATGATAATTCATCTGGCGGGGGTAGTAATGGAGACTCAGGAAACAATTCTACGCCAGATACAGTAACACCCGGGCAGACTGTGAATTTACCGTCTGACTTATCTACTCTGAGCATTCCTGCTAATGTGGTTAAATCTGACTCAATAGGTTCTCAGTTTTCGCTTTATACAAATGCCAGTTGCACAATGTGTTCAGGGTATTATCTGTCTAACAATGCTGATTCAATTGCCATTGCTAACATTACGGAAACGGTAAAGGCTGATTATAACCAGCCTGATATGTGGTTTGAGCAAACCGACAGTGACGGCAATCATGTTAAAATACTACAGAACAGTTATAAGGCTGTTTCTTATAATGTGGAATCAAAACAATCTGACGTGAATAACCCGACATACATTAACTATTCTTATTCCGTTAATGTAAAACAAGTTTCCTATGACACATCAAATGTCTGCATAATGAACTGGGAAACTTTTCAGAATAAGTGTGATGCCTCACGTGCTGTTTTGATAACTGATACGGTTACGCCATCTTATTCCAGAAATATAACG
>NZ_JADBRD010000090.1:0-748 GCF_014930495.1 Enterobacter cloacae complex sp. S3 | reverse complement strand
TCGTTGATGATGCCTTTCGCTTCCCGCCCGGCCTGCAGGTTGGGGTTGTTCTGGATAAGCCCGCCCAGCTGGGTCCGGGTTAAGCGGTCCGTGCCGTTGTTGAGGATAAGCCCCTCGCTGCCGACGTTATACTCGCCGAACTGGTTATGCGAAATGCCCGCCCCGTTGGGCGTGGCGATGTTGACGACCGGCACCCCGTTCCCGGCCCTATCCACCGTGGTCTGCCCGGCCGGCGTGAGCGCCGCCGCGACGGCGGGTGCCACCGGCTGCCAGACCATCAGGCCGCAGACAATCCAGCTGATCAGACGCTGCGAGAAACGAACGGGTGGGTGACGGGTATCCATAGTCGTAGAGTCTCTTAAAGCATGAAGGCAATGCGCCAGTTAACGCTCACATGATCCGGGCCGAGCCAGTCGGGGTAGCGCAGGGGCGTGCCGACCGAAATCTGGCTGCTGTACCCGCGTCCTGCGCTGCTCAGCCCCACCGAACCGCCCCACAGCGTGCCGGAGGCAAAGCGGTCCTGACGGTCTTTTTCCAGCCAGCCGCCGTCAACGGCGACCGTTGCGCTTACCGCGCCAATCACCGGGAGGGTGAAGAGGGAATACCCCAGCTCGTTACGCCAGTAGCCGCCGTTGTCCCCGGACAGGTACTGTTCTTTAAAACCGCGTACGGAGCTTTCCCCGCCGAGCGTCAGGCGCTCGGCGCCGTACAGCCGGTCGGGCGACCACTGGCCGTAGGCGCTGGTCAG
>NZ_JADBRD010000009.1:38167-285573 GCF_014930495.1 Enterobacter cloacae complex sp. S3 | reverse complement strand
TGGTATTCCTTATACTTAAAAAGTACCCGGCCACTAAGTCCTCGTGAAACTCAGTGGCCAGGAGGTCAAAGACCTACGAAACACCAGGGATATATCCATTCATGATTATCTAATATTTATAGTTTCGGGTACAGAGCGTAAGAAGCACTTAGCCGATAAAATATTAAAAAACGATAATCATAAAATAATTACAATTAAAGTATTGCCCCTTAAGTATTTAAGGGGTAATATTTCCTTTTTCTATTTTTTCTCCTATTATCTCTGTTCTTAATGCTGTGCTACTCTTGCAGAAGCATGCTAAACGGAGAACCA
This sequence comes from Enterobacter cloacae complex sp. S3, assembly GCF_014930495.1. Taxonomy (NCBI): domain Bacteria; kingdom Pseudomonadati; phylum Pseudomonadota; class Gammaproteobacteria; order Enterobacterales; family Enterobacteriaceae; genus Enterobacter; species Enterobacter cloacae complex sp. S3. The sequence goes on along the minus strand of NZ_JADBRD010000009.1, from coordinate 285,261 downwards.
AAATGGCCGACTGGAATCCCTCTCTTTATCTGCAGTACGGCGCGGAAAGAACGCGTCCTGCCGCTGAACTGCTCGCCAGAATTCCTCTGGATGAGGTCTCCACCATCGCTGATTTAGGCTGCGGGCCGGGAAACAGCACCGCGCTGTTGAAGCATCGCTGGCCTTCGGCACGCGTTACCGGGGTCGACAACTCCCCTGCAATGCTCGAGGAAGCAAGAGCCGCATTGCCTGACTGCCATTTTGTTGAGGCCGATATCCGCCAGTACAAGCCTGGCCAACCGCTGAACCTGATTTATGCCAATGCTTCGCTGCAATGGGTTCCTGACCATTACGATCTCCTACCTCATCTCGTTTCTTTACTCACGCTTAACGGCGTATTAGCAATCCAGATGCCTGACAACTGGCTTGAACCTACTCATGTGGCGATGCGCGAAGTGGCGCTGGAACAAGACTACCCTGACCGCGGCCGCGAACCTCTCCCGGGTGTGCATGCCTACTACGATATCTTGTCCGAGGCGGGCTGTGACGTGGATATCTGGCGGACAACCTATTTCCACAAAATGAGCTCACACCAGGCCATAATTGACTGGGTAAGCGCCACCGGCTTGCGCCCGTGGCTCCAGGAACTTAACGAGAGCGAGCAGAAACGTTTCCTGAAACGCTACCATGAACTGCTGGAAGAGCAGTATCCGCTCCAGGAAAATGGGCAGATACTGCTCGCTTTTCCGCGGCTGTTTATCGTGGCGCAACGCCAGCCCTGACGGGTTATGACCGGGCTTCTTTCAGCAGCTGCTGAATGACCTTTTCCTGCTGCGCATAATCTCCTTCGCCAAAGGCGGTATAGCGTAGCTGGCCTTTGGCATCGAAATAGTAATGCGCTGGCCAGTACTGGTTCCCGAAAGCGTTCCAGATTTGATAGTTATTATCCGTCACCACCCGGTACGGCAGCTGCCATTTATTTACCGCGTTTTTCACCGAGGCGAGCGGTTTTTCCCAGGGATATTCCGGCGTGTGAACCCCAATCACGACCAGCCCCTGCGACTGATACTTCGTGGCCCAGTCCCGCACGTGCGGGAGCGTATGCTGGCAGTTAATGCAATCCCAGGTCCAGAAATCAATCAACACCACCTTCCCTCGCAGGGATTCAGACGTGACAGGGTCACCGTTTATCCACCCTGTTCCCCCGCTTAATGAAGGCAGCTGGCTGCTGGGCTCTGTCATCACGACCGGCTGGAGCTTCACCGGCGCGGCTGTGGGTTTCGCCAGCGTCAGGAGTGTTGTCTCCAGACGGTCCGCAACGCCGTTTGCTCCTGTCAGAAGCGAAGTCATTCCCGTCGCGTTGAATACGACAGCCGCCAGCATCGCTACGCCCGCCCCCTGCCGCAGCCTTTCCATCAGCGCCGATTTTGCTCTTAGCGGCGCCATCAGCGTGCGCCCGCCGAAAACGAGCAGGCTTAACATCAGCGCGCATCCGCTGCCATAGGCCGCCAGCAGCGCGCCCGTCGCTATGGCCGAGTGGCCCGCGATATTAATGCTGAAAATGGCGCCCAGTATGGGACCGGCGCAGGGAGACCAGAGCAGCCCCACCGCAAGCCCGGCCAGAAAAGCCGATGCCATACCGCGCGTTTGCCCGCTTCGGGTGTTCAGGACATTTCCCGCGCTGACGGCCGGACCCGCAATACGCTGGGCGAATGACGGAAAAATTAAGGCCAGCGCGGCCGTGGCCAGAATAACGAGAGCGATCCAGCGCCCGACGATGGTTGCCTCTGCGATCCACTCGCTGGCGACGGTGACGGCCATCGCCACCAGGGTGAACATCACGATCATCCCCGCCAGCAGGGCCAGAATATGTCGTCGCTGTCCCTGAAAACCGGCGAAAAGGAGTGGAATAACCGGGAGCGTACATGGACTGAGCAGGCTTATCATCCCGCCCAGAAAAGCGATTACCAGAAACATAGACACCTCACAATACAAGTCCTGCGACGCTGCAGTGAGGCTATTTCATCGTGCGGATGTGTTCAGGATATGTGTAAAAACGCAGGTTTTGTCTGGCTCTGTATCACCCGGGCCGGGAGATACAAAGCCGTACAATTAACGGCGCGGTAGCGTAATGGAGACATCCAGTCCGCCTCCGGCCCGGTTCGTCAGGTTGAGCTTTCCGTCCAGCTGAGCGGTGAGCTGCGCGGCAATCGCCAGTCCGAGTCCTGTTCCGCCGGTATCGCGGTTGCGCGATGTTTCCACCCGGTAAAACGGCTGTAATACCGCCTCAAGCTCGTCATCGGGTATTCCCGGTCCGCCGTCAGTGATATGAATCACCACCTCTTCGGAAGACGAATTATCAATGGCAATAACGGCATACCCACCGAACTTAAGGGCGTTATCCAGCAGGTTGGTCATCACCCGACGAAGCGCCTGCGGACGCGTAACGATCGGCAAGCGGGTATCGTTTGCCTGAAGCTGCACGTTTTTACCGATGTCCTGATAATCGCAGGCGATGCTGTTGACCCAGGCGTTCAGCTCCAGCTTCAGCGGGGTCTCTTCCAGGGATTCTGATGACCGGGCATACGCTATACCCTCGCGAACAAGACGCGTCATGCTATCGAGATCGTTCAGGAGCTTGTCGCGAAGTTCAGGTTCCCCTGCCATCTCAACGCGCAGCTTCATGCGGGTAATCGGCGTCTGAAGATCGTGAGAAATGGACGCCAGGATCTGCGCGCGCTCCCGGAGATAAGACTGAATGCGCGCCTGCATCGCGTTGAAGGCATGCGCTGCACGCTTCACCTCAAGCGGCCCTTTCTCCGTCATCGGCGTGCTGGCCGCCGGATCCAGCGAATCCACCGCGCGGGTAAATTGTGAAAAAGGCCGCACCACCTGCCGCACGGCAATCCAGCCGCACGCAGCCAGCAACAGCAGCTGCAGGATCAGCACTACGGGCAGCCAGCTGGCGACCGGCGGCATGCGTGGGATCAGGTCAATGGTCAGCGGCGCGCCGTCGCGTAACGTCAGATGCGCCTGGATGTGTGAAACGGCACCGGGAACGGCGGTGAAGCTGAGCGGGTACTGTGACGCAAGCGTCGCTTTTAAGGTTCGGATGGCGTCCTGCGAACGCTTATCCGTCGGCGCGTTGCCGGGCTCTCCCGGTCCCAGTATATAGCGGTAGTTGCCCCGTTCAAGCCTCGGCAGCCAGGCCGCGCGTTCGCTGGCCGGTAAGCGGTCTAAAATGGCGACGCTGGTTGCGACGTCGTTTTCCAGATTACCGAGCATCACCGTTCTGGCGCTGTGCATTCGTTCAATCATGACCAGCGTCAGGCTCAGGGCGTTGGCCAGCAGCAGGCCGGACAGCACGACGAGCAGCAAGCGGGCCAGCAGCGAGCGTGGCCAGAGCGTCATTCGTTAGCCTCTTTGATGGTCACCGGCATGGTAAAAACGTAGCCCTCGCTGCGCACGGTCTTGATATAGGCGGGCGTGCGGGCGTCTTCGTTCAGGCGCTGACGAACCCGGCTAACCAGCAGGTCGATAGAACGTTCAAACAGCTCGGCGTCTCGCCCCTGCGTCAGGTTGAGCAGCTGATCGCGGGTCAGCACACGCTGAGGATGGTCAAGGAAAACGCGCAGCAGGCGATACTCCGCCCCGCTGAGCGCGACGATCACCCCTTCCGGATCGATTAAGTGACGGGCAACGGTATCGAGCTGCCATTCACCGAACATCACCAGCCGCCCGGCTTCTGTCACCTGCAAATTGGGCGGCATCGTGCGAAAACGCCGTAAAATCGCTTTGATACGCGCCAGCAGTTCGCGGGCGACAAACGGCTTCACCACGTAGTCATCCGCGCCCATCTCCAGACCCAGGATCCTGTCCGTCTCCTCGTTGCGGGCCGTCAGCATCAGGATGGGCAGATCTTTATATTTCCCGACGCGTAGCTCTCGACATAACGTAAGCCCGTCGTCGCCGGGCATCATGACATCCAGCACAACCAGGTCGATATGCTGTTTATCCAGCACGACGCGCATCTCTTTGCCGTTGGCCGCGCCCGTCGCGCGATAGCCAGACTTAACGAGATAATCGACAATCAGTTCACGAATATCCCTGTCGTCATCGACGACAAGGATATGATCAATATGCTCCACCGAAATCTCCAGACCGAAGGGTAACGTACTGAAAATAGCACATTTCAGAGCTTGTCCGCGTCAACGACGGCCTTGACGAAATCCTGCGGATCTTCCTGAGGCGGATTGTGCCCCACGGTTGCCCCGAAGGTGCGGTGCTCATATTTACCGGTAAATTTACCCGCGTAGGCCTGCGGTGCTGGATGCGGCGCACCGTTGTTCCCACCTTCGATGGTGATCGTTGGAACGGTGATATTCGGCAGCGTAGCGAGTTTTTGCTCGTAGCTATCGTATTTGCGCTCGCCTTTTTCCAGCCCTAAACGCCAGCGATAGTTGCTGAGCGTCACCGCGACGTGATCCGGGTTATCGAGGGATTTGGCGCTGGCGTTGAAGACAGCATCGCTAAATTTCCAGTCAGGCGAGGCCTGAGACCAGATCAAACGGGCGAAGTCATGCGTGTTTTTGGCATAGCCTTCAGCACCGCGCGCGGTAGCGAAATAGAACTGATACCACCACTGCTGTTCCGCTTTTGGCGGCAGCGGCTGTTTGCCAATCTGCTGGCTGCTGATGAGATACCCGCTCACCGACACCAGTGACTTAACGCGCTCTGGCCACAGCGCCGCAACGATATCCGCCGTACGAGCGCCCCAGTCATATCCTGCAAATACCGCCTGCTTAATATTCAGGGCATCCATCAGGTTCACAATATCTTTCGCCATGGCTGAAGGCTGGCCGTTGCGCGGCGTTTTGGGTGACAGGAAGCGCGTGGTGCCGTAGCCGCGCAGAGAAGGCACAATCACCCGATAGCCTTTTGCCGCCAGCGCGGGGGCGACGTCGGCGTAGCTGTGAATATCGTAAGGCCAGCCGTGCAGTAAAATAACCGGCTGGCCGTTTTTCGGGCCGATGTCGACATAACCGACATTCAGATCGCCGGCGTTAATTTGCTGTGGATGATCAAAGGCTGCCGCGAAATTTGTGCCGGTGACTTCAGCCTGACAGGACATCACGGTGCCAAGAGAAACGGTCAGTGCGAGAGTTGAGTACGCGAGTTTGCTAAACATGTTGGTATCTCCGGTTGAGTACAGTTCACGGGGATATAACAACACGGCAATGTATAGCGGATATGTGCGAAAGCGGGTTTATTGCAAGCCTGTGTATGTACCAGCGATGCAGATACAGTGTGATACAAACCCAGGCCTTGTCGCCTTAAAGGGTGATGCGATAGCGGACGTAATCGTCGGCTTGACCGTATTTGTCATAAAGTTTTCGCGCCGGGTTATTCTCCCGGGTGACCCAGTACAGTTTTGACCACCCTTCGCGCTTGCCTTCCTCAATCAGAGCATCAATGAGCGCCTTACCGGCTCCCGCCCCGCGTTCGTCGGCATCAACAAACAGATCTTCCAGGTAGCAAACGGGGGCCGTTGACCAGGTTCCTTCGTGCAGAATGCACATCGCGAAACCGATGACCTTTTCATCCGTTTCTACCACGCGGCAAAACATCGAGGAATGCGCTGAGAGCGCCCTTTCCCATGTCGATGCGGTGACGGATTCCTCGAGGTAACAGTCATAAAAATGGGTATAGCCATCCCACAGCGGTCGCCATTGGGAATAATCGTCTTCACGTAGAGGTCTTACCGTGACAGCCATGTGTTCCTCACATTACAAGTCGATCGCCATTTCAAAACAGCGTAAATCAGCCCCTGCCATACGCGAGTGATGATAGTTTTCGCGCAGCGTGACAAACCCCAGCTTCTGATAAAACGACTGGGCATTAGGGGTTGCATCCAGCCTCAGGCGGGTTATCCCCCGGCTACGGGCTTCATTTTTGAGCGCCTCGATAATTCGGGTCGCCATGCCTTTACCGAAGGCCGCGGGCAAGGTGAATATCGCCTCCAGACAGTGGGTATCCAGATCCAGATAGCCGGTCGCCGCAACGTCGCCCGTTTCATCTTCCACCACGTAAAAAGGGTATTCAATGACCATCTGCCGATAGTGTTCGGGCATGAGATCCGGCGTCCAGCGCGCAATGACGTCGGCGTCGTAACTGGTTTTACAGCCGTGACGAATCGCCTGATTGCGAATATTCCAGAGTATTTCGGCTTCCTGTGGCTTAGCTTTTCGTAAAGTCATAACCCCTCTTTAACGGCTTTTTAGTCGCATTTCCCGTGCCAGTCTGGCAAGACGCTGAGTACGACAATAGAGCGTAAACAGCACAAAGCCGCTGCTGTTCATCACCACCCGACAAAATAACAGTGCGAAGGATGCGATGACCAGCGGCCAAAGGCCTCCGTCATGCGAAAGCAGGATATGTAAAACCTGAACGAGGGTCGTTATCAGCAGAATGATGAACAACGCCCTAAACCCCAACAATCCCGACGTCTTCCCACGAGCCAGGAGTACGCTTATCACAATGAGCGCGCCTGTCATCGTCAATGATGGTACGAAAAAGCTCAATGCATGATGTAAAGGTGATAACCCCTGCAACGCGCTGAGAAAAGGCAGAAGGTTTAACGCAAACGCCACTAAAAACAGAGGTAACAGCACCGCTACCGGATAAGGATTTTGACGCGGAAGCTCGCTGAGAGGACGCGAAAAATACCGTTCCAGCTCTGGCGTGGAATAATTCAAGAGACGGGTATCACGCTGACCAATAGCCTCCTCTATCTCTTTACCATGCTGCAGGAGATCCTGGAAAACCCGTCCGGTTAAAAAACTCAAAAACTTCATCAGAATACCGCCAGTGACTGAATGGTACCGATAATGTATTTACCGGTCTGTGGTAAATTACTGGGCGCTGCAATAACGCCACTCACAGCACTCCCGGCCAATGCTGCGGCACTTGTAACCACTTGCCCAAGTTGTCGAGTGAGCTCTACCTGAACAGGCCCGGTTGGAAATCGTTTCGGATAAAGACCAGCGCGTATAAGTGCCTTAATTTCCTTGTTGCTTATACCGGGGTTTTGCGCGCGAATTATCAATTCGGTCAAACGAGCGCGATCCTGACGAGGATAACTTTTTAACCACTCAGTGGCTTTCAAGGAAGATATAGATTTCATTGCACGCCAGGTGGTAACTGCTTCTTTTAGCGCCCCTCCTGCACTTGCTAACGAAATTACATCCAGTGAAGTTGAGGTGGCGACGTACCATTCTTGCGTATCGAGCCAGGCAACATTACCGCCACCGTTTTCAACCAAATCATAGATACGATAAAGGCCGTTAACGCATTGCAACCCGGTCGCAAGGGTTCCTGCGTAGCCAATCGCTACCAAAACACCACTTCCTCCTGCAGTAAGGGGGGTTGCCGCCGTGCCGGCAAGCATCACACCTCCAGTGATGATCATCGCCCCACATGATAGTACCGTCGATGCAAGTTCAGTTCCCATAGATGTAGATGCCACAGCATCAGTCAAGGATTTACCTACGCTAGAGGCGGATGGTTGTGAGTTCGCTTTAGTTACAATTACGTGAGTTACGATACCACTTTGACCATTGGGATGACGCTGACCAGAGCGAACCAGATAGCGTTGAGCACCATCAGAATAAATGATCCCGGCCTGAGCGAATTCGCGATTACAGTCCATTGCGGAACCCAGTGCTTTGAAATCGAAATCTGCAGCTCCAAAGCCTGCTATGCGCGCATAATCATATCCCGGTAGATTTTTCTCAGGATTCATTCCAGGCAAAACCATACATTACTCCTTATGTGGATGGGTAAGTTAACCCAACTAATCTGACGGTAATCGAGCGCTATGCAGAGCAAAATTTTGGTAGTAAATAAGTTTCAACGCAACTAAATAGAATGTGGTAGAAGTGAAAATACCAGAACACAAACAAAAGAATAACGCTTAAATATGGAGATCCGCGGATGACGATACCGACGCTCACGACAGAACGCTTATTGCTAAAACCGCTGGTTGCCGAAGATGCGGCCCAGATACAAAAGCGTTATCCGCGCTGGGAGATCGTCCGCTATATGGTCTCTTCCGTGCCCTGGCCCTACCCGGATAACGGCGCGGAAAACTATGTCAACAACGTGGCGCTGCCGGATATGGCAAAAGGGATCGCCTGGTTCTGGAGCATCCGTCGTCGCGAGGTGCCGGATGAGTTGATGGGTATTATCTGTTTGTATGACGTCGAAGATAACAACCGTGGATTCTGGTTGGCCCCGGAGTTTCAGGGCCAGGGATACATGCGCGAGGCCAGCATTGCCGCGACGGATTACTGGTTCAATACGCTAAACAAACCCGTATTACGCGCCCCGAAAGCCACCGCCAACAGCCGCTCCCGGCGTATTTCAGACAGTAGCGGCATGCGGCTTATCAGGACGGAAAAGAAAGCCTACGTCAGCGGCATGCTGGATTCCGAACTGTGGGAGATCACCCGCGACGAGTGGAACGCCCGTCAGGTCAGCTGATAATACTTATCCGGCATCAGCCTTTCAGGAATGTTCTCTTCATCGTTCATCTGCAGCAGATCGCGTTCCATCATGTTGCAGATGGCGTCCAGCGGCAGATCGTTATCTTCTGTGCCGAACGGGTCTTCCAGCTCTTCCGCCAGGGTGTCCAGCGAGATAAAGGTGTAGGAGATCAGCGCCGAGACAAACGGCGTCATGTAGTGCAGATCTACAACCAGCGCGAACGGCAGCATGATGCAGAACAGATAGACCGTGCGGTGCAAAATCAGCGTATAGGCAAACGGCACCGGCGTAGTCGCAATGCGCTCGCAGCCGGAGAGGACGATGGACATATCGTTCAGACGGTTGTTCAGGCTGTGGAACAGGATGTCTGAAAGCTGCCCGTTACGCCGCCGCACGGCCAGCCACTCCCCCATAATCAGTAAAATGCGGTTCGCCGGCGAGTTGGCGCTCATCACGTGACGTAAATCGTCCGGAGCAAGATAGCGAGAGAGCTGTTCGGCGTTCAGGTCCCGGCGGAGGGTCATGCGCAGGCAGTTGGCAAAAGCTATCTGCAGGCGGACAAATTCCCCCAGGTGCTTATCGTCAGGCAAGGTGTTTTTCACCTCGCGAAACAGCGAGCGTGCCGCTATCATCAACTGCCCCCAAAGCAGGCGAGCCTCAACGTAGCGCGAATAACAGGCGTTGTTTCTGAAACCGAGAAAGATAGCGATCGCCACGCCGAGAATGCTAAATGGCGCCACGGTAAATTTGATGCCCAGCGAGGTATACCACGGCAGCATCAGGATAACGGCGATTGAAAGCAGGAAGTTCAGCAGCAGTCGGGTGTAAATTTTGGGAAGTACCGAGCCGTGCCAGACAAAAATCAGTTGTAGCCAGTGCTGTTTAGGACGAACAATCATAGTGAGTTTCAGGAAGGAAAAGAGCGTGGCTATTAAACGTGATCTCCCTCACGGTTGCAAGCATGTTAACGGGACATTGAATTTTATGACCTGCTTAGCGATAACCGCACGGTGCTGCATGCGGTTTTAAAAAAAGAGCATATAGTATGTTGTGACTAAAATAAGGTGTAATTAAACCCGGCCGAAGCCGGGTAACGTCATTAGCAAAGGGGGTTCACCGCTGCGCGCATTCCCTTCAGGAGAATGGCGTCAAGATCCAGGGTCACCTGGTCGACAAGCCCGGTGATCTGCGTGAGATCCTGTTCCCAGTGCTCGCTCACGCTCAGTACGGACTGCACCAGCTCACGGGTGCTCAACTGCTGGTCGCGATGCTGTGCCCACAGCTGCTGATAACGTTCCAGCCAGAATGCATCATCCTGCACCGGATAGTTCTCCCCGTTACGTTCCCCGCGATAAAACGCTATCAGTGCAGCCAGCGCGAACGTCAGACGTGCAGGCAATTGTCCGCTTGCGTTCTGCCCTGCCAGCAGCTGCGGCAGGATGCGGGTGCGGTATTTGGTCATACCGTTAAGCGCGATGGAAAGCAGCTGGTGTCTGATGTAAGGGTTGCGAAAACGCCCTGTTACCGCGCTGGCAAAAGATTCCAGCTCGTCACGCGGCAGATCGAGAACCGGAATGATCTCCTGATAAATCGCTTTTTCGACAAACGCGCAGATCTCGGCATCATTCATCGCCTCGCCTACCGTCTCTAACCCAGCCTGGAATGCCACCGGCACCAGCGCCGTATGCGCGCCGTTCAGGATAGCGACTTTGCGCTCTTTGTAGGGCCTGATGTCGTCGACAATCAGCACATTCAACGGGTATTTATCCAGACGAAGTTCCTGCGCAAGAGATGCCGGCCCCTGGATAACAAACAGATAGAAATGTTCAGCCGTATCCAGGAAACCATCGTGATAACCCAGCTCAGCCTCCAGCGTGGCCGCTTCGTCGCGCGGGTAACCGGTCACGATACGGTCAACCAGCGTCGAGCAGAAGCTGTTTGCCTCGTTAAGCCACTGGGTAAAGGCGGCAGGCAGCGCCCACTCCCGGGCATAGCGCAGGACAAGTTCACGCAGCGCATCACCATTGTAGTCAATTAGCTCGCACGGAATGATGATCCAGCCTTTATCCGCTGCACCGTTGAAGTGGCTATAACGCTCAAACAGCAGTCGCGTCAGCTTCGCCGGGTAGCTCACCGCAGGGGCATCGGCGAATCGGTCACCCGCGTTGTAGCTGATACCCGCTTCGGTGGTGTTCGAGAAAACAAAGCGCATGTCCGGATTGTGCGCCAGTTTCAGGAACGCATCATACTGGCCGTAGACGTCGATCTCCCGGTTAACCGAGCGGATAAGACGGCTCTCACTCACCGCTTTACCCTGCCCGTTCAGGCCGCGAATGATCGTGGTATAGAGACCATCCTGAGTGTTCAGCGACGGCGGGAAGTCGCTCTGAATAGGACGGACGATAACCACACCGGCGTTAAGATCGGTATGTTCATTTAGCAGGTCAATTTGCCAGTCGACAAACGCACGCAGGAAGTTGCCTTCGCCAAACTGAATAATGCGTTCCGGGTATTGAGCTCCGGGAAAATCACGACGGTTGAGCGTGTTCACAAGAGGGTTCCTTTTATGATTAGTCATACAACCTGATAAGATTGGTACGATAACTTATCAAAACTTAACGACCAGAAACCCTGTTTTGATCAATCCACGGCGTAGTTGTACAAAATAATCATAAGAACTTATAGAACACGGACGTGGCCGTCATGGCGCCGTCCGGCATCAGGGCATAGCGCGGGATCTCCCCCACCTTTTGCCAGCCGGCACGCTGGTAGAACGTCTCGGCGCCGCTGCCGGTGGAGGTATCGAGCACCAGAACCGAAATATCTCTGGCCCGGGCCTCCGCTTCAAGCGCTTCCATCAAGGCCATCGCGGCACCTTTGCGGCGCGCTTTCTCGTGAACCAGCAGCTTCGCCACATCGGCGCGATGTGGCTGGTTTTCCGGCTGGTCGACGATCAGCTGCACCGTACCGATGACGCCGTCCTGCGGGTCGACACAGGCCAGCACCAGACGCTCGTTGCGCCCTACGCTTTCAGCGATGCCGCGCCAGAACGAACGAGCCTTATCCAGACTAAAGGGAAGCATAAAGCTGACGGATGCCCCGCCGTTCACACAGTTTTCGAGGATCCCGGCCAGCGCATCAAGATGGGTGAGAATGTCGTCTCGGGTGAGGTTTTTGATTTGCAGTGAGGTATTCATTGTTTTTCCTTACGTTGAATACCGTCACTGTGCATTTAACATCTTCTTAACGCAAACGGATCGGACATACGCTTTTGTTATGTTACCGGGAGCGCTGTCGCTGCTCTTTCATGGCATACATCTTTTCATCGGCCTCTTTTAACCACTGCTGCAGGTTGTTGCCGTTATGATCGAATTCACTGAGCCCCCACGAGAAATGGAGAGACCAGGGATGTAGCTTGCGGGCGTTATAGTTTTCTACCTGCTCGGCAAGATACTGCATGGCAATCCATGCGCCCTGCTCATCCGTATCCGCGAACAGCACGGCGAACTCGTCCCCGCCAAAACGCACCAGCAGATCCGCTTCGCGGAAAGAGGCGCGCATCAGCTGCGCCATCGCTTTCAGCGCCTTATCCCCCTCTTCATGCCCGAAGCGATCGTTAATTTCCTTAAAGCGATCCAAATCCAGCCAGCCGAGCGTGAGCGGCTCAGCGCGACGCCGGGCAACGGAAAGCGTGAACCGCACGAGCTGATTAAAGCCCCGACGGTTGAATAACCCGGTTAATTCATCCGTGGTCGCCGCGCTGATGGCAGCAAATTCGTCTTCCGCCAGCGCGCCAAGGTCCCCCAGCACGGCGAGGTCGGCGGCAGAAAACTCGCGGGGAGCGTAATCAATCAGGCACAGCGAGCCAACGCTTGCGCCGTCGCGCAGGCGCAGCGGGAAGCCCGCGTAAAACCGCACGCGAGGCTCACCGGCCACCAGCGGGTTATCCGCAAAGCGATCGTCCTGAAGCATATCCCCCACCACCAGCGGCGCTTCGGTGAGGATCGTATGCCCGCAAAATGAGATATTGCGCGGAACGCTGCCCGGCGCCTGACCGTCGGCCGACTTCACGATCAGCGAATGCTCATCAATGAGATTGACCATCGCCAGCGGCACCTGGAAGAAGCGTTTTGCCAGACGCGTTAAGCGGTCAAACGCCGGGGAACTGTCGATCTCAAGCAGACCTGATTCTCGTAGCGAGTTGAGTCTGTCTGTTTCATTTTCAGGGGTTGCAGGTGCTTTCATAATGTCTCCTGACGTAAAGCGTTACTAAAAGCGTAGCTTAAACAGAGACATTGTCAGTGTTCTGACATCCTGTTAAGCCGCTTACTATTCACGTCAATGCCTTATGACGATTAACGCAGCTATGTTTCACTCCCGGAGGGCGCGGCAATCTGCTCGTCCGCCACCCGGGCGCTGGTACGGTTTCGACCCGCTTTTTTGGAACGATAGAGATGATCGTCCGCTTCGGCCATGAGCTTGTTGAAGACCTCGGTCAACTGCCAGGACTCAGCCTTTCCGCTGCCGAGGCCAATGCTGACCGTCAGATAGAGCGTCTGGTGACGCCATGTAAAAGGATGGCCGGCAACGGTGGATCGGATACGTTCAGCCAGTTCAAAACCGTGCTGCGCGTCGCCTGAATTGACCACCACGGCGAACTCCTCTCCGCCCATGCGCGCCACCATGCCGTCTTCGCCGACGACCTGCTGAACCTGTCGGGCAAACGACGCCAGCACGCGGTCTCCGCACTCGTGGCCGTAGTTATCATTAATGCTTTTGAAATAATCAATATCCAGCAGCATGACGGTCAGAAAACGCGTGTGCCGGTACGTCTCTTCATGCTTTAACGCCTCATAAAGCCCGGAACGCGAGTAGACGTGCGTTAAAAAGTCATAATCCGCCCTCAGTGAAACCTGGCGGATCAGGGAATTAATCGCCGCCATGCTGACGGATACCATCACCGGGCAGATCGCCATCGTGGCGATCCCCAGCCGGGCTGAAAACATCATTGGCGTCGTAAACGGCGTCGCCACGGCGATATTAATAATCGAGTTGGCGACCAGAATGATTTCAGTGGCACCCGTGATAAACGTCAGCAGACAGGTGGCGGGCAGCGAGTAGCGAACCGCACACCAGATAAGCGCAGGCAGAGGAAACGAGAGGCTCCCCGCTCCGCCAATCACCACCGACGCGATCACCGAGACGATCAGCGCAATTACCGGCAGCAGCTGCTCCAGACGGAGCCTGAGTTTACGCCCGGGCATACGCAACGTGAGCATACAGGGCACAACAAGCACGCCGGTTGAGAACTGCTCGCTAAACCAGTCGGCAAATAGCGGCCAGAAGGTATGACTGTCAATCCCGACCGACCCTACCGCGCCGAGCAAGGCGCAAAGCAGCGCGGCAATCAGACAGTAGTTAAACAGGCGTAGCGCGTTAAGCGGATCGGGGGGTTTCTTCATCAGCCGCTTGTCGCGCTGAACCAGCACGGCGACGACGACGATAAAGATCATGTTTGACAGGTTGATCAACACGGAGGCCATACCCCAGTTGGTCGTAACCGCGTCGTACAACAGCATCGCGACATAACATACCGCGTAATAATGCAGGCAATTCAGGTAAACATAGCGGGCGAATATCCCTGCCATGACGCCATTCAGCGGCCAGAACAGCGACAGGGCCTCAACGAGCCGTAATTCCGCGCCCACAAAATAGAATAAGGTGGTGAGGATGAAGATCGTCGCTGCATTTCGCAGCGGCGTATCAACCTGGAACGGCCTGAAAGCGGTAAGAGCAGAACGCATTAAATATCATTCCATATGAAAGCTTATGGCAATTATTGCGGTCGTCAGCATGATCGGGACTAACTTGGGATGCATCTATAACACAAATACCACGGGAGCATAACTCGTCAAATTTAGGCGTTCATCTGCAGCACCAGCCAGTGGTGGATGACGCTGACGATATAATTTTGTTGCGGCGCCGTGAGCGTTACGCCCTGCGGAATATTATGCCATTTTGCCAGACAGCCCCGACAACAGGTAGCGGTGGCATGCTGGGCGATAAACACCGGGTGACCGCGCATGGGCGTCTGCTTACCGTCGTTTGCGGGGTGCGCGGGCACAAGGCGCTTTTCGACAAAATCCGCGGCGTGCCGATCAATGGTTTCGGGGCCTTTGTCCCAGCAGTACTGTCGTTCCTTATCGCCTAAGCGAAAGCGCGAACGAAATGTCGATCGCGCCAGGCGGGAAAAGAGAGGATCCAGATCGGACATCAGTATACGGAACGTCCCAGGCGCTGGGTCAGTTTCTCCAGAACCGCCACGCCGGCAAGGGAATTTCCCGTTTCATCCAGTTCCGGGCTCCAGACGGCTATCGCCATTTCATGCGGCACAATCGCCACGACCCCGCCGCCAACGCCCGATTTAGCCGGAAGCCCAACGCGCCAGGCAAACTCGCCGGCGTTTTGATACATCCCGCTGGTGGCCATCAGCGCGTTAACCTGCCGGGCCTGAAGCGGAGAAACCACCTCCTGATCGAGATGCGGCGCGTGCCCCTGGTGCGCAAGGAACAGGAACGTCTGGGCCAGCTCAACGCAGCTCATTTTCAGGGCGCAGTAATGGAAGTAGTTTTGCAGCACGGTCGCCACGTCGTTGTGGAAATTACCGAAGGATTTCATCAGCCACGCGATAGCCGCGTTACGGGCGGAGTGTTCAAACTCCGAGCGTGCCACCACCGCATCATAGGCAATATCGTCAACGCCCGAGAGCTGGCGAACAATCTCCAGCATTCGCTGGCGCGGTGCGCTGAGGCGACTTTGCAGCATATCGCAGACCACCAGCGCCCCGGCATTGATAAAGGGATTTCGCGGTTTACCCTGTTCAATCTCGAGCTGAAGCAGCGAGTTAAAAGGCTGGCCGGAAGGATCTTTACCGACACGCTGCCAGATCTCTTCTTCTTCATACTGGCGCATCGCCGCAACCAGACTCAGCACTTTCGAAATGGACTGAATGGAAAAACGCTCAGCCGCATCGCCTGCCTGGTATCGCTGTCCGTCAATGGTACAGATAGCAATCCCCAGCTTATTCCCGCTCACCGAGGCAAGGGCCGGAATATAGTCGGCAACCTTCCCCTTTCCAATTAACGGACGAACCTGCGCCAGAATCTCGTCCAACATCTCATTATGGATGACCGCAGCCACACTTTGCTCCTTGCCCTCAGGCTAAAACGGGCTGCGAGTATAACAGAGGCTTATGTATTGCGTCAGGCGCTAAGACGAAAACGCGAAACGGCCTGCAATAAAAGATCGGATTGCTTTTGCAGCCGCTCAGAGGCATCCGAGGCGTCAGAGACCAGCAGGTCCGTCTGCCGGGAGACCTGATTCAGCGCCTGAAGCTGGCGCGTCATCTGGTGAATACTGTCTCCCTGGCTGAGCGTGGCGGTTGAGATCTCATTAAGCAAACTGCTCAAATTGCCCACCAGACCGGTGACCTGCTGCAGATTTTCTTCCATCAGGTTAACGGCGCGGGAACCGTCTTCAATGCCCTGCAGCGAGCGGTTGATCAGCTCCTGAATGGTCTGCGTCGAGTGGCTGCTTTTTCTGGCCAAAAGCCCGACTTCCCGGGCGACGACGGCAAAGCCGCGCCCCTGGTTTCCGGCATGGGCCGCCTCGATGGCGGCATTCAGCGCCAGGATGTTGGTCTGAAACGCCACGCTGTCGATCATCGCCACGATCCCGCGCATCTCAGAAGATCGGTCGACGATCGCCTGCATGGACGCATTCACGGTAGACATCATCCGGTCGCCGCCCACGGCGGCCTGACGCGCTTCATCGGCCCGCGAGCTGGCGAGCCTGGCATAGCCGGTATTCCCTTCCACATGGCTTTCCAGCGCCGCGATATGCGCCGTCACATCCTCAAGCTCTTTCGCCTGGCGCGCTGACTGCTGATACAGCTTCTGGTTACCCTGCGCAAGGGAGTCAATGTTCTCCACCATCGTCGCGGTGGCATGGCTGACCTGCGTCACCAGCTGCTGCAGACCGTGCTGCATCGTCGCAATACTGTCGCTAAGCTGACCTATCTCCCGGTTGAAGCGCATGACGTTCGGCGGCGTGCCGGAGAGATCCCCTGCCGCCAGCCGGTTAATATGCGCAATCAACCGACGCAGCGGCGTAATCACCCATCTGGACATGCCGAACCAGACGACAACCGCGATGGCGAGCAGCAGCACCGGCGCAAACAGGAACAACGTTTGCAGGCCGGAGAGCTGCGCCATTAAGCTCTGACGCCCCTGCATGGCCTGCTTCTCGCTTGCCTGCTGATAGCGCGCATAGTTGTCGTTAAAATCAGACTGAAACGCCTGAGCCGGTACGGCAAAAAACGCGTCGATGGTGTTGGTCTTAATCAGACCTTCAGCCTGCTCGTTGATCGCCCCGTAGAAAAGCTGATAGCTGTTCACCAGGGCATCGTCTTTCGGCGGATTCAGCGCCAGCCAGGCCTTCCACGCCTGCTGAGAAACCGCCAGCGCCTTTTGCGCATCATCCATCAGGCTGTGCCAGCTCCCGTCGGAGCCGGTCTCTTTATCCTGCATAAACCAGACGCCGGAGCGGTTAAGCAGGTCGCTTGCCGCCAGCAGGGAAACGCGGGCCAGATCCAGCTTGCTCTGCTGCTGCCAGGCCAGAAGGTTTTGCTGCTCGTTGCGCTGGGCGTCGTTCAGGGAGGCGTTAAGCAGGAATGAGGAGGAGAGCTGCAGCGCGGAGAAAAGGCCAATAATGCAAAAGATACCCGTCAGCAGGCCAAAGTGACGAGGGGTGAGACGCTGCGCAATACGGCGAAAAATTTGCGTTAGGTTCATAATTATCTTCATTAACAATGCGTTAGACGCGAGCGAGTCTACGAAATGAAAATGACAGAACCATTGCAGATAAATGACAACGGCCCTCGTGATGAGGGCCGTAATCACAGGCGGGAGATAAATTACACCCGATCCTTCCACACCGTCTGCACGTTGCAGAACTCGTGCAAACCAAAGTGGGAAAGCTCCCGGCCAAAGCCGCTTTTCTTCACGCCGCCGAAGGCCACGCGCGCGTCGCTGGCGCTAAAGCCGTTGATAAACACCCCGCCGCACTCCAGTTCGCGGGAGAATTTATCCGCAAGCGCTGCGTCAGCGGTAAAGACGGTGGCGGACAGGCCAAAGTCGCTGTCGTTGGCAAGCGTCAGGGCGTGCTCCGCGTCTTTTGCTACCGTAACGGCCGCGACCGGACCAAACAGTTCCTGGCGGAACGCCGTCATCGAAGGGGTGACGTTGGTCAGCACGGTTGGCGCGTAGTAATTGCCCTCTCCGCTGATTTTCTCTCCGCCCAGCAGCAGCGTTGCCCCTTCGGCCAGGGTGGCCTGCACCTGCTGATGCAGCTCATCGCGCAGGTCAAAACGCGCCATCGGGCCAATAAAGTTCTCTTCCCGATCCGGTGCGCCCAGCTTCAGCGCAGAAACGGCCTCGACAAAACGCCGGGTAAAGGTCTCTGCGATACCCTCCTCGACGATAAAACGTTTGGCCGCCGCGCACACCTGTCCGGTATTCTGGTAGCGACCCGCCACCGCCGCCTTCACGGCTAGATCCAGATCGGCATCGTTAAGGACGATAAACGGGTCGGAGCCACCCAGCTCAAGAACGCATTTTTTCAGCGCGGCTCCTGCCTGCGCGCCAATGGCCGCACCGGCACGCACGCTGCCGGTGACGGTCACCGCCGCAATACGGCGATCGTTAATCGCCTGGCTTACGCCGTCATTGGTGGCGTTCACCCAGCCGAATACGCCTTCAGGGAAACCGGCATCCGCAAAGATCTGCCCAATAAGATCCGCAGAACCTAGCACGTTTGGCGCATGTTTCAGCAGATAGCTGTTACCTGCCAGCAGGATCGGCACCGCGCCGCGCAGCACCTGCCAGAGCGGGAAATTCCAGGGCATTACCGCGAGAATCGGGCCCAGAGGACGGTATTCAATAACCGCGTTGTGGTTTTCCACCAGCGTAGGCTCCGCACGCAGCATCGCCGGGCCGTGCCCGGCATACCAGTCGCACAGAGCTGCGGATTTTGCCACTTCCGCCCGCGCCTGCAGGATGGGTTTCCCCATTTCACGGGAGATCGTCTGCGCCATCTCTTCCGCGCGGTTTCGCAGCGCGGCGCCGAGATCCAGGAGCTTCTGCGCCCGTTGGGACACGCTTTCGCGTCGCCACTGGCGATACCCCGCGTCAGACTGAGCAATCGCGCGGTCAACCTCTTCCGGTGTCGCCCAGGGATACGCAGCGAGGGTTTCTCCCGTTGCCGGGTTAACGGACAGGGCATGTGTAGCAGATGAATATTTCATGATGTTCTCCACGCATTTCGGTTGATTCATTGTGGCTCACTCTGCTATTTCTTAAAAATGAATAATACTAACCACCTTATTCACGAAACGAGAATGCCATGGACTTAACCCAGCTTGAAATGTTTAACGCCGTCGCGCTGACGGGCAGCATCACCCAGGCGGCGCAGAAGGTGCATCGCGTGCCGTCTAACCTGACGACCCGCATCCGCCAGCTGGAAGCCGATCTTGGCGTCGAGCTGTTTATTCGTGAGAACCAGCGTTTGCGCTTATCCCCCGCCGGACATAACTTCCTGCGCTACAGCAGGCAGATCCTCGCCCTGGTGGATGAGGCGCGCATGGTCGTCGCGGGTGATGAGCCGCAGGGGCTATTTGCCCTCGGCGCGCTGGAAAGCACCGCCGCGGTGCGCATTCCCGAAACGCTGGCGCAGTTTAACCAGCGCTATCCGCGCATCCAGTTTGCCCTTTCTACCGGGCCATCCGGGACGATGATTGATGGCGTACTGGAGGGAACCCTCAGCGCCGCCTTTGTCGACGGGCCGCTGTCGCACCCGGAGCTGGAGGGCATGCCGGTCTACCGGGAAGAGATGATGCTGGTCACGCCTGCCGGGCACGCGGAGGTCGCCCGCGCCACGCAGGTCAGCGGCAGCGACGTTTACGCCTTTCGCGCGAACTGCTCGTACCGTCGACATCTGGAAAGCTGGTTTCATGCGGACAGAGCCACCCCCGGCCGCATTCATGAGATGGAGTCCTATCACGGCATGCTTGCCTGCGTCATTGCGGGCGCGGGCATCGCGCTGATGCCGCGCTCGATGCTGGAGAGTATGCCGGGACATCATCAGGTTGAAGCCTGGCCGCTGGCGGAAAACTGGCGCTGGCTTACAACCTGGCTGGTGTGGCGGCGCGGAGCGATGACCCGCCAGCTGGAAGCCTTTATAGCGCTGCTAAACGAACGTCTTCAACCAGCGCCTTCTCCATAAACAGGCTGAGCGGATCGTCAGCGTACGGGGCAAACGCCGGACGCAAATCGTACCCGCACTGCTCGTACAGGCGAACCGCGGCGCGCTGTTTGATGCCCGTCTCCAGCCTTACCGTGTGGCAATGGCGGCTCAGGGCCTCATCTTCCAGGGCGGCCAGCAGCGTCTCGCCGAGATGCTGCCCGCGATGGGCCGGATCGATATAGACCCGCTTCATCTCCCCCGTTCCGTCGCCGTTGAGCACGATGGCTCCGCAGCCTACGGCGTGCAGCTGCTGGTCACGAATGACCATCAGGATCAGCGAGGCTTCAGGCAGCGCAGCGAGGTCGAGCAGATGGTTGCTTTCGGCGGGATAGAGTTCGCTCTGGTAGCGGTCAAGCGCCGCGATCAGCGTGAGAATGTCCGGATGACGTGCAGATTCAGAGGTAATGGAATACATGGCAGGCTCCTTGCTGTTTTTATATCAACATAGCTCAGGCCTGCCGGGGTGGTTCATAGTATTAACTTATAGCGCGTCACTCAGCTAGCGCAGGAAGATTCGCCCTTTCAGGTACAGCGTAGCCTGGCCGCCAATCAGCACGCGGTCGCCCTTCAGCTCGCAGCGCAGATCCCCGCCACGGTATGACACCTGGCGGGCATTGAGTGACATTTTGCCCAGCTTTTCGCTCCAGTAAGGGATCAGCATGCTGTGGGCGGATCCGGTGACCGGATCTTCCGGCACCCCTTCGCCAGGGCAGAAGAAGCGGCTGACGAAGTCATATTCTTCTCCCGGCGCCGTCACGCAGACCATTTTATCCAGCGGAAGCATGGCCCCAATATCCGGCGTTAACGCTTCCACCTGCTGCTGGCTCTCCAGCACCACCATGTAATCGCGTCCGACGCGCACCTCTTTCGCCTCCGTGATGCCCAGCGCGCTAAACAGCACCTCAGGTGGGTTTTCGACGACTTCCGTCGTCCACGCGGGGAAGTTCAGCGTCAGCCAGTCGCCGCTGCGCTTGACGGTCAGCTCGCCCACGAAGCGCGTGGTGAAGGTGATTTCGGTATGCGGATAATCAAGGTATTCGAAAATGACGTGCGATGCGGCAAGCGTAGCGTGACCGCACAGGTTAATTTCATCCAGCGTGGTGAACCAGCGCAGCTCAAACCCGCCGTCGGTGCGCACGAAAAAGGCGGTCTCAGACTGGTTATGCTGTTGCGCCATTTTGAGCAGCGTTTCGTCCGGCAGCCACTCTTCCAGAGGACATACCGCTGCGGCGTTGCCGCCAAAGGTTTTATCGCTGAAGGCATCCACCAGATAAAAATCAATTTCCTGCATTGTCTCTTCCTCTCTTGTTATGGGTTTTTAGCGCAGAAAAACTGTGCCTTTCAGATAAAGCGTGGCCTGCCCGCTCATCAGCACGCGCGAACCTTTCAGCTCACAGCGCACATCGCCGCCGCGCGCTGAAACCTGACGGGCAAACATCGTGGTTTTGCCCAGCTTTTCGCTCCAGTATGGGATCAACATGGTGTGCGCGGAGCCGGTGACCGGGTCTTCCGGGACGGAAACGCCCGGTGAGAAAAAGCGGCTGACAAAATCATATTCCCCCTCACCGCGCGCCGTAACGCTCACCTTATGCTCGCCCGGCGTCATCGCCGAGAAGCGTGGCGCAAGCGCTTCAACCTGCTGGCGATTTTCCAGAACGATCAGCCATGCGCGCCCTTTACGGGCTTCAACGTAGCGGTTAATACCCAGCGCCGAGAGCATCTCCGGCGGGGGTGTCTCTTCATGGGTTGGACATGCCGGGAAGTCCAGCGTCATCCACTCCCCCTCCCGGCTGACGGTGAGGCGGCCAGAGGCGGTTTCAAAGTGGATCCGCGAATCCGGGTAATCCAGCTCGGTAAACAGCACGTGCGCGGCCGCAAGCGTAGCGTGGCCGCAGAGATTGACTTCGGTGAGCGTGGTAAACCAGCGTAGCTCAATGCCCCCTTTACTGCAGACGAAAAAAGCCGTTTCCGACTGATTATGCTGCTGCGCCATTTTCAGCAAGGTCTCATCGGGTAACCATTCCTTGAGCGGGCAAACGGCGGCCGGATTGCCGCCAAACGAGGTGTCGCTGAACGCATCTACCAGATAAAAATCAATCTCCTGCATTGTCTTACCGCCTGTTTTTATTGTGTTGTTCTTTTATATTCAATGAAAACGGCGTTCCCGGCTACCGCTTTCATAAGGTAAATATTGAGATCTGCGTCACATAATGGTTGAGTTTTCGCCGTTCGACGTTTTAAGATCGTCTCCTCTTCTTTTCAGCAACGAATCTCCGACATCCCTATGACAACGAACACAGTTTCCCGCAGGGTTGCGTGGCTACGCGTGGTCACGCTGGCCATCGCCGCGTTTATTTTTAACACCACAGAATTTGTTCCGGTTGGGCTGTTGTCTGACATCGCTGAAAGTTTCCAGATGGAAACGGCGCAGGTGGGCATTATGTTGACCATCTACGCCTGGGTTGTGGCGCTGATGTCCTTGCCGTTTATGCTGCTGACCAGCCAGATGGAGCGGCGCAGGCTGCTGATCGGCCTGTTTGTGCTGTTCATCGCCAGCCATGTTCTGTCGTTTATGGCGTGGAATTTTACGGTGCTGGTCATTAGCCGAATCGGCATTGCCTTTGCCCATGCGGTGTTCTGGTCGATCACCGCGTCGCTGGCTATTCGACTCGCGCCAGCGGGTAAACGCGCCCAGGCGCTGAGCCTGATTGCCACCGGTACCGCACTGGCGATGGTGCTGGGTCTGCCGATTGGCCGCATCGTAGGGCAATACTTCGGCTGGCGTACGACGTTCTTCGCCATTGGTATGGGCGCGCTGGTTACGCTGGTATGCCTGATTAAGCTGCTCCCCGCGCTGCCGAGCGAGCATTCCGGCTCGCTGAAAAGCCTGCCGCTGCTGATGCGTCGCCCGGCGCTGCTGGGTATCTACCTGCTTACCGTCATTGTGGTGACGGCCCATTACACGGCGTACAGCTACATTGAACCCTTTGTGCAGGTGGTGGCGGGCTTTAGCGCCAACTTTGCCACCGTCCTGCTGTTGATCCTCGGCGGAGCGGGCATTATTGGCAGCGTGCTGTTCGGTAAGCTGGGTAACCGGCATGCGTCAACGCTGGTGAGCTGCGCTATCGGTCTGCTGCTGGCCTGCCTGCTGCTGCTGATGCCTGCCGCAGGCAGTGAAAGCCATCTGGCGATCCTCAGCCTGTTCTGGGGCGTGGCGATCATGATTATTGGTCTGGGCATGCAGGTGAAGGTCCTGGCCCTGGCGCCGGATGCAACGGACGTCGCCATGTCGCTGTTCTCAGGGATTTTCAATCTGGGGATTGGCGCGGGCGCGCTGGTGGGAAATCAGGTAATACTGCACGTATCGATGTCGGCGATTGGCTATCTGGGCGCCATTCCGGCCCTGGTGGCGCTGGTCTGGTCAGTGCTCATCTTCCGTAAATGGCCGGTGGCGCTGGAGGAACAGGGTCAGCACGGGTAAGCCTTCTTGCCGGGTGGCGGCTTCGCCTTACCCGGCAATCACATCAATGATAGGTCTTAATAATTTCCAGCACGCCGTTAATAATAAACTGCACGCCCATACAGACCAGCAGGAAGCCCATCAGACGGGAAATCGCCTCGATACCGCCCTTGCCTACCCAGCGCATAATGGCCCCAGAACTGCGCAGCGACGCCCACACGATAACCCCGATAATCGCAAAAATCAGCGGTGGCGCAACCGTCAGCACCCAGTCCGGGAAGGTTGCGCTGTCACGCACCGTTGATGCGGAGCTGATGATCATCGCGATGGTACCCGGCCCCGCCGTGCTCGGCATGGCAATCGGCACAAAGGCGATATTCGCACTCGGCTCGGTTTCCAGCTCTTCCGATTTACTGGTCGCTTCCGGCGACTCATGCGCTTTTTGCGCCGGGAACAGCATGCGGAAACCGATAAAGGCCACAATCAGCCCCCCGGCGATACGCAGGCCGGGGATGGAAATCCCGAAGGTGTTCATCACCACCTGTCCGGCATAGTAAGCCACCATCATGATGGCAAACACATACACCGAGGCCATCATCGACTGATGGTTGCGCTCGGCGCTGTTCATATTCCCTGCCAGACCGAGGAACAGCGCCACCGTCGTTAACGGGTTAGCCAACGGCAGCAAGACCACCAGCCCAAGGCTGATTGCTTTTATTAAATCCAACATAGTGCGTTGTTGTCCTTATCCATATTTAACACAGCAATTATAGGGTGAAAGTGTGACATTGAGCCATGGGTGCAACGCAACGATTATTTCCGTCCTGGAAAGATAACTGACAGTTATCTATATGATTTGAAAGACCTCAAAAAAAGTTCATGAAACGTTTTAGCAATTCGTGGCATCGGCTGACTCATTCAGTTGACTTATACTTGCCTGAGCAATAATATCTGCCGTGACTAACTACTTGCCAGGGCAACCATTGTGAAAAGCACCAGTGATATCTTTAACGACGTTGTTCCGCTGGGTCGTCTTATTCATATGGTAAATCAGAAAAAAGATCGCCTGCTCAACGACTATCTGTCACCGCTGGATATCACCGCAACACAGTTCAAAGTGCTGTGTTCCATTCGCTGCGAAGTGTGTATTACACCGGTTGAGCTTAAAAAGGTGCTCTCTGTCGATCTGGGCGCGTTAACCCGCATGCTGGATCGTCTCGTCTGCAAAGGATGGATAGAACGAAGCCCTAACCCGAATGACAAACGCGGCGTACTGGTGAAGCTGACCAGCGATGGCGCGGCCATGTGCGAGCAATGTCATCAATTAGTAGGACAAACACTGCATCAGGAACTAACAAAAAACTTAACGGCAGATGAAGTGGCAACCCTTGAGCTTCTGCTCAAAAAAATACTGCCGTAAACAGAAAAAGAGGTATGACGATGTCCAGACGCAATACTGACGCTATCACCATTCATAGCATTTTGGACTGGATCGAAGATAACCTGGAATCGCCGCTCTCCCTTGAAAAAGTGTCAGAGCGTTCAGGTTACTCCAAATGGCACCTGCAACGGATGTTCAAAAAAGAGACCGGTCATTCATTAGGCCAATACATTCGCAGCCGCAAGCTGACGGAAATTGCCCAGAAACTGAAAGAAAGCAATGAGCCGATCCTTTATCTGGCGGAGCGTTACGGATTTGAATCGCAACAAACCCTGACGCGTACGTTCAAGAACTATTTTGACGTGCCGCCTCATAAGTACCGAATCACCAGCGTGCCGGGCGAATCCCGATACCTGTATCCGTTAAAACACTGTAGTTAATCATCGCCTGTAAAGACGTAACCGAGGAAATCATGAAAGTTACCGCCTCCGCCGCCCTCGCCTTGCTGGTGCTGTTCTCCAGCCAGACCTTCGCGGAGCAAACCCCTCGTGCAACGCAGCAAAATAATCCTGATACGATGATTTTGCCGTCAGCACATGACCAGTCGCCTTATGATTTTAACCATATGGGTGCTGGTAGCGACAAATCCGACGAATTAGGCGTGCCTTATTATAATCAGCACGGCCTCTGATTCGTTTTTGCCCCGCAGACGCGGGGCTTTTTTTATGCCTTTTCGCTTACCCGCGTCGCCCGACGAACCCGCAGACCAAACACGTTAATGTACAGCCCGGCCATGATCAGCACGGCGCCAAACAGCTGCAGCGCGCTCAGCGTTTCATCCAGCAAGAGTGCCGCACTGGCAAGCCCCACCACCGGCACCAGCAGGGATAACGGCGCCACGCGCCAGGTTTCATAACGCCCCAGCAGCGATCCCCAAATCCCGTAGCCCACAATGGTGGCGACAAAGGCCAGATAGACAAGAGACAGGATTGTGGTCAGATCGATTTCGACCAGACTGTTCAGCATTACATCCGGACCATCCAGAATAAACGACGCCGCCAGAAACGGGATTATCGGGATCAGCGCGCTCCAGACAACCAGGGACATCACCGCCGGGCGCGCCTCGTGCTGCATAATCAGCTTGTTGAAGATATTCCCGCAGGCCCAGCTCAGCCCCGCCGCCAGCGTCAGCATAAAGCCGAGCAGCGCCACATCCTGGCCGTTCAGGCTGGCTTCAATAAGCACCAGCACGCCAAATACCGCCAGCGTAATGCCCGCCAGCTGTTTTCCCTGTAAACGTTCGCCAAACACGAAGGCGCCGAGAATGATGGTAAAGAACGCCTGCGCCTGCAGCACCAGCGAGGCCAGACCGGCCGGCATCCCGAACTTGATGGCGCAGAAGAGAAACGCGAACTGGCCAAAGCTGATGGTCAGGCCATAGCCCAGCAGCAGCTTTAACGGGATCTTCGGACGGGCGACGAAAAAGAGCGCCGGGAACGCGACCAGCAAAAAACGTAAACCGGCCAGCATCAGCGGCGGCATGTTGTGCAACCCCAGCTTGATGACCACAAAATTGAGCCCCCATACTACGACCACCAGCAACGCCAGCAGCCCGTCTTTACGCGTCATACCCTGCCCCTGAATTATTAATTATTTGTTAACAGTTCAAGGTAACAGAAAAAAGCGCGCGGCGAGAAGATCATTAATTATGGCAGTCAGGCGAAGCACTTACGGATAAATTAGGTGCTATACAAGCCCCTTATGTCATGGTAATCCTGTTAACACACGTCTAAAAAAAGCATAAGCAACTGTCGGGCAGGAATATGAAACCATCTCTCAGGCGCTCAACCGCAGCGCTGCTGGCGTCGTCATTGTTATTAACCATCGGTCGGGGAGCAACGCTGCCGTTCATGACCATTTATCTCACGCGCGTCTACAGCATGAGCGTCGAGAATATTGGTTATGCCCTGACGATTGCGCTGACAATCGGCGTGGTGTTCAGCCTGGGATTTGGCATTCTGGCCGATAAGTTTGATAAAAAGCGCTACATGCTGATTGCGATCGTGGCTTTTATCGCGGGGTTTGTCGCGATCCCGCTGGTCGATAACGTCACGCTGGTGGTGCTGTTCTTTGCGCTGATCAACTGCGCCTATTCCGTCTTTTCAACGGTGCTGAAGGCCTGGTTCTCCGACGTGCTCACCGCAAGCCAGAAAGCGCGCGTCTTCTCGCTTAACTACAGCTTTCTGAACATTGGCTGGACGATCGGGCCGCCGATTGGCACCCTGCTGGTGATGTACAGCCTGCAGCTGCCGTTCTGGCTGGCGGCCTTCTGCGCGGCGCTGCCGCTCGGATTCATCCATTTCTTCGTGCAGAGAAGCGTTGCGCTGGATACCGCCGAGGAGAAAATGCCCTGGCAGCCGTCGGTACTGCTGAAAGACCGCGCGCTGTTCTGGTATACGCTCTCTGGCCTGCTGGCGTCATACGTCGGCGGATCGTTCGCGACCTGCATTTCGCAATACGTTCTGGCCGCGCATGCAGACAGTAATTTCGCCGAAAAGGTGGTCGCCGTGGTATTGCCCGTCAACGCCGCCGTGGTGGTGACGCTGCAATATGCGCTGGGCCGCAAGATCTCTGCCAGCAATATTCGTCCGCTGATGACCCTCGCCACCCTGTTTTTTATCGTGGGGCTGGGGGGATTTATGGTCTCTGGAGAAAACCTGGTCTACTGGGGCATCGCTGCCGCCATCTTTACCCTGGGTGAGATTATCTATGCACCGGGCGAATACATGCTGATCGACAACATTGCCCCGCCGGGAATGAAGGCAAGCTATTTCTCCGCTCAGGCGCTGGGCTGGCTCGGCGCGGCGGCAAACCCGATGATCACCGGTATTATCCTGACCAACCTGCCGCACTGGTCGCTATTTGTCATCATGATGGTCGCCATCGTCATGGCGTGGCTGATGATTTTGCGTGGGATGAGCGTGAAGGCGTGGTGTGAAACGCCCAACGTGGCGTAGCGCTTCCAGGCCGGATGAGGCGTAGCCGCCACCCGGCAATAAAGCATCAGTGGTGCAGCATTTCCTCTACCACCTGCTCTTTGTACATCTCATTCGGATAATAGGTCGGCCAGTTATCCATCTCTTTCAGCAGCGCCTCGTGGGAGGTGTTGCCCATGAAAATATGGAAATGGGAAGAGGCCTTCGGGGCGATGGTGTGGTCGCTGAACTGAACAAACTTCGGAGCCTTGCTGCCGGCATCCTTACACTCAAACAGGTAGCGAACGCCTTTTTTGCCCGATGCGTAGGTCAGTATTTTGTAGCCGCTGTAATCATACTGACAGCGGCTGACCGCTTTGCCCTTATGAAATTCCATCACGTTATTTTCGATGCCGATAGCATCCACGTCCGTCGCATAGCCCTTGCGGTAGTACGCTTTCACCTCGTCAAAGGTTTTGCTTTTGTCTTTCTGCGCTTTCTGTTTAAACACCGGATCCAGCGAACCGTCCAGCAGGAACGGATAGACCGACTGCCAGGTCCCGTCCCAGTCAGACAGCGCTCTGTCCTTCACGTCCTTATCCTCAAACACGCCGTTCGCCGCCCTCTGTTCCGCTTCGGACATCTGATGGCCGTGCGAGTGAGCAAACAGCTGGCCGCTGACCAGCAGCGCCCCCAGAGTCATGGCAAATTTCCCAAAATGTGCAGCCAACATAACACCCTCATTCCGTTTTATAAGAATGCGGATGTTATATTATAACATTTTAAATCGCAACCAATCCGCGAACGCCCTCCTGCTCCATGTTTTCACCCCGGCCGCGCTGGATAATGGTGCCGCGCGACATCAGCAGATAGCTGTCGGCCAGCTCGGCGGCAAAGTCGTAAAACTGTTCGACCAGCAGGATCGCCATGTCGCCTCGGTTCGCCAGGGTGCGGATCACCTGTCCAATCTCTTTAATCACCGATGGCTGTATGCCTTCGGTCGGCTCATCGAGAATCAACAGCTGCGGACGGCTCGCCAGCGCGCGACCAATCGCCAGCTGCTGCTGCTGTCCACCGGAGAGATCGCCCCCGCGACGATGCCTCATCTCTTTAAGCACCGGAAACAGCTGCCAGATCTCATCCGGAATCTGCTTCGCCTCGCGGGCGGAAAAACGCGACAGCCCGAGCAGAAGATTCTCTTCCACGGTCAGGCGCGGGAAAATCTCGCGGCCCTGCGGGACGTACGCCACGCCAGAGTGCACCCGCTGGTGCGGCCTGCTGTGGGTGATCTTTTTACCCTGCCAGATGACCTCCCCGGTTTTCGCCGGGATCAGCCCCATCAGACACTTCAGCAGCGTGGTTTTCCCGACGCCGTTGCGCCCCAGCAGGCAGGTGACTTCTCCGGTGACGGCCTCAAAACTCACGCCGCGCAGGATATGGCTGCCGCCGTAATACTGATTCAGTTCGTTAACCTGTAACATCATCGCTCCTTAGCGCCCCAGATAGACCTCAATCACCTGCTCGTTAGCCTGCACCTCGCGAAGCGAGCCTTCCGCCAGCACGCGTCCCTGATGCAGCACCGTGACGTGGTCGGCGATGGTCTCAACAAAGCCCATATCGTGCTCCACCACCATCAGGGAGTGCTTACCCGCCAGCGTTTTGAACAGCTCGGCGGTGTATTCGGTTTCCGCGTCGGTCATCCCGGCGGCCGGTTCATCCAGCAGCAGCAGGTGCGGGTCCTGTACCAGAAGCATACCGATTTCCAGAAACTGTTTTTGCCCGTGCGAAAGCAGCCCGGCGCGGCGGTCGCGCTCGCTGCTAAGGCGCAGCAAAACCAGCATCTCATCGATGCGGTCGCGCTGTTCACCGTTGAGTTTTGCCCGCAGGCTCGCCCAGACGGATTTATCGGTTTTCATGGCGATCTCCAGGTTTTCCCACACCGTCAGCGCTTCAAAAACCGTGGGCTTCTGGAATTTACGCCCGATCCCCTGGCGGGCAATGGCCGCAGGCTCCAGCGTGGTCAGGTCGATGGACTGATCGTAAATCGCCCTCCCGCTCTTTGGCCGAGTTTTACCTGTGATAACGTCCATCAGCGTCGTTTTACCGGCGCCGTTAGGGCCAATCACGCAGCGCAGCTCGCCCACGCCGATATTCAGCGACAGATCGGTCAGGGCCTGAAAGCCGTCAAAATTGACGTTAATGGCCTCAAGCTGCAGCACCGGGTCGGTCTGTTCACGGTAACGATCGCCGGGCAACTGGCGGGTGAATAACCTTTCGGCTGGCTGCATTATTTCTCTCCCTTTCGAAACAGACCGTAGACGCCGCGCGGTAAAAACAGCGTGACGGCGATGAAAATCAGCCCCAGAAACAGCTGCCAGTATTCCGGCATCGCGACGGTGAAGAAGCTCTTCGCCCCGTTCACCAGCGCCGCGCCAATCACCGGACCGACCAGCGTGCCGCGCCCGCCCAGCGCCACCCAGATTGCCGCTTCTATTGAGTTCGTCGGCGACATTTCACCGGGGTTGATAATGCCCACCTGCGGGACGTACAGCGCCCCCGCCAGGCCGCACAGCACGGCGGAGAGCGTCCATACCAGCAGCTTGAACCCGCGCGGATCGTAGCCGCAAAACGTCAGGCGGTTTTCGGCGTCGCGAACGGCGGTCAGGATGCGGCCAAACTTGCTCTTCGCCAGCGCAAATCCGGTGCCTAACGCCAGAAGCAGCAACAGCACGGTCGCCAGAAACAGCGCGATGCGGGTGGTCGTTTCAGTTACCGAAAACCCGAGCAGCGTGGTGAAGCCGGTAAAGCCGTTATTGCCGCCAAAACCGGTTTCGTTGCGAAAGAACAGCAGCATCCCGGCATAGGTCAGCGCCTGGGTCATAATCGAGAAATAGACCCCTTTGATCTTTGAGCGGAAGGCGAACCACCCGAACACCAGCGCCAGCAGGCCCGGCACCATCACAATCAGCACCAGCGCCCAGGCAAAATGCTGGGTTCCCCACCAGAACCACGGCAGTTCGCTCCAGGAGAGAAACGACATAAACGCGGGAAGACCGTCACCCGCAGCCTGACGCATCAGGTACATGCCCATCCCGTAGCCGCCCAGGGCGAAGAAGATGCCGTGCCCAAGAGAGAGCATCCCGGCGTAGCCCCACACCAGATCCAGCGCCACCGCAACGATGGCATAGCAGAGGATCTTGCCAATCAGCGTCAGCATCCAGGTCGACAGTGCCAGCGGATGCGTCGCAGGCAGTAAGGCGAAAAACGGTAATATCAGCAGACACACCACCAGCAGGCTGCCTGCAAGTTGCGTTGTGCGCGGCGCTTTGCGCGCCAGCGTTAAGGTCAGCGGCTGGCTCATCAGTCAATCACCCTCCCTTTCAGCGCAAACAGCCCCTGAGGGCGTTTTTGAATAAACAGCACGATCGCCACCAGAATCACGATCTTGCCCAGCACCGCCCCCATCTGCGGTTCAAGAATTTTATTGAAAATACCCAGACCAAACGCCGCGGCCACGCTGCCTGCCAGCTGGCCTACGCCACCGAGCACGACCACGAGGAAAGAGTCGATGATGTAGCCCTGACCCAGCTCCGGCCCGACGTTACCGAGCTGCGATAGCGCCACGCCGCCTAACCCGGCAATTCCTGAGCCAAGCCCAAACGCCAGCATATCGACGCGGCCTGTCGGTACCCCGCAGCAGGCGGCCATGCTGCGGTTCTGCGTCACCGCACGCACGTTGAGCCCCAGACGGGTTTTATTCAGAATGAGCCAGGTAAAGAACAGCACCAGCAGCACGAAGCCCAGCACCACGATGCGGTTCCACGGCAGCGTCAGGTTGGCAAAAACCTGCACTCCGCCGGACAGCCATGCCGGGTTGGCCACCTCCAGGTTCTGGGCGCCAAAGGTCATGCGCACTAGCTGGATGAGCATCAGGCTGATCCCCCACGTTGCCAGCAGCGTTTCCAGCGGACGACCGTACAGATGGCGGATCACGGTGCGCTCCAGCACCATCCCGATGCCCGCCGTCAGGCAGAACGCGACCGGAAGCGCGATAACGGGATAGAGCGCCAGCCACTGTGGCGCAAGCCCGGCCATCGCCTGCTGCACAATCCAGGTGGCATACGCCCCCAGCATCAGCATCTCACCGTGCGCCATATTGATGACGCCCAGCAGGCCGTAGGTGATGGCAAGCCCCAGCGCCGCCAGCAGCAGCACCGACCCCAGAGAGAGCCCCATGAACGCCTGGCCCAGCAGATCGCCCCACATCAGTCGATGCTGGATCTGGCTCAGACTCTCCTGCGCGGCGGCGCGCACCCCGGCATCCGGCTCTGTCTGTGCCTGGGTAAACGGGGTAAGTCTGGACTCCACGTCCGGATCGTCGGACTGCCCTAATAACTCGACGGCCTTGCGGCGCACCTCTGCCTGCGGGCTGGCTAGCTGGAGGTTCGCCACCCCCAGTAAAAGCGCCTGACGTGCCACCGCGTCCGTTTCATCGTTTACCCGTTTTTCCAGAAAAGCGAGCATTCCGGGCTGGGCATCCCGCTGAAGCTGACGAGCCGCCGCCCGCCTTTCTGTGACACTGTCACTCACCAGCTGATGCGTAGCGATAGCCGTGGCGGCCAGCACGCGCAGCCGGTTGGTCAGACGAACGGCTTTGGCTGCCCCTTCGGTCGACTTAGCGTCACCGAGCGAAACCATTTGACCGTTGCGCTGCGCAAAGGCGTGCTTTTGACTGTCGGTATACAGGTTTTCTTTTTGCAGTGCCTGCAGCAGCGGCAGCCTCGCGGCGTCCGGCGCGGCGGCCCACTGCGTCAACAGTTCCGCCTGCTGGCTGCGGCTGGCGGCAACAAAACGATCGGCATCCGATGCCTGCGCCATCCCTGGCAGCAGTCCGGAAAGCCATACAAGAGCGATGAACATGCGCATGGCGTTCATGACGTTTCTCCCTGGTGATGGCTTAGTTGCTGGCGGTTTTCATCGGCTGGTCGGGCTTTTTATCGTTACCGGCGATGAACGGGCTCCACGGCTGGGCGCGTACCGGCTGTTCCGTCTGCCACACCACGTTGAACTGACCGTTGCCTTCGATTTCGCCGATCATGACCGGCTTATGCAGATGGTGGTTGGTGGCATCCATGGTGAGCGTAAAGCCTGACGGCGCCTTAAAGGACTGGCCGGCCATCGCCGCACGCACTTTATCCACGTCGGTTGTGCCTGCTTTTTCCACCGCCTGCGCCCACATATGGATCCCCACGTAGGTCGCTTCCATCGGGTCGTTGGTCACCACGGTATCGGCGTTCGGCAGCTTGTGCGCCTTCGCATAGGCTTTGTAATCCGCCACGAAGGCCTGGTTGGTCGGGTTATCCACGGATTCAAAGTAGTTCCACGCCGCGAGGTTGCCGACCAGCGGTTTGGTGTCGATCCCGCGCAGCTCTTCTTCTCCCACGGAGAACGCCACCACCGGCACGTCGGTCGCCTTCAGCCCCTGGTTAGCCAGCTCTTTGTAGAACGGTACGTTGGAATCGCCGTTGATGGTCGACACCACGGCGGTTTTGCCGCCCGCGGAGAATTTCTTGATGTTAGCGACAATGGTCTGGTAGTCGCTATGGCCGAACGGGGTGTAAACCTCCTCAATGTCCTTATCCTCCACCCCTTTCGAATGCAGGAACGCGCGCAGGATCTTGTTGGTGGTGCGCGGGTAAACATAGTCCGTACCCAGCAGGAAGAAGCGCTTCGCCGCGCCGCCGTCTTCGCTCATCAGGTATTCCACCGCCGGAATGGCCTGCTGGTTCGGCGCCGCGCCGGTATAGAAGACGTTTGGCGACATCTCTTCGCCTTCATACTGCACCGGATAAAACAGCAGACCGTTCAGCTCCTCGAAGACCGGCAGCACGGATTTGCGCGATACCGACGTCCAGCAGCCGAATACCACCGCCACTTTATCCTGACTTAACAGCTGGCGCGCCTTCTCGGCAAACAGCGGCCAGTTTGAGGCGGGATCCACCACCACCGGCTCCAGTTTTTTACCCAGCACGCCGCCTTTGGCGTTGATCTCGTCGATGGTCATCAGCGCGACGTCTTTCAGCGGCGTTTCGGAGATGGCCATGGTGCCGGAAAGAGAATGCATGATCCCCACTTTGATGGTATCGGCCGCCTGCACGCCAAAACTCATTCCCATCGTCACGACGGACGCGGATAACGCAAAGGCTTTTAATAAGGTACGACGCTGCATATTTTCACTCCTGAAAAAGAACGCTGTGCGAAAACGTCCGTTACGGCGTGGACGCGGAAAAAAATGTGTCAGCGAAGCAGGAGCAAAAAGGATGCCAGAATGGAGGAAGCGCTATTTCAGGAAGGGGAACGCAGGATGTAAAGAGAACGTCTCAGAATGGCACAGCGCTGCACTTTTATAATGCAGCGCTGTGGATGAGGCTTTACCAGACTTCGCTGGCGATCTGCGTGACCAGACGGACTTTGTCCCACTGCTGGGATTCGCTCAGGCTGTTGCCCTCTTCGGTAGAGGCAAAGCCGCACTGCGGGCTGAGGCAAATTTGCTCTTTTGCCACGTATTTCGCCGCCTCTTCCAGACGAGCTTTAATCCCCTCCGGGTTCTCCAGCTCGCCGTTTTTCGTGGTGATCAGGCCCAGCACCACCTGCTGCTTGCCCGGGCGAATGAAGCGCAATGGCGCGAAATCCCCGCTGCGGTCGTTGTCGTATTCAAGGAAGAACGCGTCAACGTTGACCGTCCCGAACAGCACTTCCGCCACCGGCTCATAGCCGCCTTCGGAAATCCAGGTTGAACGGAAGTTACCGCGGCAGACGTGCAGGCCGATGGTCAGATCGTCCGGCTTGCCTTCCAGCGCCTTGTTCAGTACACGGGCATAGATGCGTGCCAGCTCATCGGCATCGTCACCACGCTCGCGGATCTGACGGCGCTGATCGTCCGAACAGAGATAGGCCCAGACGGTGTCGTCCAGCTGCAGGTAACGGCAGCCCGCGTCGTAAAATGCGCGGATGGCGTCGCGCCAGGTGGTCGCCAGATCGTCGAAATAGTCATTCAGATCCGGGTAGACCGTCGCATCGATGTCTTTACGCCCGCCGCGGAAATGGAGCACGCTTGGGCTGGGAATGGTCATCTTCGGCTGAGCATTGCCGCTGATGCTTTTCAGGTAGCGGAAATCTTCGAGCATCGGATGGTCGCCAAAGCCCAGCTTGCCGGTCACGCGCACGCCGTGGGCTTTGGTTTGTACCCCGTTGAACTGAATGCCCTGCTGCGAATCGTAACGCTCAACGCCCTGCAGACCGTCGAAGAAGTCGAAGTGCCACCAGGCACGGCGAAATTCACCGTCGGTGACCACATGCAGGCCGCACGCACACTGCTGCTCAACGACGTGGCGAATGGCATCATCCTCTACCGCGCGAAGCTGTCCGGCGTCAATTTCGCCGCTGGCGAACTTCAGGCGAGCCTCTTTGATGGCATCCGGGCGTAAAAAACTGCCGACTACATCGGCGCGGTACGGGGCGTGCTGTCGTTGCATGGAAATCTCCTCAGTCTGCTGGCGATAATTGCCAGCAGTGATAATTCATTATTTGAAGTTTTAGACTTCTGGATGTCTAAATGTCCAAAAAAGATGTCATACCTGTTCTGTTCCGGCAAACGAGAAAATTTCACGGCTGTTGAAAAAAATTCATCTTCACAGGGCGACGGCGGTTTCGCTGCTGGCAAAGGCGAACTTTTCATCCTCCCAGCCGGTGATCCCCCCGAGCATGATTTTGACCGGCAGCCCGAGGCGCGCCAGCTTCAGCGCGGCTCTGTCCGCGCCGTTACAGTGCGGCCCTGCGCAGTAAACGACGAACAGCGTGCCTTCAGGCCATTGGGCCATGCGCTCGGCGGTCATCTGGCTCCGCGGCAGGTGCAGTGCGCCAGGCACGTGACGGCGGGCAAACTGCTCCGGGCTGCCCACCACGTGCAGCAACACGAAGTCCTGCTCATTATTTGCGATGGCGTGGTGCACATCCGCACAGTCGGTTTCAACGCTCAGGCGGCGCAGAAAATGGGTAACGGATTCCTGCGGCTCGGCAGCCGGAAATTCAGTAACATAGCTCATGATTCTTCCTCATCTTTGGCGTTTGTGTTAACACTACTCTATCCACAAATTCAGCCCGTGAATGCGTTCGCTTATGCCAGAAAACAGCAAAAAGATGACAAACTTAAGACAAATTGCCCGCCCGCAGGTGGTCGTGCTGGCGTATGACGGTCTGTGTACCTTTGAGTTTGGCGTAGCGGTGGAGATCTTCGGCCTGCCGCGTCCCGAGCTTGGCGATGAATGGTATCGTTTTGCGGTGGCGAGCGTGGACAGCGGTGAACTTCGGGCAACTGGCGGGATCCGCATCGTTACCGATGGTGATTTAAGCCTGCTTGCGTCTGCGGACCTGATTGTGGTTCCCGGCTGGCGGGGGCTGGATTCGCCGGTTCCGGACGCGCTCTGCGAGGCACTACGCCAGGCCAGCGCGCGAGGATGCCGGCTGCTCTCCATCTGTTCGGGGGTATTTGTGCTGGCCGCTACGGGGCTGCTGAACGGCCGCGAAGCCACAACCCACTGGCGCTACATCGACGCGCTTAAAGCCCGTTATCCAGACATCGACGTGGTTGAGGATGTGCTCTACCAGGACGAAGGCGATATTCTGACGTCCGCGGGCAGCGCGGCGGGAATCGATCTCTGTCTGCACGTTGTGCGGCGGGATTATGGCATGGAAACCGCCAACAGCGTGGCGCGTCGGCTGGTCATTCCCCCTCACCGGGATGGTTCACAGCCACAACAGCTGAGCCGCCCGGTAGCCCAGCTGCGGGAAAGCCAGCGTCTCGGCCAGCTGTTTGACTTTCTGCACACGCATCTTATCGAGGCGCACAGCGTCGACTCCCTGGCGCGTCGGGTCGGAATGAGCCAGCGCACCTTCCTTCGTCGCTTCGAGGCGGCAACGGGGACGACGCCCGCACGCTGGTTAATCAATGAACGCCTGCTGAGAGCAAAAGATTATCTGGAAAGCAGCCGGTTGAGCATCGACAGCATCGCTGAACAGACCGGGTTTGGTCAGGCGTCGACACTGCGTCATCATTTTCGCCAGCAGTTCGCGCTTTCCCCGGCTCAGTATCGCAAACAATTTTCACGTCCGGGTACTGCCCGCTAACGGTTGAGGGTTCCCCACAAAATAATGCCTGCACGGACGCCCCCCTCTCCCTTGAGGGAGAGGGCTGGGGTGAGGGGAAACATACGGCTCTGGTGGTCATTCCGTTCACTTTATGTTCCTTGCTATTCTTTAACGACATAACCTGTGAACGTGCCAGGGTGGCTCNNCTCCCGGCGGTAAATCGCCGCTTCGCGGTGCCCTCAGCTTATTCCTTCAGGCTATCGGGTCGGGCATGAGCCTGCATCCCTGCAGGCCACGCCCTCTCGGCGCATCCCTGCGCCTCGCCCCGGCCTTATGGAAACGCTTCGGCGATTTACAGCCGGACCAGGGCATCGCTGTAAGTCTGTCATTATTCTGAAGACAGTCTTATTGCTTCAGAATACACGTTTACAAAGGGGCCCCTCTCCGCTAAGAGGAAGATTCATTTTTTAATTTTCGTAATACGGAGCACCTGATGGTCACTACACACGTTTTTATCGCGGTTAGTCTTGATGGCTACATCGCCCGACAGAATGACGATATCGACTGGCTGCTGCAGCGCGACGATCCCACAGAAGATCATGGCTATGAGGCGTTCATCGCGGACAAAGAGTGGATCGTGATGGGCCGGGGTAGCTATGAAAAGGTACTGACCTTTGACGCATGGCCTTACGATCGGCCCGTGCTGGTACTCTCCCGACAGCTGGCCGGTACGCCCGTGCCGGAGGCGCTGAAGGGAAAAGTGCAGTTCTCTTGCCGCACGCCAAAGGAGGTGCTGGACGATCTCGCTGCGCAGAACGTTCATCGGGTCTATCTCGATGGCGGACAGGTGATCCAGTCATTCCTGCGCGAAGGACTGGTGGCCGATATGGTGATCACGACCGTTCCTGTCCTGCTCGGAGCGGGAAAACCGCTGTTCGGAACCCTTCCTCAGGATATTGATTTAACGCTTGTATCAAGCCGCAGTTTCCCTTCGGGTCTGGTGCAGTCACATTATCGGCTGAGGCCATAAAACCATCGCGACGGCCTGCGCAAAAAAAAACCGCCAATAACTGGCGGTAAATGCTTGCATGGATAGATTTGTGTTTTGGTCTCTACGTCCCGACACTCCGTGGCCGGGCTGCGGATCCCTTACAACCTAACACCTGTTGTCTTAACGAACGCTAAACAACCTTATTAACCTGCATGAGTATTGATCTGCAAATAACGCATAAGCCCCTGCTCAGCGCTCTGTTTTGCGTCGTCATTAAGGGCTTCAAGATAAAAGGAACGGGCGACACCATAAGGTGCTTTTTCAGAGGGATACACCGCAAACTGGAATGTTTTTCCTCTTGCCTGATGAGTACAATCTAATTCCCAGCGCCGATCGTTTATTTTTTTGCTGGAGCAGGCAACGCCACCATAATCGCTGGTTAAATAGGAACCCACGCGAATTTCCGCAGAACGAATATATTCTGGTTCGTCATTACCTGCATAACGAATCCCTGCAGCGGCCACAACAGCAACCGCCAGAAGCGCAAGCGCTATTATTTTTTTCATTTAGAAATGACCTGTTCCTTAGCCAGAGACTAACTATTATATAAGGTTTATCCTTAATGCAAATATCTAATTGAGGTCCAGAAATGATACTTTACAAAGCGTCATGGTTTTTTTAGGAAATATCTTAGCCGTAATTCCGAACCCACATTATTTGACATTTTCTTTTCGCTAATTTTAATTTTTGAATAATAACCCTAAAAAATAATCGACATGATTATCCCGCATTCTTTTTCAGCGGTGAATCCATGATTAAAAAAGGGTTATCTTTCGTCATGCTTATCTGTGCGCTGTTTTCCGGCCAGCTTATGGCCGGGCACAAAGGACACGAATATTTATTGGTCAAGAATGTGGCGCATCAGCTTCGTCATGAAGCCGACAGCGATGAGTTGCGAAGCGCTGCGGAAGAGTCGGCGGAGGGTTTGCGCGAGCACCACCTGTGGCAGAAGTCGCGCAAACCGGACACGCACGTTCGGTAATTAGCTGCCCTTGCGTTTCGGCAGCGTTTTCATCAGATCGTCCGGACTGACGGACGCCACGATACTGCCGGGCTGCGGCATTTTGAAGATGTGGTTTTTCATCTTACCAATCACATGCATTTCGCAAGGACGGCAGTCGAACTTGAGGGTCAGAACCTCATCGCCGTTTACCAGCTGCATGGGGGTGGCCTTCCAGCTCTTAATGTTCCCTTTCGCCTGCTTAGGACACAGGTTAAACGCAAAGCGCAGGCAGTGCTTGGTGATCATCACCGGCACATCGCCCTTCTCTTCATGCGCTTCATAGGCTGCGTCGATCAGCTGCACGCCGTGGCGATGATAGAATTCACGCGCCTTATGGTTATAGACGTTGGCGAGGAAGGATAAATGGGTGTCCGGGTAGACTGGCGCAGGTACGGTTTCCGCTTTACGGCTTCCGCGCGGATACTGCGCCAGGCGCGCGGCATCCAGCATCTCTGCCGTTTCGCGGCGGAACTGGTTAAGCAGGCTGTTCGGCACGAACAGCGCGTCCGGCAGAGCCACGTCGATCGCACGCGCGTAGTAGATCGTCTGGCCCAGCTTCGCCACGCCATCCTTCAGGCTGTTAAGCGCTTTTTCGGCATTGTTTGCCACCTCGAAATGACCATCGAGCGTATGCGTCACGCTGATGCCATCTTCGCAGGTCATGGTCAGAATCAGCTGCTCTTCCCAGCCGCCCAGCTCAATATCCACGGCGATACGGCGTTCGCTGGAGGTTTTAAGCAGCGCCTGCTGCCAGTTATGATCGAGATTACGGTTAAGCGCCGCGTTCGGCCGCGCCTTGTAGAGATCGGCGGGCATTTCATTCGGCCAGACGCGGTAGCGGTTCTCGCCGGTTTTCTCGACCGTATTGGCACGGAAGCCTACGACCTCACGCTTAATCATCACGTTAAGGCCATCTCCGTTCGCCAGCGGTTCCGTCACTTCGACATCAAGGTGATCTTTCGCCACTTTCAGCACTTCGCCCACCGGTAAACCGATAAACTTCGGTGAGTCAAACGCGCCGATATCCCCTTTACGGGCATTCACAAAATAGTCCGTGCTGCCGCGGTGGAACGTTTTGTCCGTCGACGGAATAAAGAAATGTTCGGTGCGACCGGCCGACGCGCGCGCCAGGTCGCCGCGATCGTCGATGATGGCGTCCAGCATCTGGCGATAGTGCGCGGTGATGTTCTTCACGTAGCTCATATCTTTGTAGCGCCCTTCAATCTTGAAGGAACGCACGCCCGCGTCGATCAGCGCGCCCAGGTTGGCCGTCTGATCGTTATCCTTCATGGAGAGCAGGTGTTTTTCGAACGCCACGACGCGGCCCTGATCGTCTTTCAGGGTATACGGCAGGCGGCAGGCCTGAGAACAGTCGCCGCGGTTGGCGCTGCGGCCCGTCTGCGCGTGGGAAATATTGCACTGACCGGAGTAAGCCACGCACAGCGCGCCGTGGATAAAGAATTCGATCGTCGCGTCTGTCGCCTGGTGAATATCGCGGATCTGATTCAGGTTCAGCTCGCGCGCCAGAACGATCTGCGAAAAGCCGACGTCGGAGAGAAACTTGGCCTTCTCGACCGTGCGGATATCGCACTGGGTACTGGCATGCAGTTCAATGGGCGGAATATCCAGCTCCAGAACGCCCATATCCTGAACGATCAGGGCATCAATGCCGGCCTGGTAGAGATCGGTAATCAGACGTTGTGCAGGCTCCAGCTCATCATCATGAAGAATGGTGTTCAGGGTCACGAACACTTTCGCCCCGAAACGGTGGGCGAACGGCACCAGTTCAGCAATATCGCTCAGGCTGTTGCTGGCGTTATGGCGGGCACCGAAGCCCGGGCCGCCAATGTAGACGGCATCAGCGCCGTGAAGGATCGCTTCACGGGCAATGGCGGCGTCGCGGGCCGGGCTTAAAAGTTCAAGATGATGGGATTGCAGGCGCATACTTCGTCGTTATCCGTTATGGTCAAAATGGCGGCTATTGTAGTCAGAAGTATGCGTCAGCGAAACAGTTTTGCGTAGCGTCAGCGGGGATAATGAATCAGGGAGTGAAAATGCACCGTCCGGTCGCTGCTGTTGCGGTAGGCGTGCGGTTTATCGCCGGCGAAACGGACGCCCGAATCGGCAGAAATCGTCTGCCACGTGTCGTCAATCTTCATCTCCAGCTCGCCGCTGACCACCACCACATGTTCAATCACCCCGGCCTCATGCGGCGTGGATTCACTCAGCGCGCCGGGTGCCAGCGTGATGGAGAAATAATCAAACCCGAGCGTCTCGTCCCACGGAAAGAGCGGTTTGACCACCATCGCCTGCTGCTGCGGGTCAAACACCGCCTGCCGGTCCGCCGCTGGCGTGATGAACGCGGAAAACGGCACGTTCAGCCCGGTGGCAATTTTCCACAGCGTCGACACCGTCGGGCTGGATTCATTGCGCTCGATTTGCCCCAGCATCGCTTTTGACACGCCGGTCTCGTCCGCGAGCTTCGACAAACTCCAGCCGCGCGCCTGGCGCAGCGTTTTCAGCGTTGTTGCAAGGTGTAGTGTGATGTCCATAGTCCCTCCTGATGGCGATCAGCATACCACTTGTACGCTATAGCGCACAGTGTTACCTTATATCGGACGTTATAACGCACAACGGAGTTTTCATGCGCCCTTCCTCTCACTTTGTTCCAGTCGCCCTTGCTGGATTTGTCGCCGTGCTGGTCGGTTACGCCAGCTCGGCCGCCATCATCTGGCAGGCTGCCGCGGCGGCTGGTGCCAGCGCACAGCAGATCGCAGGCTGGATGACCGCGCTGGGGATCGGGATGGGGGTCAGCACGCTGGCGCTTTCCTGGTGGTACAAAGCGCCGGTGCTGACCGCCTGGTCAACGCCCGGCGCGGCGCTGCTCGCCACCAGCCTGCACGGCGTAACGCTGCCGGAAACGATCGGCGTGTTCATCTTTGCTAACGCGCTCATTTTACTTTGCGGCATCACCGGGCTCTTCGCCCGTCTGATGAGGCTGATCCCCCATTCGCTTGCTGCCGCCATGCTGGCAGGCGTGTTGCTGCAGTTTGGCCTGCACGCGTTTGCGCACCTTGAGGGGCACTTTCTGCTGTGCGGCAGCATGATTGCGGCGTGGCTGATAGCAAAAGCGCTGGCACCGCGCTACGCCATCGTGGTCACGCTGCTGGTCGGCGGTATCGTGGCATGGGCGGGCGGTGACGTTGTCACTGACAAGGTTACCCTATCTCTGGTAATGCCTGAATTTATTGCGCCTACGTTCACCTTCACCAGCCTGGTGAGTATTGGCGTGCCCTTCTTCCTGGTGACTATGGCCTCACAAAACGCGCCGGGGTTCGCCACGATGAAAGCCTCCGGTTATCCGCTGGCGGTCTCGCCGCTTATCATCTTTACGGGAGCGCTGGCGCTGCTGTTATCCCCTTTTGGCGTCTTTTCTATCTGTATCGCGGCCATTACTGCCGCCATTTGTCAAAGCCCGGATGCGCATCCGGATGCCGGTAAACGCTGGCTGGCGGCCATCGCAGCCGGAGGATTTTATCTGCTGGCGGGGATTTTCGGCGGCTCGATTACCGGGCTGATGGCCGCTCTGCCGCTCAGCTGGATCCAGACGCTCGCCGGTCTGGCACTGCTGGGCACCATTAGCGGGAGTTTATATCAGGCACTGAGCCACGAGGCGGAGCGCGACGCGGCCATCGTCACGTTCCTGATGACCGCGAGCGGCGTCACGATCCTCGGCATCGGTTCGGCATTCTGGGGGCTGGTGCTGGGCGGCGTGTGCTATGCCCTGTTTTCACGCGCTCGCCGCGCGTAGCTGCGAAGGCGTCATGCCCGTCGCGCTGCGAAAGCGGTTGCTGAAGTGGCTGGCGGAGTTAAACCCGCAGGCAAGCGCGATGTCCGTTAGCGGCGTCGCCGTGTTCTGCACCAGCGCCTTCGCTTTTTCCATTCGCCTCTGCATCACGTACTGATGCGGCGCCAGCCCCGTCGACTGGCGGAACATGCGGGCAAAATGGTATTCGCTGAGGGTGGCCTGCGCCGCCAGTTCAGCCAGCGTCAGGGGTTGCCCGAGGTTCTCTTCGATAAAGGCCAGCACGTTGCGCAGTACGAATGGCGATAGCCCGCCGGTGACGACCGGCAGCTTCCACTGAACGTTAGAGTAGTTTTGCAGCAGATGGGTCAGGAGCAGCGTAGAGGCCGT
The DNA here is from genome assembly GCF_014930495.1 of Enterobacter cloacae complex sp. S3. NCBI lineage: Bacteria > Pseudomonadati > Pseudomonadota > Gammaproteobacteria > Enterobacterales > Enterobacteriaceae > Enterobacter > Enterobacter cloacae complex sp. S3. The sequence goes on along the minus strand of NZ_JADBRD010000009.1, from coordinate 242,165 downwards.
GCTCAGGGTGAGCTGGTTGGCGTGCTGCTGCCAGTCGCAGCCGAGCAAAAACTGGCGATACAGCGCGGTGATCTTCGGATCGCTACCAAAAATGCGCTCGTCCAGCGTCAGCGAAAGCGGGCGCTTGTCCCAGATCTTTTCCCCCACGTCGCGCAGGTGTTCATCGGTGCAGTAGAGATGCACAAACGACAGGTCATCACGGATATCCCACGTCGATTCGCTCTCTTTTGGCATCAAGCAGAAACGGTCCGGCCCCCCGCCGTTCTTCCAGCCGCCCGGCGTTTTTTGGTAGCTTTCGTAGCCGTCCGCCACGTACAGGCTCAGGGTATGGTGGTTACTTTTTACCGTTATCGTATCGTGCTTGTTGTACCACGCTGCCAGCTGAATGCCCGAATTCAGCGAGACGGTTTCCCGCAGGACCGCATTCTGTTGGCAAAGCGTTTCAAAGGTATCGTAAGCGTGAGACATGACCGTAAGCGCGTGATTGACTGGAATATCAGTCTAAGAAGAGTTGTCTCCCGTTGCCAGCCCCCGGGAAAGAAAAAAGCGCAAGATTTTGCAAGTCGACCGCAAGCCGGTGAAAGCCCCTGACCGATCTCAGCGGCATACTGCGGGCTTCCGTGGTTTGAGAAGAGAAAAATATGAACGCATTATTATACGGGCTGGTGGTGGTCATCTGGGGAACCACCTGGATTGCGATTTTCCTGCAGCAGGGTCCCGTAGCGGCGCCGGTCTCTATTTTCTGGCGTTTCGCCGTCGCCAGCCTCACGATGATGGTGGTATTAATCGCCCTGCGCCGCCTGCGCAAGCTGGCGCTGCGGGATCACCTTTTTTGTATGCTCCAGGGATGCTGCGTTTTCTGCTTTAACTTCTGGTGTTTTTACGCCGCAGCCTCGCACATCAACACCGGGCTGGAATCGGTGATCTTCTCCATGGCCGTACTCTATAACGCCATTAACAGCTTTATCTTCTTCGGGCAGCGCCCGCCCGCGCGTTTCTGGACGGCGGCGGCACTGGGCCTGACTGGGATCGTCACCCTCTTCTGGGACGATCTGCTGGCCAGCGGCTGGAGCGCGTCGCTCCTGACCGGAATTGGCCTCTCCGCGCTCGGCACCTACGGCTTCTCGCTGGGCAACATGATCAGCATGCGTCACCAGCGCAGAGGCCTTGAAACCATGACCACCAACGCCTGGGCGATGCTCTACGGTACGCTGGTAATGGGCTGCATTGCCCTGGTCAGAGGCGACAGCTTCGCGCCAGAGTGGACCATCAGCTACATTGGCGCGCTGCTCTATCTGGCCGTGTTTGGTTCGGTGATTGCCTTTGGCGCCTACTTCACGCTGGTGGGACGTATCGGTCCGGGCAAAGCGGCCTACAGTACGCTGCTCTTCCCGCTGGTGGCGCTGACGATCTCAACGGTGTATGAAGGCTACGTCTGGCATATCAACGGTATCGTGGGGTTATTGCTGATTCTGGGGGGAAATATGGTGATGTTTACCAAACCAGAAACCTGGTTCAGACGCTTACGAATGGCGTAAATAAAAAGGCCTGCATTAAGCAGGCCGTTTTATTTTATTTCGCGGTCTTTTTCACATCAAACATGGTGGCGTCCGTCGCCATGTCATCAACTACCTGCTTCAGCGTCGCAAAGGTCATCGGCGTACTTTCGTTGTTCAGATCTTTACCTTCGCCTTTACGCACCACCTTCATGACCGGTTTGTTGGTGGCCGCATCGATCAGTTCGCCTTCAAAGAAGAGATGCGTATCCATGGTGCGATGCCCGGTTGCCATCTGCGTACCGGCTACCACCAGCGCGACCGGCACCACTTCATAGAACTGCAGACCTTCTTTCTGCGAACTCACCCCGGTAATTGCACCGCGGAAAATCAGGCTGTGTTTACCCGGCGTGGTCACGACTGGCTTACGGGTACCAATAGCGGTTTTCATTTTGTTATTGGTGTAATTCAGCAGCTCATCAAGCGTTTTTTGACCAATTTGAGTGGTCGGTTTAGGCGCAGGATAATAAGTAATCGGCGTCCAGAGAATACTGTCGTAATTAGCTTCGTTATAAGAAGGATCAACCCAACGCAGCGTTGGTTTACCCGTCGCAGACGTCGTCTGCTGCAAGCCTGAATAGTCTTTCAAAAAGCCAGAATATTGTTCGGGAGCCGCGACTTTTGAAGAACAGCCCGCCAACGCCAACAGACCAGTAAGCACTGCAACTTTAAAAAAAGTTTGAGTACGCATGATAGTTTTCCATGTTATCTGCAAGTATGCATTTGAAGTTATAGCAAAAGACCGACGGGTTTGTTGTGACAAAAAATGATGCGGGGAGCACAAATTGCGAAAAGACTGCCCGCAAGCGTGCCGGGCAGTGAAAAATTACTGATTTATATCCATTTGCCAGAACAGATGTTTGCCAAACGGGTCAATTTCATAGCCCGTCACCTCCTTGCGCACCGGTTCGAAAATGGTTGAATGCGCAATCATCACCGCCGGCATTTGATCATGCATCATTTGCTGAGCCTCTTTATACAACGCCACGCGTTTATCGCGATCGGTGGTTGATTTTGCTTCCGCAATAATTTTATCGAAGGGCTTATAGCACCATTTCGCCGAATTTGAGCCACCGTTTGCCGAGGTACAGGTAAATAGCGGACCAAAGAAGTTGTCGGGATCGCCCGTTGCGGTCGTCCAGCCCATCAGCGCGGCCTGGTGTTCCCCGCCCTTCACGCGCTTAAGGTATTCGCCCCACTCATAGGTGACGATTTTGGTCTGTACGCCGATTTTCGCCCAGTCGGCCTGAATCATCTCCGCCATGCGTTTCGCATTCGGATTGTACGGACGCTGCACCGGCATCGCCCACAGGTCGACGCTCACGCCGTTGGCAAAACCGGCCTCTTTCAGCAGCGCTTTCGCCTTTTGAGGATCGTAATCGTAATCCTTAAGCTCGCTGTCTGCGCTCCAGACGCCCGGCGGCAGCAGGTTCTTTGCTGCAGTGCCGGTGCCGTGGAAAACCGCATCAATAATGGCCGGCTTATTGATGGCCATCGCCAGCGCCTGACGGACTTTTACGTTATCCAGCGGCGGCTTTTGGGTATTGAACGCCAGAAAGCCGGTATTCAGTCCGGCTTTGCTCATCAGGTTGATGTCTTTGTTCGCCTTCATGCGCGGCAGGTCCGCCGGGTTCGGGAACGGCATCACCTGACACTCGTTCTTCTCAATTTTGGCAAACCGCACGGAGGCATCCGGGGTGATGCTAAACACCAGCCGATCCAGCTTCGATTTCCCCTGCCAGTAGTCGTCGAACGCCGTAAACAGGATCCGCGAATCCTTCTGATACTGCGCCAGCTTAAACGGCCCGGTGCCTATAGGCTCCATATCCACCTTCTCCGGCGTGCCCGCTTTGAGCATCGCGTCGGCATATTCCGCGGACAGGATAGAGGCAAAATACCATGCCAGATCGGCGACAAACGGCGCTTCCGGGTGCGCCAGGGTAAAGCGCACGGTGTGGTCATCAACTTTATCAATGCCGGTAATCAGGCTGCCAAACTCCAGACTTTCGAAGTTGGAATAGCTGCCGTTAGAGACGTTGTGATACGGATGATTCACGTCTTTCTGGCGCATAAACGAGAAAATCACGTCGTCGGCGTTAAAGTCGCGGGTCGGCGTGAAGGATTTATTGCTCTGGAATTTGACGCCCTTACGCAGATGGAAGGTGTAAACCTTGCCGTCGTCGCTCACCTCCCAGCGCTCCGCCAGGCTTGGCACCAGCTCCGTGGTGCCGGGTTTGAAATCAACCAGCCGGTTATAGACCGGCACGGCGCTGGCGTCCACGCTGGTTCCCGAGGTGTATAGCTGAGGATTAAAGTTTTCCGGCGATCCTTCGGAGCAATACACCAGCGTTTTCGCGGCGACGGTGGAACTGACCGTGAGTACAGCAAGCGCCAGCGTTATAGTTGTGAGTTTGCTTTTCATCATTTATTCCTGTTTTTTTAATTCGACGGCTAATTAATTCTTTTGCCATTTCATAAATAACATTAAAGTGATGTGGCAAACACCTGAAAAATAAATAAGGAATAAATCACTATGGGCTCGCCGCTTTCCAGACAATTAACGCACCGTTTTTTCCGCTATCTCGCGATCACCAGCCAGAGCGACCCCAAAGTCAAAACCCTGCCCTCAACGCCGGGCCAGCACGACATGGCGCGGGAGCTGGCGCAGGAGCTGGCACAGCTGGGGTTAGACGATATTGTGATTGATGAATTCGCCACGGTAACGGCGGTCAAAAAAGGCAACGTGCCCGGCGCGCCGCGCATCGGCTTTATTACCCATATAGATACCGTGGACGTGGGATTATCACCGGATATTCATCCACAAATATTAACCTTTACCGGTGAAGATCTCTGCCTGAATAAAGAGAAAGACATCTGGCTGCGGGTTAACGAGCACCCTGAAATTCTGGCGTATCCGAATGAGGAGATTATTTTCAGTGACGGAACCAGCGTATTGGGCGCGGATAATAAATCGGCGGTCACGGTGGTCATGACGGTGCTGGAAAACCTGACGGCGGAACATCAGCACGGGGATATCGTCGTGGCGTTTGTGCCTGACGAAGAGATCGGCCTGAACGGTGCAAAAGCGCTGGACCTTAAGCGCTTTGACGTGGACTTCGCCTGGACCATCGACTGCTGCGAGCTGGGAGAAATTGTCTACGAGAACTTTAATGCGGCAGCCGCTGAAATCCGCTTTACCGGCGTAACGGCGCACCCGATGTCCGCCAAAGGCGTGCTGGTGAATCCCCTGCTGATGGCGACTGACTACATCAACCATTTTGACCGCCAGCAAACGCCGGAGTGCACCGAGGGGCGTGAGGGCTATATCTGGTTTAACGGCATTCAGGCCGGGCAAAACGAGGCCATTCTTAAGGCCAATATCCGCGACTTTGACAAGGACAACTTTGCCGCCCGCAAGCAGCAGATTGCCGACGTAGCCGCGCTGGTTGCCGCCCAGTATCCAACGGCCAGGGTGGACTATCGCATTGAAGATACCTACAGCAATATCAGCAATGCGATTGGTGAAGACAGGCGCGCCATCGATCTGATGTTCGAGGCAATGGAATCACTCGGCATCACGCCGAAGCCGACGCCCATGCGCGGCGGTACCGACGGCGCGGCGCTCTCGGCAAAAGGGCTGCTCACGCCGAACTTCTTCACCGGCGCGCATAACTTCCACTCGAAGTTTGAATTCCTGCCGCTGTCGTCGTTCGAGGCGTCTTACAACACCGCCCTGCAGATCTGCCTGCTTGCTGCCCGCTAAGCGGGCTTGCGCGCCAGCATCGTGGCAAAGCGCAGCTTGATGCGGTTGCCGTTTTCGTCGGTGCGGTGCAGTTCGCCAACGTCTTCGTTGTATTTGAGCAACTCCCAGCCTTCGTAGTAGTTGCTCAGCTCACCGCTTTTGAACGCAAACGGGAAGCCGACGGTGCACGGGTAATCCGCCGTATCCATCGCGGCAACAATCAGGTTGTAGCCGCCGGGCCTGGTGCAGCGCTGCATGTTGGCGATAAGTCCCGGGATGGTTTTTGACTCCAGGAACATCAGCACCACGGTGGAGAGAATGAAATCGTACTCGCCGTCAAAACTGAGGTTGTTGAGATCTTTAATCGCCGTGTGGAGGTTATCGATCCCTTCTTCCGCCTTAATGCGCTCGATATTCTCGATGCTCATCGGGTTCTTGTCCCATGCGGTCACCTCGTAACCGTTGGCCGCCAGATAAAGGCTGTTGCGGCCGTTGCCGCAGCCCAGATCCAGCGTTTTGCCCGGTTTAATCTGTGCCGCACTGAACAGCACCTCTGAATGGGTGCGGGTTAAGCCATATTTCTCTGTGAAGTAATTCTCATCAACGGTCATTATTTTTTCCTGAGCCTGCATAAGTTTAAAGTGCATCCTGAATGCCATTTTAAGGCGTTTACCGTCTGGTTTCCAGCCGCTCGAAAACCGAAAAATTTGCTACGTTTAGTTGAGACGCTTATCAGAGACCAAAAGATGAAAAAATATCGCCTTAGCGACGAAACCCGCCTCTGGCAATGGAAAAACGGCGAAACTACCCGCTCCGTCACGCTGCGGCAGATTATCGCGACAGTGGATTTTAACGACGTGACGGTCGGCACGAAAGGCGGCTGGGTTGACGATGAGCGCGCCCTCGCGCAGGACGGCGACTGTTGGATCTACGACGAAAACAGCGTGGTGTTCGCCGGTGCCGTCGTGTCCGGCAACGCGCGACTTACCCTGCCGTGCATCGTTAGCCACGATTCGCATATCAGCGGCAGCTGCTGGCTGGACGGCGCGGAGGTCAGCCACGGGGCGCGCATAAGTGACAACGTCACCATTCAGCACTCCTGCGTGCGGGGCGAATGCCATCTCTACGGCGATGCCCGCGTTCTGCACAACAGCGTTATCATCGCCGCCAAAGGTCTGACGCCGGACCATGACCAGATCCTGAAAATCTACGATAAGGCGACCGTCAGCCAGTCGCGCATTGTGCACCAGGCGCAAATCTACGGCGAGGCGATGGTGAATTTTGCCTTTGTTGAGCACCGCGCCGAAATATTCGACAACGCTATCCTCGAAGGTAACGACTTAAATAACGTCTGGGTCTGCGACTGCGCAAAGGTCTATGGCAACGCCCGCGTGATTGCCGGTTATGACGACGATGCTATTCCGACGGTGCGCTACAGCTCTCAGATTGCGGAGAATGCCGTGGTGGAAGGAAACTGCGTCATCAAGCACCACGTTCTGATTGGCGGTCAGGCATGGCTGCGCGGCGGGCCGATCATGCTGGACGATAAGGTGGTGATCCAGGGACGCGCGAGGATCAGCGGGGATGTGCTCATCGAGCACCGGGTTGAAATCACCGATGATGCGGTCATCGAAGCGTTTGCCGGGGAGAGCATTCACCTGCGCGGCGAAAAGGTGATTAACGGCGACCAGCGCATCACCCGCACCCCGCTGCTGGGAGCGTTATAGGGCGTAGATCTTCCCGTAGATATTCACATCGTCAAAGCGGCCATTCAGGTATTCCGCTTCCCGCAGGCATCCTTCCAGCGTAAAACCGTTACGCACGGCAACGCTGTTGCTGTGCTGATTCGCCACCCGACATTTGATCACAAAACGGCGGATCTCCCCGCGTTCGACGTAGTAGCGCATAAACGCCTGCAGTGACCGGGAGAGAATGCCCTGCCCCTGATGGCTTTCATCCAGCCAGTAGCCGATGTACCCGGCTTTGTTGGCTGGTTCAATCGTATTGAACGACAGCACGCCGACCAGTTCATCACTCTTGAATATCAAAAACATTTTGGCGTAGCCGCGCTGGTGCAGCATCTGGTTACTTTGCACGTTGCGGCGGGTATCGTCCTCGCTGCCCACGTGCTGCGCCCAGTCAAAGGCGGTTTGCAGAAAGGTTTTGTTTTTGACGACGAGATTATGCAGATCGGCGGCGTAGCGCTCTTCGACGGCGCGAAGCTCGAGAGCGTCAGATACCGGGATAATTTCGGATTTTGCTGCGGTCATTGCACCTCACCCTAACCCTCTCCCAAAGGGAGAGGGAATCGATCGTTAACGCATTATCCGGTCGTCAACGTAGTTACGTTTATCCGGCGCTGGCGGGAAATACTGGTACAGCCAGGTTTCACTGATGGCATCGCCCTGGCAGCGCAGGAACAGGCGCATATCCACCGGCTCCGTCGAATCCGAGGTTGGGTACCAGTCAAACAGGATGCGATAGCCGTCAAACGGCTCAACGTAGAGGATCTCAACCTGCTTCGCTTCACCGCTGGAGAGCGTAATCACCGGCTCGATGCCTTTTGGCGCAGCGGCCTTGAGGTCGCCACCGACGAAGTCGATAGCAAAGCGACGGGCCCACACTTTCGGGTAATTTTCGCCCGGTGCCCAGCCTTCCGGGAAGCCGCCCATGCCGGTACGGGTGGCGAAGACGTTGGCCAGCGGAGAACGCACCGGCGGCATTGCGCTCCAGTACAGACGATATTTAAAGTCCAGCTCGTCGCCCGCCTTCACCGCTTTTTCCGGCTGCCAGAAGCAGACCACGTTATCCAGCGTTTCGCCGGTGGTCGGGATCTCCATCAGGCCAACCGCGCCTTTACCCCAGTCGTTACGCGGTTCAACCCACAGGCTCGGGCGTTTGTTATACCAGCCCATCACGTCCTGATAGTGCGAGAAATCGCGGTCGAGCTGCAGCAGGCCGAACCCTTTCGGGTTTTTGTCCATATAGGCGTTAAACTGCAGCTTCTGCGGGTTGTTCAGCGGACGACAGATCCACTCCCCGTTGCCGCGCCACATTGCCAGGCGGTCGGAGTCATGAATTTGCGGGTGAATGGTGTCACACATGCGGCGTTCGTTATTGCCGCAGCTGAACATGCTGGTCATCGGCGCGATGCCGAGCTGCTTGATGTCCTTCCGCGCATAGAGATGGTTTTCCACCTCCATAATCACCTGGCTCTTCTCGCAGTGGATCACGAATTTATAGGCACCGGTGATGCTCGGGCTGTCCAGCAGCGTGTAGACGGTAAAAGTCGTGTCGCCGGGCTTGACGGTTTCAAACCAGAAGGCGGTAAAGTCCGGGAACTCTTCCGGCGTGTCGGTAAAGGTGTCTACCGCCAGACCGCGCGCGGAAAGGCCGTACTGGTAGGTGTCATCTACCGCGCGGAAATAGCTCGCGCCCAGGAAAGAGACAATATCGCGACGCGCCAGCTCAGGCGCCTTAAAGGCGCGGAAGCCCGCAAAGCCGAGATCGCTTTGCCCTTCCAGCTGTTTGGTATCCACACCCGTTTCACCGTAGCTGAACAGCTCCGGACGGAAGTGGATCTCGCGCGCCATAGAGGTTGACTGGTCCAGCGAGAACATCCGCACGCGGCGACGGAACCCCATCCCCATATGGAAGAACTGCACGTCCAGCTGACGCCCTTCAATGTTATTCCACAGTGACTGTTTTTCATCGTAGCGGATGGCGTTATACGCCTGCGGCGTCATGGTTGCCAGCGTGTCCGGCAGCGGACGCGGCGCGCCACCCCACGGGGTTTTCGCCAGGTCATGCGCCATGGATTGCAGTACGGAGAAGTCAAAACGACGGCTCTGGCCGTCAGCAATGTCAGAGTCGGCAGCGTATGCCGCTTTGGAAAACAGGGAAGCAAGGCCAGATGTGCCGCTCAGGGCTGCCACTGCCAGCGAGCCTTTTAGAAAACGTCTGCGATTCATGCCTGGAAAAACGTCCTTATGGTCGTGTGAATGTGTTTCGCGCTCGGCGAAATGACGGCAAGAAAGAACGCACAGCCTAAACAAAAATGGTTAAGAATCCAATTGTTGGCCGGTGATTATATGAACAAAGTGAGAAATATTTTCTGTCGACCAGAACGGCCCGAAAGTGGTGTAAAAAACAGTAAATACACAAAATCATTCATGCTGGATCAAGGCGGCAAGTCTGAGAATCCCCAGGAGCTTACTTAAGTAAGTGACTGGGGTGAACAGACGTAGCCAACGCAGAGGCAGCTTGAAGGATGAAGTGTATTAAAAATGCCCCGGCGCGACATCGTTCGCCGGGGCTAATGAGGCGGTTATTTTACGCTGACATCGATACCCGGGAAGTACTTATCAGCGAGTTTAGCGATCGTGCCGTCGGCACGTACTTTATCGATCGCGGCATCAAGCTGCTTTTTGGTGGCCTCGTCGCCCTTACGCAACCCAAAACCGATCCCACTGCCGAGGATAGTGTCGTCAGACACCGGTTTGCCGATGAAGCCAAACCCTTTCCCCTGCGGCTTGCTGAGGAAACCTGCCTGCCCGGCCGCGGACATGACCAGCGAGGCGTCGATACGGCCATTCAGCAGATCGCCCCAGGCCATATTCTGATCTTTATAAGACACCACGGTGACACCCTGCTTTTCCCAGTGCTCTTTGGCATAGGTTTCCTGGATGGATCCCTGCAGTACACCAATGGTTTTGCCCTTCAGCCCTTCTGGGGTAGCCTCAACCGCCGTGCCGGCCTTGCCGACCAGCTGCGACGGAATACGGTAGATCGGTTGGGTAAAATCAATGCTCTTGCGGCGCTGCTCGGTGATGTTCATCGCCGAGTTGATGGCGTCAAATTTCTTCGCCACCAGGCCCGGGATCAGCGCATCAAAGGAGGTTTCAACCCAGCTGCACTTCAGCGCTGCCGCTTTGCAGATGGCATTCCCCAGCTCAACGTCAAACCCTTCCAGTTCGCCCGCCGCATTGCGGCTCTCAAACGGCGGATATTCCGCTTCCAGACCGTAACGCAGCTCGGTGGCCGCGAAGGAAGAAAAAGTACACAGCAATCCCATGCCGACAACTAACGCGCGTAATTTCATCTACAACTCCTCAGCGTGGTTTAACCCGACACAGGGCCTGGGCACCTGCCCGTAACGTCGCCTCATCTTTCGCAAAAGAGAGACGAATCAATTTATTATCCGTACCGTCCGCATAAAACGCCGACAGCGGAATGGTGGCAACGCCGTACTCAACGATCAGCCGTTTCACCAGCTCGCTGTCGCGCTCGTCGCTGAACTGGCTGTAGTCCGCCAGCATGAAGAACGATCCGGCGCTCGGCAGCAGCGTAAACGGCGAATCGGCCAGCAGGCTGTGCAGCAGATCGCGCTTGCGCTGGTAAAACGCCGACAGCGACAGCCAGGTTTGCGGGTCGACCATATGCTCAGCAAACGCGTGCTGCATTGGCGTATCGGCAGAAAACATTAAAAATTGATGCACTTTACAAATCTCTTCCATCAGTACCGCCGGTGCAACACAGTAACCCACGCGCCACCCGGTGACGTGATAGGTTTTTCCGAAAGAGGAAATAATCACGCTGCGCTCCGCCAGCTGCGGGTGCGTGGCCATCCCGTGATGCGGCTCGCCGTCAAAAACGACGTGTTCGTACACTTCGTCAGACAAAATAATGATGTCGGTATTGCGCGTCAGCGCCGCCAGCTGCTGCAGGTCACTGGCGGAGAAGACCTGACCGCTCGGGTTGTGCGGCGTGTTGATGATGATCATGCGCGTGCGCGGGGTGATCGCAGCGCGAACCTCATCCCAGTTGACGGCAAAATCCGGCACGGTGAGCTTGATGGCAATCGGGGTTGCCCCCTGCAGACGGACAATCGGCGCATAGCTGTCAAAGGACGGCTCAAAGTAGATCACCTCATCGCCAGGGTGCACCAGCCCGCTAATCGCCGAATAGAGCCCTTCGCTGGCGCTGGCGGTCACCAGCACCTCGCTGGCAGGGTCGTACTGCGTGCCGTAGAGCGTGGCAATTTTATCGGCAATACGTTCCTTGAGCGGCTGCAGACCGGTCATCGATGCGTACTGGTTATGCCCTGCCTCCATTGCGCGGGTGACGCCCGCAATCAGCTTCGGGTCGCAGGAAAAATTCGGTGCGCCCTGAGAAAGGTTAATCGCGTTATGCTGCGCCGAGAGCTGGCCGATAACGGTAAAAATGGTGGTTCCCACATCCGGCAGTTTGGAGCGCGTTTGCACTGGCGTTCGTAAAGTCATCCTCTTTCCCTTCTCATGGACATTGCATAACTATTCAAACAACATCTGTGCTGTCGGGACAATCGAATTGTTGTCATAATAGCCATGAGAAAAATGCATAGCTGAGGTGTTTTCTATGTCACGCCGTTCGCTCCCCCTTAATGCCATCGACGCATTTTTAGTCACCGCGCGTCACCTCAATCTTACCCATGCCGCGGCGGAACTGTGTCTGACGCAGGGGGCCGTGAGCCGTAAGATTGCCTCCCTTGAGGCGTGGTTTGGCTTTCCGCTTTTTGAACGCCACGCGCGCGGGCTGCGCCTCTCACCGCAGGGCAGCGCCCTGCTTCCGGAGCTGCAGTCCGCTTTCGAGCAGCTGCTGTCCGTGGCCGACCAGGCCCGCAGCCAGCACACCGTGATCCGTCTGAAGGCCCCCACCTGCGCCATGCGCTGGCTGGTGCCGCGCCTGCTGGAGGTGGAGCGCGAGCATCCGGATCTGCAGATCGCGCTGACCACCACCACCGATCACAACGTCAATTTCAAAACCGAATCTTACGACGCGGCCATTGTGTTCGGCACGCACATGAGCGCAGGCGATTTGCTGTTCGAAGAGGCGCTCACGCCGGTGTTCAGCCCGGTGCGGGCGGGTGCTGCGCTGGGTTCGCTGACGTTTCTGCACCCGACAAGGGACAAGACAGACTGGTCGCTGTGGCTGACGAAACAGGAAGGTCCGGGCTTTGCCATGCATAAAAATCAACACTTCGATACGATGGATCTCGCCATTACGGCCGCCATTCAGGGGCTCGGCGTCGCCATCGCCGACGAAACGCTGGTGGCAGAAGATATTCATGCGGGAAGGCTGGTACGGCCCTATGAGACAAGCATAAAAACCGGCGCAAGCTACCGGCTGGTGCTGCGCGAAACGCCAGGTGAGGAAAATGGACTGGCGGCGTTTCGCGCCTGTTTGCTTAATCGAGGCTAACGTGGTGCTTCATCACCCGCTTGAAGAGGCTCATGCGGGCGCGCATAAAGCGGTTTTCAAGCCTGAAATCTGCATGTTTATTCACGCCAATGCGTAACAAAACGTCCCGCCCTTTACGGCACGCGGGCCAGTGCGTCGGCCCGGGCAGGATCTCGCGACGACCCGCGTCACGCGCAAAACTCACCCAGTAATCCGCCACCTGGGCAGCAAACTGCAGATCTCGCTCATTGACGTACTGACGTGAAGGCTCTACCTGACCGAGCGTATCGAAGACGTAGGGAACTTCGTTGCCGTGCCAGGCGCCGTTGATGTACGTGCCATGTTCCGCCTCTGCGACATAGTCAAACCAGTAACGCCAGCACAATCCGCCGACGCGCTGCTGGGCCTGCATCACCACGTAGCCCATCGTGGTAAACGCCATGTCGCGACACACCTGCCTGCCCAGCTCTTCATCGCCCTTCACGCCCGGGTAGAGCAGCTTAATCAGCCCCAGCCCGAAGCGGCGCTCCCGGCGAAGCTTCTGGATTTGTCCGGCGAGATCGATGCCAAACACCGCCATCACGCTGGCTTCATCGCTGTTGGAGCCAATCATCACCGGCACCGGATGCTGACGGGCGGCGAAAAAGACGTCAAGCATGGCTTCCGGCAGAACACAGTCTCCTGCGATAGGCGCCGGAGCGACGTTCAGCGGCGCGGTGAGCGGCCAGAACGCCTCGGGCGGAATGGCGCGCAGCTGCCCGGCGGTCGCATTTTCCAGCCCGAAATGGGCGGCCAGCGCTTCCCCTTTTTGCAGCGCCTGCTCGCGCGGCGTGTCCGGTAAGGTGTATCCGCTTTGCACAATCGCCTTGTGGAACAATCCTGCTGCCAGCGGAGAGGCCAGCAGCGAGAGCACGCTCCGCGCGCCAGCGGATTCGCCAAACAGGGTCACATTGGCGGGATCGCCGCCAAACCCGGCGATGTTATCCCGCACCCATTCGAGCGCGGCGATCTGATCCAGCAGGGCAAAATTATGCACCACGCGCCCTTCCTCACCTTCCAGCGCGGGATGGGCGAAAAAGCCGAGATGGCCGAGACGGTAGTTGATCGTGACCACAACCACGCCGCGCGTGGCCAGCGCTTTGCCGTTATACGGCGGCAGGCCTCCGGCACCAATCGTAAACCCGCCTCCGTGCAGCCAGACCATAACCGGAAGCGGCTCGGCCCGCTCTGCGGGAGACCAGACGTTAAGGTAGAGGCAATCTTCGGAAAACTGGCCCGGATCGCCGCCGCCGAGCTCCTGACAATACTCGCTGCTTTGCCAGCTTGAGGGCGAGAAGGCCGTGGCCTCGCGCAGCCCATCCCAGCGTTCAGGCGGCCGGGGCGAGCGCCAGCGCCACTCCCCCACGGGCGGCGCGGCGTAGGGAATACCGCACCAGACGTGGACGTTTTCATCGGTTAAACCAGACAGTGCGCCCTGGCGCGTTTCAACCACAGGGGCGGAAGGATTTTGCATAACGACCTTATTGTTTCCATCACACCCCTGCAGAGTAACGATTTCAGAGCAAACCGCAACGCTGTTTGCTGCGCGTTTCAGCCTCCTGATAGAGCGTAAACTCGTCATACACCGGGCATCCCAGCGCGTCTTCAAACGCATCGCGGCTGGCGTTACCGTGGCTGCGGGCCTGGGTTTCGTTCCCGAGATTGGACTGGAAAATCCCCGCGGCGCTGACCGGGAGGAAATCTTCGTAGGTGATCGGCTGGGCAACCACCCATCCGCGCTCGATCAGCGGCTGCGGATCGTCGCCCGGACGAAACGCATGCCGATGCGCTTCCCCGGCTGGCGTCAGGCGGTAGCGGAAATAAGCCAGCTCCTGACGGCGCATGAGCATTTCGCTGTCCGGGAAGGCGCTAAAGATCTCCCGCAGATGCAGCTGATGGGTCAGGTTATCTTTACCGGTACCGGCCTGGGCGAGAAGGCTATCGTACAGTTCACGGCCTTTCGGGGTCAGCGCCACGCCGCGCTGTTCAATCTCACCGAAGCGCGCGGTGTGGGTGCCTTTATGTTCACCGGCAAACAGCACCGGCTCTTCCAGCGCCTTGAAGCTGGTTTGACGCAATAAGACGGGCACCTCGCGACGCGGCGGCCCTTCGATCAGAATTTTTGGCTCGATACCGTACTTCGGCATCAGCTCCTGCACCCGGTCAATGTCCAGCGTGCGCGGCGTGAGGTGGTTAATGTGGCAGCCCGGGAAGCAGACCACGTCGGCAATCAGACGGTGCTCGTTGTGCAGCGCCAGATAGGTTTCCTGATCGACCGTCGCATGGCGGTGCCAGCGGAAGGTTTCTAACGCTTCCTGCACAAATTCGTGCGCCTGTGCGTCAGTAAACTGCCCTTCCGACTCGTGGAGGTCGATCAGTTCCAGGCAGCGCGGGGTGAAGATGTTGCGGTGAGACAGGATCTCCGCGGCCCGCTCGCGCAGCGCGACGTTTTCAATCAGCTCAAGACGCAGCAGCGAGGTAAAGATACGAAACGGATTACGGCACAGCGCCGCATCCTCTATCGGACGAAACGCCGTTGAGTGGACGGGCACCCCCGCCTGAGAGAGATCGTAATAGCTGACCGGGTACATACCCATAATGGCAAACATACGGCGCAGGGTTGAAAGCTCCTGTGCCGTGCCCACGCGGATCGCCCCGTGACGCTCCACGTTCAGGCGTGCAAGCTCATCGGCGTTAGCCAGTTGTTCATGTAATAGTGGATTATTTTCCAGAACCGCCAGGTTTACGTCCGCAACCAGTTCAAGCAAGGTGCCGTACTGCGGAACTTCCTGCTGGTACATCGCCGACATAGCCTGCGAAAAGTGTTCCCGAATGTCATCAGCCGTGATGGTGTTCGCCATGATGTCATGCCTCCAGTGAATATTACCTGGAGTGTAGAGAAACCCGTTCCTTCCGGGGGGAAGAATTTCTGAATTGTGATCTTAAGACGACAGTGGTCAAACCGTGTGCTATCAGGCCCCTGAACAGCGCCGAACGGAACCGCCCTTTCAGCCTGAACGCTTTTATCCAGGATTTTCCTTATAATTATTTAGGGTTCCGCTTTCTATCTATAAAGGAGTATTTTTTGGCTCTCTTCTGAATGCAAATTAACCAATTCGAGTACGCCATTATTTTTATCCTCTTCTTTCAAATTTTTAGCTCGAAGTTAGGATTAATCTGAATGGTTGTTTACAAGTCCTTCCTGTCTATCCATATTTCTCTTTTAAGCGAAGCGCAAATTTACAAATATTTAAAAATAACGCAACCGCAAATAGCAAAACGCATTTGACGGATGACGCACAGCGACTAGAGTTATTACTCGAACGACGAGTGATACGGAATATTTTCGTATCGTACTGACATAACCAATATATGACTATGAGGTTTAATATGGCAGAGCATCGTGGTGGTTCCGGTAATTTCGCTGAAGACCGTGAAAAAGCATCAGAAGCTGGACGTAAAGGTGGCCAGCATAGCGGTGGGAACTTTAAAAACGATCCGCAACGCGCTTCTGAAGCGGGTAAGAAAGGAGGACAGAACAGTCACGGCGGAGGCCGTAAATCTGATAACTCCTGATCTTATTTAATACTCTTTTAATAAAACCAGAGAGCATGCTGCGGGCTGAAAAGCTCGCAGTACCCTTTCTTTATTTTACCGGAGCGTAATTATTATGAATATGAAAAGCGTCGAGGATGTCTTTATTCATCTTCTCTCGGATACCTACAGCGCAGAAAAGCAGCTTACCCGTGCGTTAAGCAAACTTGCCCGCGCCGCCTCCAGCGAGAAGCTGAGCGCCGCTTTTACCGCACACCTTGAGGAGACGCAGGGTCAGATCGAACGTATCGACCAGATCGTCGAGCAGGAAGACGGTATCAAGCTTAAGCGCATGAAGTGCGTGGCAATGGAAGGCTTAATTGAAGAAGCCAACGAAGTCATCGAAAGCACGGAAAAAAATGAAGTACGTGATGCCGCACTTATTGCCGCCGCGCAAAAAGTCGAGCATTACGAAATTGCCAGCTACGGTACCCTTGCCACACTAGCTGAACAACTGGGCTATAAAAAAGCCGTTAAGCTTCTTGCCGAAACGCTGGAAGAAGAAAAAGAGACCGACCTTAAACTCACCGACCTGGCCGTAGGAAATATTAACCAAAAAGCGCAGAAATGACGCAATAATACAGGTTAAATAAAATGAGCATCAGTCCCATGACAATTAAACGGTGCCATTTAGCGGCAGCCATAATATGGTTCACTCTCGCCATCCCTTCCGTAATATGGTGGAAGAACAGCGTGCTATGGGTCATTATCATCAGCATTTACGCCAATATTGTCGGCCATTTATCTGGCTACAGTGCCGCGCGTGCCGATCAGGCTGCTGAAAGTGAGACCAAATAAGCGAACCCCTAATGAGGATACAATGATGAATCACGTAGAACACTACCATGACTGGCTACGCGATGCCCATGCGATGGAAAAGCAAGCCGAATCTATGCTGGAATCCATGGCCAGCCGTATCGATAATTATCCTGATGTTCGCGCCCGAATTGTGCAGCATATTAATGAGACAAAACGGCAAATTACATTGCTGGAAGAAATCCTCGACCGTAATGATATTTCTCGTTCGGTTTTAAAAGATTCGATGAGCAAAATGGCGGCGCTCGGCCAGTCCATCGGCGGCATGTTCCCGTCTGATGAGATCGTGAAGGGTTCGATCAGCGGCTATGTTTTCGAACAGTTTGAAATAGCCTGTTATACCTCCCTGCTCGCTGCGGCGAAGAAAGCAGGCGACACGGCCTCGGTACCTGCCATCGAGACGATTCTGGCGGAAGAACGCGAAATGGCCGACTGGCTGATTCGCCATATTCCGCAGACCACGGAACAGTTCCTGCTGCGTTCAGACGCATCGGGCGTCGAAGCAAAAAAATAATCAGGGAGAATCGCCATGTTCCGACACGTCAAACAGCTGCAATACACGGTTCGCGTTGCCGAACCGAACCCAGGCCTCGCCAACCTTTTACTGGAACAGTTCGGTGGGCCTCAGGGCGAACTGGCTGCCGCCTGCCGGTACTTTACGCAAGGATTGAGCGATGACGATCCGGGCCGTAAAGATATGCTGATGGATATCGCCACCGAGGAGCTAAGCCACCTCGAAATCATCGGTACCCTGGTCGGCATGCTGAATAAAGGTGCCAAAGGCGCGCTGGCTGAAGGGGTGGAAAACGAGGCCGAGCTGTATCGCTCCATGACCGAAAACGGCAATGACAGCCACATCACCTCCCTGCTCTACGGTGGCGGCACCCCGCTCACTAACTCGGCGGGCGTGCCCTGGACGGCGGCCTACGTCGACACCATCGGCGAACCGACGGCGGACCTGCGCTCAAACGTGGCAGCAGAGGCCAGAGCGAAAATCATCTATGAACGGCTGATCAACGTGACCGACGATCCCGGCGTAAAGGATGCCCTGGCGTTTCTGATGACGCGCGAGGCGGCGCATCAGCTCTCCTTTGAGAAGGCGCTGCAGTCCATCCGTAATAATTTCCCACCGGGAAAATTACCGCCAATCGAGGAATTCACCAACAAGTACTACAATATGTCTGAAGGTGGAGAGGTTCGCGGAAGCTGGAACAGCGATAAACATTTCGATTACGTTGAGTCCCCCCAGCCTGCGGTTGACGGCGGTGATGGCAGCGCAAGCGTCACGCTCACGACCGAACAGGCAACCCTGGTCAAGGCGATGTCTGCCCGCACGAAGTCCGATCCACATTCTGACCCGCTGACCGGTGCCGAGCTGGGTGCCGGTAAGACTAAACCGTAATCGGTTTTGCCGGGCAGCCATAAACTGCCCGGCAATTCTCGTGCCCCATCGTTTCAGAGGTACGGACCATGTTCGAACTCGACGCGTTCCATCTGGCCAGAATTCAGTTCGCTTTTACCGTCTCGTTTCATATCCTTTTTCCTGCGATCACCATCGGCCTCGCCAGCTATCTGGTGGTGCTGGAGGGCATGTGGCTGCGCACCAAAAACGACGTCTGGCGATCGTTGTACCATTTCTGGCTCAAGATATTTGCCGTTAACTTCGGGATGGGTGTCGTTTCCGGCCTGGTCATGGCGTACCAGTTTGGCACCAACTGGAGCGGGTTCTCACAGTTCGCGGGCAGTATTACCGGCCCTCTTCTGACCTATGAAGTCTTAACCGCCTTCTTCCTTGAAGCCGGTTTCCTTGGCGTCATGATGTTCGGCTGGAATAAGGTCGGCCCGGGCCTGCACTTCTTTTCAACCTGCATGGTGGCGCTCGGCACGCTGATGTCGACCTTCTGGATCCTCGCGTCCAACAGCTGGATGCATACGCCGCAGGGCTTCACTATCGAGAACGGACAGGTTATTCCGCAGGACTGGCTGGCGATCGTCTTTAATCCCTCCTTCCCTTATCGCCTGATTCATATGGCTATCGCCGCGTTTCTGAGCAGCGCGCTGTTTGTTGGCGCGTCGGGCGCATGGCACCTGCTGCGCGGTAACGATACCCCCGCCGTCCGCACCATGTTTTCCATGGCGATGTGGATGGCGCTGCTGGTCGCACCCATCCAGGCGGTCGTGGGCGATATGCACGGCCTGAACACGCTTGAGCACCAGCCGGCTAAAATTGCCGCCATTGAGGGGCACTGGGAAAATCCGCCGGGCGAGGCCACCCCACTGCTGCTGTTTGGCCTGCCGGATATGGAGGAGGAGCGCACCAAATACGGTCTGGAGATCCCCGCGCTTGGCAGCCTTATCCTGACCCACAGTCTGGATAAGCAGGTCCCGGCGCTGAAGGATTTTCCGAAAGAAGATCGCCCTAATTCGACCATCGTCTTCTGGTCGTTCCGCGTCATGGTCGGGATGGGGCTGCTGATGATTACCCTCGGGCTGATTAGCGTCTGGCTGCGCTATCGTCATCGACTTTTCCACTCTCGCCCGTTCCACTGGTTTGCCCTCTGCATGGGGCCTGCCGGGCTGCTGGCGCTGCTCGCCGGCTGGGTCACCACCGAGGTGGGCCGTCAGCCGTGGGTGGTCTACGGCTATCTGCGCACCATCGACGCGGTATCGCTGCACAGCACCCTGCAGATGAGCATCAGCCTGCTGGCGTTCTTCGTCGTCTACTCGTCGGTGTTTGGGGTGGGCTATGTTTACCTCATCCGGCTGATTAAGAAAGGACCGCAGCCTGTCGATACGCTGACGTCAAACACCTCGGGCACACCCGCCCGTCCGCTGTCTGCCGCTGAGTCTGTTCCTGAACAGGAGAGAAACTGATGGGCGTCGATATCTCAGTTATCTGGTTTGCCATCATCGTCTTTGCCACGCTGATGTACATCATCATGGATGGCTTTGATTTGGGCATCGGCCTGCTGTTTAACTTCGTGGGCGATGCGAAGGAGCGCGATGTGATGGTCAACAGCGTGGCGCCGGTCTGGGACGGCAACGAGACCTGGCTGGTGCTCGGCGGCGCGGGCCTGTTCGGCGCGTTTCCGCTGGCCTATGCGGTGATTATTGATGCGCTCACCATTCCTCTCACCGCGATGCTGATCGGCCTCATCTTCCGCGGCGTCGCCTTTGAGTTCCGCTTCAAAGCCACGCCGTCGCACCGCAAATTCTGGGATTACTCCTTTGCCGGCGGCTCTCTGCTCGCCACCTTCAGCCAGGGCGTGGTGGTGGGCGCCGTGATTAACGGCTTCGACGTTGAGGGGCGGCGTTTCGTCGGCTCCGCGCTTGACTGGCTCACCCCCTTTAACCTCTTCTGCGGTATCGGGCTGGTTGTGGCCTACACGCTGCTGGGCACCACCTGGCTCATCATGAAAAGTGAAGGCGCGCTGCAGGCCCGCATGCGCGAGCTGACCCGCCACGTGCTGCTGGCGCTGGTCGTGGTGATTGCGGTAGTGAGCATCTGGACGCCGCTCGGCTGGCAGTACGTAGCCGACCGCTGGTTTACCCTGCCCAACTTCTTCTGGTTCCTGCCGGTGCCTCTGCTGGTTGCGCTTTTCAGCGTGCTGATCTGGCGCCTGACCCGCAACCCGGCCAGCCACGCTCGCCCCTTCCTGCTGACGCTGGGGCTTATTTTCCTCGGGTTTAGCGGGCTCGGCATCAGCCTCTGGCCGAACATTATTCCGCCGCGCATCACCCTGTGGGAAGCCGCGGCCCCGCCTGCCAGCCAGCTGTTTATGCTGGTAGGCACGTTGCTGATTATCCCGGTGATCCTGGTGTACACCGCCTGGAGCTACTACGTCTTCCGGGGCAAAGTGTCTGATACTGAAGGCTATCACTGAGGAACGCTATGACCGACTGGCATACACGAGCCATTATTTATCAGATTGATACCGCGCTATTTTATGATTTGAACGGCGATGGCTGCGGGGACATCGCCGGGATCGCGGCCAAGCTGCGCTATATACGCCGCATGGGGGCGACGGTCATCTGGATCACCCCGTTTTACCTCACGCCCTTTCTCGATGAAGGCTACGACGTCAGCGACCACCTCCAGGTGGATCCCCGCTTCGGAAAGCTGGCCGATATCATCGCCTTTATCGAGCAGGCCCGCGAGCTGGGCATGCAGGTCATTATTGAGCTACTGATCCAGCACACGTCGGACGCGCATCCCTGGTTCCAGCAGGCCCGCCGCAACCCGGCGTCACCCTATCGTGATTATTACCTCTGGTCGGATAACGACGAGGACGATACGCCCCCCATGTTTCCAGGCGTGGAAGAGAGCATCTGGACCTGGGACGACGAGGCGGGACAATACTACCGGCACATGTTCTATCGCCACGAGCCGGATCTGAACCTCACCTCGCCCGCGGTGCTTAAAGAGATTGAAAACATCATCCTCTTCTGGCTCAAGCTGGGCGTGTCGGGATTTCGCCTCGATGCCGCGTCCCACCTCACCACCCAGGCGGGAAACGGTGATGAAAAAAAGGGTCTGTGGATCCTCGAACATATGCGGCGTCTTATCGAAGAGCGCAATCCGGACGCGATCCTGCTGGGCGAAGTTGACGTAGACGTTGAGGCCTATAAAGACTACTTCGGCAATAACGACCGTCTGAATCTGGTGCTCAATTTCTGGCTCAACAAGTATTTCTACGTCAGCCTGGCCCGCAAAAGCGCCCGCCCGCTGCGCAATGCGGTGAAGAAGATGATCGTCCCGCCTGACTCCTGCTGTTTTGCCAACTGGCTGCGCAATCACGACGAGCTGGATCTGGAAGGCATCAGTCAGAAAGACAAACAGTTTGTCCTCGATACCTTCGCCCCTGATGAGGAGATGAACGTCTATCAGCGCGGGATCCGCCGCCGCCTGGCGCCGATGCTCAACGGCGATCGGAAGCGGCTGGCGTTCTGCCACGCGGTGCTGTTTTCCCTGCCGGGTGTCCCGGTGATGCGCTACGGCGACGAGATAGGCATGGGTGACGACCTGGATCTGGAGGAGCGCTACGCCGTCCGCACCCCGATGCAGTGGGCAGGATCGCAAGGAGGTGGTTTCTCTGCAGCTGACCCGGAAAAGTTTATCGCGCCGATTATCGACCATGGCCCTTACCGCTATCAGAAAGTCAACGTCGCCGATTCGCTGCTTCACCACAACTCGCTCCTGCACCGGATCATCGATATTGCCACTACCCGCTCGGAGTTCCCCGAAATTGCCGTTGCGCCCTTTCGCATTATCACAATCGATGATGACGCGGTGCTGGGGCTTTATTACGAGACCGACGAGCGCAGCATCCTGACCTTCGTCAACTTCAGCGACCAGCCGGTGCAGTTCACCGCCAAAGGGATCCGCAACGCCACCTGGACCGCCTGTCTCGAGGACAAGCGCTACGATGACGCGCTGATTTGCGGTAAAACCGTTCAGCTCAGCCTTGGCGGCTACGGCTATCGCTGGTTCTGGACGCACCGTAGCGCGCTGCGCTGACTACGGTTTCCGGCGAGTTATCAGACGCGTCAGCACTATTCCCGCCACCGCGAGGGCGCCAAGGGCCACTTTCCCCGGCATGCCGGAGGTGACGGACGGCGCGCGGGTTTTCGCCTCGTCAGTAAAACGGCCATGGATTTTATGCAGATCGTTAACCGGCTGGTCGAGGTAGTCCCGGCGATCCGGCGCGTTGAGATCGTCGGTCATCTGGCCTTCCCACGCCTTTTTCACCATCAGCCGGTCAAGAAAACCGGGGAAGAAAAATTGCCCGACGATGGACTGGATGGTGCTGCTGCCAACCCACAGCTCGCGCACCGGCTTTTGCGCCACCCTGAAGATGGCGCTGGCGGCCACCTCAGGCTCAAAGACCGGCGGCACCGGGCGCATCGCCCAGGCGAACTTGTTCCTCGCCCATTCGAACTGCGGGGTATTGAGCCCCGGCATCTGGACCATCGAAAGCTGAACCCGGCTGTTCTCATGCATCAGCTCGGTACGCACCGCATCGGTGAACCCGCGGATCGCCGCTTTTGCCCCGCAGTAGGCTGACTGCAGCGGAATGGAACGGTAGGCCAGCGCGGAGCCCACCTGGATAATCACCCCCCTGTCGCGCGGAACCATAAGTTCGAGCGCGGCGCGAGTGCCGTTCACGTAGCCGAGGTAGGTCACGTCAGTCACGCGCCGAAATTCGTCCGGCGTAAGGGTTCGGAACGGTGCCAGAACGGCCCCCATGGCGTTGTTCACCCAGACATCAATCGCGCCGAGGCGATACTCAATTTCCTTAGCGGCATCCACCACCGCCTGGCTGTCGGCGACGTCCGCCTGCACGGCGTGGGCATTAACGCCAAAGCGCCGTAGCTCCTCCTGGGTAGAGTGCAGGCTGGCTTCATCGCGGGCGATGAGCCCCACGTCGTAACCCGCCTTTGCAAAATGCAGCGCCGTGGCTTTTCCCACGCCCGCCGTCCCGCCGGTAATCACTATGACAGCCATAGAACCTCCACCTGAGTTTATCCGTTATTCCCGTCCGACAAGGTTGTCACCAGTTCAGCCAGCGAGTAATGCACCGCTTTTTCGACCACATCCTGACAGTCACCGGAGAAAAGCACGGTGCGGGTCTTCGTCTCGCCGCGTATGTTCCACGCGAAGCAGACCGTCCCCGCCGCCGTGCCGTCGTCGCCCCCTTCCGGACCCGCGTAGCCGCTGATGGCGATGCTGATATCGGCCTGGGCGATGTCGCGGATACTGGCGGCCATTTCGGTTACCGTCTGCTCGCTCACGGCCGTAAACCGCTCAAGCGTCTCAGGACGCACGCCGAGGATCCGCGCTTTAGCTTCATCGCTGAACACGACCAGCCCAACATCATAAAATTCGGCGGTGTTTTCCTCTGCGCAAAGCGCCACCGAGAGTTTTCCGCCCGTGCAGGACTCCGCGGTGGTTAAGCGAAGCCCGAGATCGGTTAATTTGCTCGCCAGCTTTTTCGTCAGTTCACCCACGGTATTATTGCTGTCGTGAAAAAGATTGCTCATCTTGCCGCCTCTTATTTCTCGAAAGGAATGATTGAAATATGCCCATTGCGCTCAAGTATGGCATATTTAATGTCGCTTATTTCCGTAATGCCATTATTTTGGCGCGCTGACACCAGAATATCATCACAGGACACGTCAACTTTTTTCAGTTTATCGGCTAACGGCACGCCGTTCTCCACCAGAATAACAGGCGTGCCATCCAGAATATTCTCCACCGGAGAAAAATACTTCTTCATTAGTCCGAAAATAATATCTACTACCACCAGCGTGGTAATGGTAATCATCGCGCCGGTGACGGAAAAATCCTGTCCGAGAAGCGCCTGCTGCGTGGCTTCACTAATTATCAGGAGCAGAATGAGATCGAAGCTGGTCATCTGCAGCAGCGCGCGACGCCCGGCCACTTTAAATACCACCACCAGAAACAGATAAATAGCCAGCGCGCGAAAGACCATATCCATATCAGCCTCCTACGGATAAATAAATTGCCAGATGTTAATTTCCGGCTCGCTGTTGACGCGGATGACGGTTTTCCATTTACCGGCTCTGGAAGGTGTCGTGAAGAGTAACACGGAGAAGCTGTCTGTTTTTTTCAGGTTGTTATAGACAAAATAGAGAGTCTTCCCGC
This sequence comes from Enterobacter cloacae complex sp. S3, assembly GCF_014930495.1. Lineage (NCBI taxonomy): Bacteria > Pseudomonadati > Pseudomonadota > Gammaproteobacteria > Enterobacterales > Enterobacteriaceae > Enterobacter > Enterobacter cloacae complex sp. S3. The sequence goes on along the minus strand of NZ_JADBRD010000009.1, from coordinate 217,534 downwards.
GGCTGAACATAGCGTCCGGCTGCGGCCAGACGCTGCCGGGCTCATACGCATCGCTGCTCTCGCTGGTCATGCTGAGGACATACTTCCCCTCGCTCTGCACCGGAAACGCGAGCGCCATCCGGGTCTCTGTCTCCCGTCGTCCAAAGCGTTCATAGTCTATGGTCAATGATTTAGCGGAATTCGTTTTAACCGTGTCGCTGACCATTCCGCTGGAAAACAGACCGGCAATCGCCGCGACGATAACACCCAGCAGAACAATAAATCCCACCTGACGAAACGCGTATTCAAACGTCAGCAAACGGTAACTCTCATCTATCCCGGGTAACTTTTCATTTTCACGCTTCATGGTCATCGTCACCGTTTCGCTTATTATCCGATAATTTTGATTTCTAACGCGAATGTTTTTAGGACTTATCACATTTGCCACATAAAGGAATAGCAACAATACTTAATAAGTCAAGACACGCAAAATGAAGGATATCGGATGAAATTATCACTTATTTCCGCTTTATTGATATTTCTGGTTCCGGCCGCATGGGCAGATAATAACGGGGGTTTACAAAAAGGCGAAGCACCACCGCCTCCCCACGCGCTTGATAGCGGATATCGCGGAACCGACGACGCGCGTATTATGACCATCAAGCAGGCAAAAGAATTGCACGATGGTGCGACAATTTCATTACGCGGTAATCTTATTGACGGTAGCGGCGATAAGTTTGTATTTCAGGATAAAACCGGAAAAATCGACGTTATTATTCCCCAGGCAGTCTTCGACGGCAGAACGGTAAAACCCGACCAGATGATCAGTATCAACGGTTCGCTTGATAAAAAATCATCTCCTGCCGTCGTCCGTGTAGATCGTTTGCAGAAATAATTCAGCGAAGCGTTAACGCTGCAGTTATCCATCAAATCTCACCCCTTGGCTTAAGGAGTCAGCTATGAGTGATACTAAACAACGTACGAACGCTTACCCGCAGCCCCCGTTCCCGGAACAGCCGCAAACGCCGCCGGGACTGGCATCCGAAATGCAGCCCGTACCCGACCACGGGGAACAAAGCTATAAAGGGCATGGCCGCCTTGCCGGCAAAAAAGCGCTGATTACCGGCGGAGACTCCGGCATTGGTCGCGCGGTCGCTATCGCCTATGCGCGTGAAGGCGCTGACGTTGCCATTAACTACCTGCCCGAAGAGGAAAAAGACGCCGCTGAGGTCATCGAGCTGATCGAAGCGGAAGGCCGCAAGGCCATCGCGTTGCCGGGTGACGTCCGGGACGAAACCTTCTGTCAGAATCTGGTCGAAGAAGCCGTGTCGAAACTGGGCGGGCTGGACATTCTGGTCAACAACGCCGGCCGTCAGCAGTTCCGTGAATCGCTTGAGGAACTGACCACGGAAGATTTTGACGCAACGTTTAAAACCAACGTTTACGCTCCGTTCTGGATCACCAAGGCGGCCCTGCGCCACCTGAAAGCGTCGTCCGTTATCATTAATACCTCCTCCGTTCAGGCGGTGAAGCCCAGCCCCGTGCTGCTGGACTATGCCCAGACGAAAGCCTGTCTGGCGGTGTTTACCAAATCCTTAGCCAAGCAGCTGGGTCCGAAAGGCATTCGCGTCAACGCGGTTGCTCCTGGCCCTTACTGGACGGTTCTTCAGTCCAGCGGCGGGCAGCCGATGGAAAAAGTGAAGGAGTTCGGTGGCGACACCCCGCTGGGACGTCCGGGCCAGCCCGTCGAGATTGCCCCGCTGTACGTCACGCTGGCCTCGGATGAATGTTCATTTACGTCCGGCCAGGTGTGGTGCTCCGATGGCGGCGACGGCGTGATCTAAACCGGTAGACGATACCCCTCCGCAGTGAGCAATAAACGAACAAGGATGTTCGCTTTTATTCCCCCGCCAAAAAACATGTTGTAACTCAAACAGATCAAATGTTAAAAATATTTTGCTATCAGGTTATCAAAATTAAACAACTTAACTTGTCACCCGCATCGCTCTGTTTTTAACATCGCCTATGGAAAAAAATGGTCTGTTCAGTCAGCGCATACGCTTGCGCCATTTGCATACATTTGTGGCCGTCGCTCAACAGGGAACGCTGGGGCGTGCGGCTGAAACTCTCAACCTGAGCCAGCCTGCGCTCTCAAAAACCCTCAACGAGCTGGAACAGCTGACCGGCGCCCGTCTTTTTGACCGCGGCCGGCTGGGGGCGCAGCTTACCATCGTGGGCGAACAGTTCCTCACGCACGCCGTTAAAGTGCTGGATGCGCTCAATACCGCAGGCCAGTCCCTGCACCGAAAAGAAGAGCAATCCAGTGAGGTGGTGCGCGTGGGCGCTCTGCCTACCGCGGCGCTGGGCATTCTTCCGCCCGTTATCGGCCATTTCCACAAGCAGCAGCGGCATACCACGATTCAGGTCGCCACCATGAATAACACCATGCTGCTCGCGGGGCTGAAATCCGGCGAACTGGATCTCGGGATCGGTCGCATGTCCGACCCTGAGCTGATGGGCGGCCTCAACTATGAACTGCTGTTCCTGGAGTCTCTGAAGCTGGTGGTTCGTCCCGATCACCCCCTGCTGCAGGACACGGTCACGTTAAGCCGCGTGATGGAGTGGCCGGTAGTGGTCTGCCCAAAAGGGACCGTTCCCCGCCAGACCGCCGAAACCTTGCTGCAAATGCAGGGGTGTACGCTGCCCTCAGGATGTATCGAAACGCTGTCGGCCTCGCTTTCGCGCCAGCTTACGCTGGATTATGACTACGTCTGGTTCGTCCCCTCCGGCGCGGTGAAAGATGATTTACGTCAGGGAACGCTGATCGCCCTGCCGATTACCTCCCCCGGCCCCGGTGAACCTATCGGCATTTTGACCCGCGTAGACACGCCGCTTTCAACGGGCGCGCAGACGCTGCTGAGCGCTATCCGTAAATCAATGCCGGTCTGACAACTTTCGCCCTCCTCATCCTAACCCTCTCCCCAACGGGGCGAGGGTTCACCAGCCATTTTTCCACCCGAAGCGATAAATATTGCCTCAGGAAAATGAAGAACTTACAGCGACGCTCTGGTCCGGCTGTAAATCGCCGAAGCGTTTCCGCAAGGCCGGGGCGAGGCGCAGGGATGCGCCGAGAGGGCGTGGCCTGCAGGGATGCAGGCTCATGCCCGACCCGATAGCCTGAAGGAATAAGCTGAGGACAAAATTGCCGGGAGCAATTTTGGACAGCGCCTGCGCTGGCCCTGAAAGGGTGAGCCCCAGGGATGGGGCGAGCAATCCGCGAAGCGGCGATTTACCGCCGGGAGCCCGGGTTGCCAGGGCGGTGGCGATTGAGCCGCCCAGGCACGTTCACAGGCCATGTCGTTACAGAGTAGCAAGAAACATAAAGTGAACGGAATGACCACCACAGCCGTATGTTCCCCCTCACCCCAGCCCTCTCCCTCAAGGGAGAGGGGCCGTCTGCGCCCTAATCAATTAATGCGAAATCATTCATTAACAATTGCGTAAAACAATTTAACAGTTTTATCATAGCGACGAATTCACCAAATGGTTCGTAAATAATTTTACAACTCCGAATTCACCCGTATTAATCATTCTTCCCTCCGCATTTATTACCCAACTGGTACACACCCAGCACGACGGGGGGATCTTAAGGAGACAGAAATGGCATTTGGCAGCGCGCCACGTGGGATACCGCGTATCCTGCAGTGGCTCCTTGCCGGACTGATGTTGCTCATCGGTCTGGCAGTCGGCGGGCTGGGCTTTAAGCTCGTCACCGTAGGCGGAAGTGGATACTTCCTGATAATGGGCGCGGTGATGGTGATTGCCGCGATCCTGATTTTCCTCAATCGCAGCAGCGGGATCGTGCTTTACGCCATCGCCTTTATTGCCTCGCTGTTCTGGGCGGTAGGCGATGCGGGCTGGGATTTCTGGCCGCTCTTCTCTCGCCTGTTTACCTTTGCCGTACTGGCCTTCCTCTGCGCCATCGTCTGGCCTTTCCTGCGCGCGGCAAACCACAGCGTTGCGAACAAGGCTCCCGCTTTTGGCGTCGCGGCCGTGCTCGCGGTGGCGATGCTGGTCAGCCTGGGCTGGATGTTTAAGCCGCAGACCCTCGTGGCAGCGAACGAGCCCGTTCCGGTGAAACCCGTCGCCCCCGGCGAGCAGCAAAAGAACTGGGCGCACTGGGGTAATACCACCCACGGCGACCGTTTCGCCGCGCTGGACCAGATTAACAAGCAAAACGTCCGCGATCTGAAAGTCGCGTGGGTTGCGCACACAGGCGATATTCCGCAGAGCAACGGCTCCGGCGCGGAAGATCAGAACACGCCATTGCAGATTGGCGACACGCTGTACGTCTGTACCCCGTACAGTAAAGTGCTGGCGCTGGACGTGGATTCCGGCAAAGAAAAATGGCGCTACGATTCCAAAGCCACGGCGCCTAACTGGCAGCGCTGCCGCGGTCTGGGCTATTTTGAAGACCATTCCAGCGTGACAACGTCACAGGCAGAGACACCGCCTGCGGCATGCCCTCGCCGCCTGTTCCTGCCGACCACCGACGCCCGCCTGATTGCCATCAACGCGGATACCGGCAAGGTCTGCGAAGACTTCGGTGACCATGGCACCGTGGATCTGAGCGTCGGCATGGGCGAGATCAAGCCCGGGTATTATCAGCAGACCTCCACGCCGCTGGTCGCCGGGAATGTCGTTGTCGTCGGCGGTCGCGTCGCGGATAACTACTCCACCGGCGAACCGCCGGGCGTGGTGCGCGCCTACGACGTTCACACCGGTAAACTGGCGTGGGCGTGGGATCCGGGTAATCCGAACCTGACCGGCCTGCCGCCGGAAGGCCAGACCTACACGCGCGGCACGCCGAACGTCTGGTCAGCAATGTCCTACGACGCTAAGCTGAACCTGATCTACCTGCCAACCGGCAACGCCACCCCGGACTTCTGGGCGGGCGAACGTACCGCGCTGGACGATAAATACAGTTCCTCCATCGTCGCCGTCGACGCGACCACCGGTCAGGTGCGCTGGCATTTCCAGACAACCCACCACGACCTGTGGGACTTTGACCTGCCTTCCCAGCCGCTGCTGTACGACCTGCCCGACGGTAAGGGCGGTACCACGCCCGTGCTGGTGCAGACCAGCAAGCAGGGCATGATCTTCATGCTTAACCGCGAAACCGGCAAGCCGGTGGCGAAGGTAGAAGAACGTCCTGTCCCTGCGGGTAACGTTGAAGGTGAACGCTACTCTCCGACCCAGCCGTATTCCGTTGGCATGCCGATGATTGGCAACCAGACGCTGACCGAATCCGACATGTGGGGGGCGACGCCTGTTGACCTGCTGCTGTGCCGCATTCAGTTTAAAGAGATGCGTCATCAGGGCGTCTTCACCCCGCCGGGTCTCGACCGTTCCCTGCAGTTCCCTGGCTCACTCGGCGGGATGAACTGGGGGAGCGTCTCCGTTGACCCGAACAACAGCCTGATGTTCGTCAACGATATGCGCCTGGGCCTGGCAAACTACATGGTGCCGCGCGCTAACGTGGCGAAAAACGCCAGCGGCATCGAGATGGGCATCGTACCGATGGACGGCACGCCGTTCGGCGCGATGCGCGAACGCTTCCTGTCGCCGCTGGGCATTCCGTGCCAGAAGCCGCCGTTTGGCACCATGTCGGCCGTTGACCTGAAAACCGGCAAGCTGGTGTGGCAGGTGCCTGTTGGCACGGTGGAAGATACCGGGCCGCTGGGCATTCGTATGCACATGCCAATCCCAATCGGCATGCCGACGCTGGGCGCGTCACTCTCTACCCAGTCCGGCCTGCTGTTCTTCGCCGGCACGCAGGATTTCTACCTGCGCGCGTTTGATACCGCCACCGGGAAAGAGATCTGGAAAGACCGTCTGCCGGTCGGCAGCCAGTCCGGCCCGATGACCTACGTGTCGCCGAAAACCGGTAAGCAGTACATCATCATCAACGCCGGGGGCGCCCGACAGTCGCCGGATCGCGGGGATTACGTTATCGCGTACGCGTTACCCGATAAGCAATAAGATGTGAAAAAGGGACCGAAAGGTCCCTTTTTTTTGCCCGGTGGCGACTCAGAACGTCTCCCAGTTATCCCCGGAAACCGTCGCCGCCGGACGCAACGGCGCGTTCTTCGATACTGGCGCAGACATCACCGCGCGGCCCGGCTTTGTACTGCTCAGACGAAACGCCCCAACCGCCTCGGTCAGACGCGCGCCCTGTTCTTCCAGAGACGCGGCGGCCGCAGAGGCTTCTTCCACCAGCGAGGCGTTCTGCTGGGTCACTTTATCCATCTCAGAAATCGCCTGGCTCACCTGCACGATACCGCGGCTCTGCTCATCGGACGCGGCGGCAATCTCCAGCATGATGTCGGTCACGCGTTTAACCGCTTCGACGATTTCATTCATGGTGTTACCGGCAGCCACAACCTCACCGGAGCCCTGGTCGATCAGCGAGACCGATTCGTTAATCAGGCTTTCGATCTCTTTTGCGGCATTCGCACTGCGGCTTGCAAGGGTTCGGACTTCGCTTGCCACCACGGCAAAACCGCGCCCCTGCTCGCCCGCCCGCGCCGCTTCTACCGCCGCGTTAAGCGCCAGGATATTGGTCTGGAACGCAATGCTGTTGATGACGGCGGTGATCTCGGAGATTTTTTTCGAACTGGTGGAGATATTGCCCATGGTTTTGACCACGCCTGAGACCATCTGGCCGCCGCGGCTGGCTTTCCCGGAGGCATCTTCCGCAAGCTTGCTGGCATGATGGGCGTTATCGGCGTTCTGTTTGACCGTCGCGGTCAGCTGTTCCATGCTTGCGGCGGTTTGCTCAATGGCCGCAGCCTGCTGTTCGGTACGCGAAGAGAGATCGGTGTTACCGGCGGAAATCTCGCTCGTGCCACGGTAGATCTCCTCCGCCCCCTGACGTACGGTGCCTACGGTGTTTTCAAGCGAGTGCTGCATGGTTTGCAGATCGCGCGTCAGGCGGCCAATTTCGCTGCGCCCGGCCACGTCGTCCGGCATCGTCAGGTCGCCTTTGGCGATATTCTCGATACGTTTCGCTGCACGCTGCAACGGATTAATGACCGTGCGGCGGAGCACGACAAAGGTCATCGCCGTCAGCACCAGCGCAAGCGCAAACGCGCCCACCATAAACATCAGGCCCAGCTGCGTACGGCTGTGCGCCTGCGCCGTCAGCGCATTGGCACGCTCGGTGCGGATCTTAATCGCCTTCAGCAGCACGGCGTTGTAAGCGTCATCCAGCGGACGCGCCGTTTCGTTTTCGTGGTTGATAATCGCTTCGAACATGCCGTTTTTGGCGAATTTCACCATCGGCTGCATGCCCGCAATATAGGCGTCGTACCGCGCCTTGAGATCCTCATCCAGCGCTGCACCCTCAGCGGTACGCACGGCACGATTCATATAGGCGGTAAAGCTCTCCTGGGACTGCTTAATGCGCGTTTCCGCCTCGCTGATGTTCTGCTTCATCGCATCCATCTCCGCGATACGGCTTGCCGCACCGGCGTGGATCAGATTAATACGCGCGGTACGCAGATGGTTTGAGCTGTTCGATAGCCCCATACGCACCTGAATTTCGGACGTGACATCCTGCTGATCGTTATCGGCCTGCAGCAGGAAATACCCCGCCAGACCCGAGCTCAAGGCGAACAGAAGAATAATGCCACCGAGAATGGAGGAAAACAGCGGAACCAGCCTGATGTGATGCAAGAAGCTCAGCTTGCGCTGCGCCTGCATCGAAGTAGTGTTGTCCATGACCGTCGACTCTCTTGTAGGTAAGATGCGTAAAAACATGCGTGTTAAATAGTCATCGGCACGGTGGGGATTTAGATTACGGCTAAAAACGCCGCACTGGTCACACTTTAGAGAAGATTATTAAAGAAACGCCAGCGGTGAAAAACCGCCGGCAGAAGAGTTACTTGTCGCCGAAATGAATGACGGTACGGATGGATTTTCCTTCGTGCATCAGATCGAACGCGTCGTTGATCTGCTCCAGCGGCAAGCGGTGGGTAATGAACGGATCGAGCTGAATCTTGCCGACCATAGCATCTTCAACCATACCCGGAAGCTGGGTACGGCCCTTCACGCCGCCAAACGCGGAACCGCGCCATACGCGACCGGTGACCAGCTGGAACGGACGGGTTTTAATCTCCTGGCCCGCGCCGGCCACGCCAATGATGATGCTCTCGCCCCAGCCTTTGTGGCAGCATTCGAGTGCGGAACGCATCACGTTCACGTTGCCGATACATTCGAAGCTGAAGTCAACGCCGCCGTCGGTCATCTCAACGATGACGTCCTGAATCGGTTTTTCGTGATCTTTCGGGTTCACGAAATCGGTCGCGCCCATTTCACCCGCCAGCCTGAATTTCTCCGGGTTGGTGTCGACCGCGATGATACGCCCGGCCTTCGCCTGCACCGCGCCCTGAATCACCGCCAGACCAATGCCGCCGAGACCGAACACCGCCACGGTGTCGCCCTCTTTGACTTTTGCCGTGTTATGCACCGCGCCAATACCGGTGGTCACGCCGCAGCCCAGCAGGCAGACTTTATCCAGCGGCGCCTGCGGGTTCACCTTCGCCAGGGAAATTTCCGCGCAAACGGTGTACTCGCTGAAGGTGCTGGTGCCCATGTAGTGGTAAACAGGCTCGCCGTTATAGGAGAAACGGGTGGTACCGTCCGGCATCAGCCCTTTCCCCTGAGTGGCGCGAACCGCCTGGCAGAGGTTGGTTTTACCGGATTTACAGAACTTACACTCGCCGCATTCCGCGGTGTACAGAGGGATAACGTGATCGCCAGGCTTCAGGCTGGTCACTCCCTCGCCCACTTCCACCACAATCCCGCCGCCTTCATGACCCAGCACCGCCGGGAAGACGCCTTCCGGATCGTCACCGGAGAGCGTAAACGCATCGGTATGGCACACGCCGGTATGGGTGATTTTGATCAGCACTTCGCCTTTCTTCGGCGGTGCCACGTCGATTTCAACGATTTTCAGCGGCTGGCCGGGACCAAATGCAACTGCAGCGCGAGATTTCATCATGTCTTCCCTTTTTGTCAGGTGTGTGGGTTTATTTTAGATAAGAGCGCAGCAAATGGCCGACTTCCGCCATGCGTACGGCTCGCTGATCCGGCGTGGTTTCCCCCGTCACCAGCTCATCTTTGAGGTGAATTTCAACCATTTCGCCCATCAGGCCATTGGCAGCCCCGCGCACGGCGGCGATTTGCTGCAGGATGGCCAGACAGGGGTCGCCCGACTCCAGCGCGCGTTCAAGGGCATCAACCTGACCCCGAATGCGGCGGACGCGAGTAAGAATACGTTTTTTATCTTCGGGTGAATGCGGCATACGCCCTCCTGATACTATAGGGGGGTATTGTACCTATTTTATCCTTAAGATGTAAACACTCTGTTTTTTATGGTTAATACGCACTTCGGTAACGTTACGTATTACTCCGGCAGCGCTATCCCTGAAATCTCGGTACAAATATCGATGAGACGATCCTGCAATACAACGTCGTGCGCCTGCGGATTAGCCGTCATGCGCTTCATGTGGTAGAAATATTTCCCCGTTACGTCAGCCGCAGAATCACGGCTGGCGGCAAGCCAGGCCTGGGTCAGGTGCGCCTGGTCCATATCGTCCGGGGCATGCGGCCCCCCCATATTTGTCGGCACCCAGCCAGGCTCGAGGCTGTTACTACGCACATCACGCCAGCGACGCGCCAGAGCAAAAGCCAGCATAGCGTCGTGCAATTTGCTCTCCGCATAGGCGTCTGAGCCATTCCAGCGACGTTTGCGCCAGAGAATATCATCCAGGTTTGCCCGGGCATGATGATGCATACCCGAACTCAGATAGACGAGGCGCTGTGGACGTTCAATCAACGCGGTGAGGATGTAAGCCGAGAGCGTGTTGATCGCGAAAACATGCGGCAGCCCGTCGCGGGTCAGGCGATACGCTTCATTGTAGCCAACGGCAGCATTGTGGATGACGGCATCGAAGCGTCCCAGGGCGTTGACACGTAATGCCGTTTGCCTGGCACCTTCCATTGTCTCCAGGTCACCGACAACGACGGCTTCAGCCTGCGGTAAGGCGCGTTGGGCATCTTCTGCACGGTTCGCATTACGCGCGTGCAACACAACCTGATGTACTTGTTGAACCAGCAGTTCGGCTGCCATCAGACCCAGGCCTGTGGACGAACCGGAGATGAAAATGCGTGACATATAATTTCTCCAGATTAGTAAACCGACAGCAAGCGCTGCCGGCTCGGATGTTAATTCAGGATTGCTGTATGCGAGACGCGCTCGCAATCAGCGCACCCAGCAGCGCACAGACCGCACCAGACAGATATACAGCGGCATAACTAAACTGACCGGCGATCAGGCCAGCTACCGGCCCGGCGATTCCATAAGCGACATCCAGAAATGCAACGAACGCGCCCATTGCGCTGCCGCGGTTGGCTTGTGGAACACGTCTTAAGGCTTCGACGCCCAATGCGGGGAAAACCAGCGCACAGCCCAGTCCGGTAACCAGCGCACCTGCAAGTGCCATCCATTCGTTTGAACCCAACCACAGCATTGCCTGGCCTAGCGCTTCAACCACCAGTGACCAAACTGCAACGCGATAGCCGCCCATTTGGTCTGGCAGATGCCCCAGGGCGAGGCGAACGAAAATAAAACCCAGACCAAACGCAGTCATCACCAGGCCGGCGTTCTGCCAGTGATGTGCCGCAAAGTACAGCGAGGCAAAAGCGGTTAGTCCTGACAACCCCACGCCCTGCAGCATTAATCCCAGCCCTTCGCGCCAGATGCGCCCTACTACGCGATGGAATGGCAGTCGCGGACCTCCAGGCGATATATATGATGGGGTACAAAATGCAACCAGAGCGGCCAACATCGGTGCAGCGATACAGGCAATCATCGCCATTGCGAGGCTGTAATGCTGATATAACGCCATGCCAGCAGGAGCACCAATCGACAGCGCCGCGAACATCGCGATGCCGGTCCAGGACATGGACATACCGGTGCGCTGAGGGCCAACTGAAGCAATTGCCCAGGAGACACATCCCGTCACGAACTGACTTTCGCCAAAACCGGCCATCAGACGACCTGCGATAACAATGCAAAGGGTTGCAGCAGGCGATAAATCCGTTACCGAAGCCACCAGATACAGCGCCCCTGCTATCGCTGAAAGGATTGCTCCTTGGAGAGCAGAACGTTTACCGCCCTGCTGGTCTGTAACCCGTCCGGCATAGCCGCGGGTCAGGACGGTGGCCAGAAACTGGATGCCGATCGCCAGTCCCACCACGAGGTTGCTGAAGCCGAGATGGCCATGGATGAACAATGGAATCACCGGCAGCGGCAGTCCGACTGCCAGATAGCCAAAGAAAAGTGCGGCAATAACGCCCGTTGCCGGGCGGGGAAGCAGGACGCGCGGGGTGTTATCCTCCGCGAACCGCTTAATGGCGAGGGCTCCCATGTCATTATCCTTTATGAAATATGATTAAGAGGGTTGAACGGCCCGGTGTATCAGGCCGCTCTGTCATCAGGATGCTTTAAAAAGATCGATGTGATAGCAGCTGGCGTTGAGCAGGTAATCACGAGAAACGGTTATCTCTGTACTGAGCGCCGCCAGATCGATATCCACCAACTTGCCCGCACGTTTACGAAGCTGGCCGGCCACCATCACGGTATCCACATCAGACCGCTCTATCGCCTGCACGACGGTACCAATGACGTTGGTTACCGGGAAAACAGCGGCTCCGCTGGTGCGAACCATGATAATGTCGGCCTGCTTGCCTGGCGTAAGGGTGCCAATCTGGTCCTCCAAACCGGCCGCACGCGCGCCATTAACCGTTGCCGCTTTCAGGACGTCCTCGGCCGTGATGGGAGACGGCACATTGTCCTCACCACGGAAGCGACGGTAGCGCATAGCCGATCGCTGTTGCCCGAACAGAGCATGCATTTCCCCGAACATATCGCTGCCAAAGGCAGTATCAAGGTCAATGCCCAGTGCCGGGGTCAAGCCGCGATCGACAGCCTGCTGGTAGGCAAAACTTTCATCGTCGAAGCCAAATAGCGCATCCGACCGTGGATTGACCGTGATGTTCACTCCTGAATCGGCCAGGAGCTTCCACGTATCCTGAGGAACCCTTGAACAGTGGTTGAAGATGTTATGTGTGCCCAGTACGCCCGGCGTGGCAAACTCAGGGCCGAGATTGGCGAGATCGCCGATGAATTCGGTCAGAATGCGCATGTCGAGTTTGCGCGCGACCTTCCACCAGTCAAGATTGAGCTGACCAAACAGACCAACGTGCACCAGGCTGTCATTTGTATTCCAGCTTCGCGACAGCCGCTCCAAATCCGCAGGCAAATGCGCCGACGAAGCTTCTTTATCCATTGCTGCACCGACCATATGTAACGCACGGATGCCGCTTTCCTTTAGAGCATCTAATGCTGCATCAGTATGCTCGGGGCTGCGCGAGTTGTGGCAGGCATCAATGATGGTAGTAATACCAGCGTCCAGTGAGGCAAGTGCCGTGAGCCTGGTACTCAGGTACATGTCCAGAGGACGATAATGTTTGCCCAGTTTCTCTGCGACCACATCAATGTAAGCAAAAAGATCGTCGACATTTGGCATCATGCGGCGCATCACGCCAAGCCACATATGGTGGTGAGCATCCACCAGGCCGGGCATTACAATATGGTCAGTTGCATCGATCACCTGGGCATCATCCGCCTGCAGATCCGGACCCACTGCTGCGATACGGTCGCCATGGACGAGAACATCGCCCACGGAGAGGTTGGGAATATCGGCATCCAGAGTAAGGATGATGCCGCCTTTAAAAAGAGTGCGCGTCGTTGTCATTTCGTATTCCTCAGGGTTAAGTGATGCCGTTCGTTGCGAGGTTTGCCCAGCCGGAGACAGGTAAAATAGCGCCCGGCAACGAATTGGCTGACACAATAGGTTGCGCACCATTTTTGATAAAGGTAGTTTTATGCAAATTATATTTGAATAAATTCAAAGGTGAGTCTCTATGAGTTTTGACGGAAGGCTTCTGTCAGGATTGAGCGTGTTGGCCGCAGTTGTCGAGGCGGGTAGTTTCAGTCGCGCTGGCGAGGTGCTGGGACTGTCCGCTTCTGGCGTGAGCAGATCGATAGATCGTCTTGAAGAGAGGCTCGGAGTGCGCTTGCTAAACCGTACGACGCGTACGATGAACCTGACGAACGAAGGCCGGGCTTTGTATGAGCGCGCCTCGCCACACCTTGAAGGTATTGAAGTTGCGGCAAGCTACGTATCCGGTGCCGCCATTGCTGTACGAGGATCATTACGGGTCAGCGTTAATCCAATCTTCGCTCGTTATATTTTGGCCCCGAAACTGCCTCTTTTGCGCGAACGTCACCCGGAACTGGAACTTACAGTAGTGCAGCAGCCTGACGTGGGGGATCTTGTGACGGAGGGTATAGATGTTGCGGTGCGTTTCGGGCCGCAACTCCCCTCAACTATTTCTTCGAAATTGCTCTTTCAAACGCGCGTACTCACTGTGGCATCACCGGCATATCTGAAACGGCATGGTAGACCTGCGCATCCTGAAGAACTAGTCACGCATGAGTGTATTCAGTATATCGATCCTCGCCGCGGGAAACCGTTTGAGTGGGAATTCCGTCGCGATCGCGAAGTACTGGCTATTGATACTCACGGTCATTTGACGACAACCGATGTAGATCTGATGGTGCAATCCTGCGTAAGTGGTGTTGGTATTGCCCAGGTACTTTCACTCAGCGTCACGCAATTGATCGCTGACGGAATGCTGGTCGAACTTTTTCCGGAATGGCCAGGCGAAACCTATCCGCTGTATATCACGCGGCCATCTCGTCGACTGCCCCCCGCTGCTGTCGAAGCCTTTATGGAATTTTGCGCTGAAATTTGCGCAAATCATGAAGCGAACTGAAAAAAACTATCAGCTGTTGGACGTACTTTAGCGACGAGCAGCTGATAGCCTCAGCGATACTCACGAAATTTGTCTGTTCACAAACATGACCCCATTCATTTATTCCTTATTCGATATTATTTACTCTGCCTCAACATGTACGCTGATATTCAGCCGTTTTGCTTCCATGGATATCATTTTTTGGGCAAGAACCATATTGCCGCCATGTACTTGATCTATTAAGTGTTGAACAAGAGTCATCATCAAATAATCCTTATTAGCCGGATAAAATTCGGTCATATCAATCCCGCTATCCTGCAGCTGCTGGTGCGTAGATCTCTCTGTTTCAGCAACTATTTCGGCTACTCTGGCCTGCATCTTGTCGATTTGCTCAAATACAATACGGTTTATGATTTCGATTTGTTCTGGCTTTAAGTCCTTTTCCATCATTACCTCTCATAAAATTTTGTAGCTTAGAAAATTTGGATTATGACAAACCTAATATAAGTATAGGAAGTGAGTCTTCATTCATCATTCAGCAGTATCATAGGTACGACGGAACGATTAATGCCGCACAATGATATACCGCCAGTCTACCCTCTCCATAATCAGCAAGATCGGTCAGGATTTTGGCCGTTCGGTGAGGCAAAGTAGGTCATCAGGAGGATGCAATGAACGATGCAATCAAAACGGCTTACCGCGAGCGCTTCACGACGGTGTGCGACTATATCGCCCAACATCTCGATGAACCGCTTACGCTGGAGTTGCTCAGCGCGTTAGCCTGCTGTTCGCCTTATCATTTTCACCGGCAGTTCCTGGCGTTTAGCGGCCAGCCTTTGTATCGCTATATTCAGTGGTTGCGCCTGCGTCATGCGTCCTGGCGACTGGCGTTTAATCCTCAGGATAAGGTGATTGATATTGCGCTCGATGCCGGGTTCCAGAGCCCTGAATCGTTCAGTCGCGCCTTCAGAAACGCGTTTGGAAAAAGCCCGCGTCAGTTTCGGCAGCAGCCGGACTGGCTGAACTGGCACCAGCGCGTACCGAAAATGACCTTCCAGGAGCAAAAAACGATGGAAATTAAAATTGTTGATTTCCCACAGATCCAAGTGGCAATGCTGCAGCACCGTGGTAGCCCGGATCGGGTTAATGACAGCGCGGCGAAATTTATTGCATGGCGTAAAACCACGGGCTTATCGCCAGTACACGAAAGCAGCACGTTTGGCATTGCCTGGGATGACCCGGCAACCACACCCGCAGACGCCTTTCGTTTCGATATCTGCGGCAGTATCTCTGAAGCGATACCAGAAAATGAATTCGGGGTTTGCAGTGGCGAAATCGACGGCGGACGTTACGCTGTTGGCCGTCACACGGGGTCTCTGGATACCATTTCCGCCACGGTGTGGGCGATGTTTCGCGACTGGCTACCGGCCAGCGGCGAAACGCTGCGCGATGCCCCGGTATTTTTCCACTACCTCAACTTTATTCACGAAGTGCCGGAACATGCGCTGCAAACCGATATCTACCTGCCGTTAAAGTGACTATCTCTTATTGACCGCCATTTCTGCCGGGCGGCACAGCGCTTGCCCGGCCTACGGTTCCCTGTCAGCCTGCGCCAGCGTTTGCAGCTCATCCTTAAGCCAGCGCGTTGCGCCCCGCTGGCCGCTGCGTTTATGCGAGTAAATTTTCACTTCAAACGTGCGTATCGAAAACGGTAAAGGAAAAATCCTCAGGTCCGCTGCCGCAGCCAGCTTCTCAGCGGCAAAACGGGGGATTGCCATCAGCAGGTCGCTTTCGGCAACGATAAACGGCGCGCTCAGCATCGACGGCGTTTTGATCGCGATTTGTCGGGTATAGCCCAGTTGTTCCAGCCGCACGTCCAGAACGCCCTGCTTCTCATTCCATGGCGTCACCACCAGATGACGGGCCGCGAGATAATCCTCCAGCGTCAGACGCGTCCGGCGCGCGTTGCCGATGACCACATACTCATCTTCAAACCAGTCGATCTCTTCCAGCTCCGGGTGCCGGATATCATCCTGAGTGCTGAAACCCAGCGCGAGATCCACTTCGCCCGCCAGCAGTTCCGTCAGCGCCGGGCTGTGCGGCAGATAGCGCAATTCGAAACGCAAACCCGGGGCAGCAAGCTGCAGTTTGTGCATCAGCGCCGGGAAAATGCACAGCGCGGTAAAGTCCGTAATCCCAATTTGTAAGCTTTCGGTACTGCTGGCCGGGTCAAACTCCGGCTGCGGGGTCAGCTCATGATTGAGGAACGACAATGCGGAAGCAATGGAAGGCGCAAGCTGAGAGGCATACACGCTGGGGGACATGCGATGCCCTTCCCGAAAAAAGAGCGGGTCATTAAGGGTGATGCGCAAACGCGACAGCGCATGGCTCAGTGCCGATGTGCTCATCGCCAGCTCATCAGCGGCCAGCCGAACGGAACGATGGCGGTAAATCGCGTCGAAAACGGGCAGCAGGTTTAAATCAAGACGCCTCAGTACCGGATGCATAATATTCATCTTTTGTTGATTTCATTGCACTTAATTCTTCGGACAATACTCCGTATGCTTAACGCCATCAATCGAAACACAGGCTAAAACACAGGGAAAATAATGAGCATCACCATTCGTCAGGCCCGCCCCGAAGATGCGGCGGCGATATACGCCATGATCTACGAGCTGGCGGTGTATGAAAAAGCGCCGGAAGAAGTGGTTACCACGCCGGAGGAGATCCGCGAAACGCTCTTTGGCGCAGGCACAAAAACCGAAGCGTTGATCGCGGAGTGTGAAGGCAAGACTGCCGGCTATGCCGTGTTCTTCACCAGCTATTCGACCTGGCTCGGACGCAACGGGATTTACATGGAAGACCTGTACGTATCCCCGGAGTATCGCGGTAAAGGCGCGGGAAGAGCGCTGCTGAAACATATCGCGCAGCTCGCGGTAAAACGGCAGTGCGGCCGCCTTGAATGGAGCGTGCTGGACTGGAACCAGCCCGCGATTGATTTTTACCTGAGCATAGGCGCGCTGCCGCAGTCCGAATGGGTTCGCTATCGTCTTGATGGCGACGCGCTGCTGAAATTTGCCGAATAACGACACGTGGTACCCGAGATGATCCCGCCCCGCGGGGTCGCTCTGTCCTGCCTTGATCCCGTCTCAACAGATGATGAATTTATGCTACCCTTCCATAAATTTCATAAACATATTGCAGAACGCCATGACGACAGCCCCTTTTATCCGACCACAACTTTCCCTGCCAGACGGTGCCGACAGGCTGCTGTTGCACTCCTGCTGCGCCCCCTGCTCGGGTGAAGTGATGGAGGCTATCCAGGCTTCGGGGATTGACTACACGATTTTCTTCTACAACCCCAATATCCATCCACAAAAGGAATACCTCATTCGGAAGGAGGAGAATATTCGCTTTGCGGAAAAACACGGCGTGCCGTTTGTTGATGCCGATTACGACACCGATAACTGGTTTGAGCGTGCAAAAGGCATGGAATGGGAACCCGAGCGCGGCGTCCGCTGCACCATGTGCTTCGATATGCGTTTCGAGCGTACGGCGCTCTATGCGGCAGAAAATGGATTCCGCGTCATCAGCAGCTCGCTGGGGATCTCCCGCTGGAAAAACATGCAGCAGATAAATGACTGCGGCCAGCGTGCTGCCGCGCGCTATCCGGGTATGGTTTACTGGGACTATAACTGGCGTAAACAGGGCGGCTCCTCTCGCATGATTGAGATCAGCAAGCGGGAGCAGTTTTACCAGCAGGAATACTGCGGGTGCGTTTATTCGCTCAGGGACAGTAACCTGCATCGTAAGTCTCAGGGCCGCCCGCTGATTCGCATAGGGAAACTGTATTACGGTCAGGATGACAATGAAAAATAACGGGCTCCCGGTATAGAGATATATCCGAAAACAGCCCTGACGTGTACCGAATTTAGCCTAACGTCTCCCACATCCACAAAGAGCGGCTATCCTTTAATAATCAACAAAAGGAGGCAAAAATGTCTGATTTCGGTACTGATAAAAACACCCAGTTTGCTGAAGATAAAGCTAAAAATAAATTTGACGAGCTTACAGGTTCAGCGCAGCAGCAGTTTGGTGAATTCGTTGATTCACCAAAGCATCAGGTAAAAGGTGCGGCCAGAAAATATGCCGCGCAGGCCAGCGATGCCGTTTCCGACGTCACTGAAGCTGTCAGAAATAACCCCCTCACCGGCCTCGTCGCAGCGGGTGCGGTCGGTATTGTTCTCGGCCTTCTGCTGGGTCGAAAATAATAAAAGGCCCTTCGGGGCTTTATTTTTCTTAGCTAAACATTCTGACCATGCGGTCTAACTCCTCCTCTTTCACGGCACGCGATAAATAATACCCCTGAAAGTTTTTGACGCCCAGCGCGACTAATTTTTCAAACTTTTCTTCACTATCAACCCCCTCGGCAATACAGTCCGTTCCGGTCATGTCGCTATAAATCTGTAGCGCTTTAATCAGGTTATAGTCATTGTCGTTTGCCACAAAATGCTCAACGATGTCGCGATCCAGCTTGAGTCCATCAAAATGCACCTGCCGCACCGGGAACATGGTTTGATGGTTAGAGAAGCAGTCATCCAGAAACAATCGACACCCCGTATTACGCAAGTGCCGCATGGTTTCAGGGATCCTTTTGTCCTTCGTCACGTCAATATCTTCAGCAAATTCAAATACCAGCTTTTCGGCCCACTGCGGCTTGAGCAGCATGTCGATAGCTTTCTTTGCCATATCAGGCAATGCATTTCCGGAAGCCAGACGAGGCGGAATATTCACAGAAAAATAGTATTTTCCATTATACTTATTAATCCCTGACACGGCGGCATGGATGACTAACGCCGTTATTTTCAACCATATTTCATGATTTGAAATATCCGTGAGAAAACTGGCCGGCTTGACAATTTTACCGTTTTTATTCCAGCGGATCAGTATCTCAAAGCCTACGCCCTTTTTGTCACGATCGGTAATGATCTGATAAGCGGGGAAG
Organism: Enterobacter cloacae complex sp. S3; assembly: GCF_014930495.1. Classification (NCBI taxonomy): domain Bacteria; kingdom Pseudomonadati; phylum Pseudomonadota; class Gammaproteobacteria; order Enterobacterales; family Enterobacteriaceae; genus Enterobacter; species Enterobacter cloacae complex sp. S3. Next base: position 198,603 of record NZ_JADBRD010000009.1, on the reverse strand, counting down.
ATCTCTTTTTTATATAATGCATTAAAAATTTCTGATTCTTCATCCGTAAAATCCGTATTTTGGTTCCGCCGCTTGATACGTCTTTCCGCGCTGAAATTGTGCGAATCGTTTAGCCACCGCTTAATTAAGCGTAATTTCAGCACGCCTTCCTTACGGTGGGTATAAACCGTTTTATTAGAAAGCCCCATTTCGTCGCACATTTCTTTTACGGACATGCCGCGGTAGAAATTTAATAAAACGTCAATTTCTCTTTTTGTTAGCCACTTTACGGTTTCTTGCGAAGAATTATCCTTGTAGCGATCGCGTAATACGTACGAACGATCTTTAAAAACATGATGGTGTGTATGAATACAGGTTATGACATCTGAAACGCGGGCCAGTCGAATCAATGATAATTGATAGCTATTATTTAAAAGCGTGCCCAGGGTGCGATATAGCCAGCCATCCGGCAGGTCGCCATACAGGGTGACGCGTCGAATAACGGGAAGTGCATTGAGTACGGACGCCAGTCTCTTCAGGCTCTCCAGGAGACTGACGATACCTTTTCCGAGAAACACCACAATATGAGCATTCTGATTTATAAGGATATTTTCAAGATCCTGTTGGGATACCTCATCCCCGTCAAAGTGAATATGCGAAGCCTGTATTCCGTACTGGTTAAGGATCAGACGATATCCCTGGAACGTAAAACCGCAGGCGGAGATGACAAATTTATGTTCATCGCACGCCTCATTTCTGAGAGAAATTGTGTGGGTCATAAACTGCTCCTGGGCACTGAGGCACCATTTCCATTTGTGAATACGTAAAATTTAACGCACCTGTTATAAACATTAATTTTACAGTACAGCCTCAGGGTAAGAAACAGTTATCCGCTGAACTCACAGGAACATCTTTGCGTTAATCACCGTCGTTTAAATATACTTTTCTTTGCAAATAACAACGGCAAATATCTTATTCTCAGGGTATAATGAAAATTCCGAAAAAGAAGAGTGGACACTTCATCTATCGGCTCATTCAAATACGAGAAAAATGCTATGGATAATCACATCTCATCCAGGGCCTTGCTACATCGAAGGGATGTTATAAAGAACAATCCGCGATTCGGTGAGGCAATATTAGAGCACTACACAATTAATGACACCATCTACAAAAAACAACCTTTGTTCTACAAGACAATGCTGCAGGAATCACGGTTTAACATTATCCTCTCCATGTGTTGTTTTATTTTTGGAAATCAGGCCGAGTCAGTTTCAGAGATTAAAGAGTTATGCTCTCGCTATAAAATAGCCAGCCCCAACAGCGTGATTGCGATCATTACGATACTGAGAACCACCGGGCGCATCAGGACCTGGCGCTGCACGGATGACCGACGCAAAACGAGAATCGCGCCAACCGAAAAAGGCTTGAATGAACTTAAGCGTTATATGTCCGGCGCTTTTTTGCCCGTCAGCATTCTTTATCCGGCATTTAATATTAATGTTAACCTGCTGGATAATGATATTTTGAGAAACAACTTTTTCCGCCGCGCGGCTGAATATCTTTTTCGGGGATTAACGTTCAGAAAGGTGTTGCCTGAGGTGGGATTATTTATCGATAAAGATGGCGGCCGTATGATTATGCTTTATATCTATCTGCAGGCCATGAAAAATAAATCCGCTCACGGTGCGGTCATTGACTATTCAGCCAGCACGCTCGCAAAGGAATTTTTTGTTTCGCGCATCCACGTCAACCGAATTGTCAAGTCGGCACAAGAGGCGGGTTATCTTAAAGATCGTGGTGATGGTCGGATGTCGATATACCCGGCGTTTATCGACCTTGTCGAAAATTATGCCGGTTTATATTTTGCGTATGTTACGCATTACATCAACGTTGTGCCTAAAGAGCGACGCCACGCTCACAACGTGACGTCAACCGTATAATCCAGCAGGCGTTCGGAGTTCCGAACGCCATTTCCCTATCGTTCCCGCAGCGCCTCTTTTGCCTTGTTCAGCGGTTTCAACAGATAATCCAGAATGGTTTTGCTGCCGGTTTTAATATCAACGGTGGCAATCATGCCCGGAAAGACCGGAAATTCCTGACCCTGCTTATTGGTCAGATGGTTACTGTCGGTACGGATATAGACGCGATAGTAATAGACATCCCTTTTCACCTCATCCTGCAGGGTGTCCGGCGAAATCATCGTCACTTCCCCTTCCAGCCCGCCGTAAATGGAGTAGTCATAGGCCGTAATTTTCACCAGCGCTTTCTGGCCGGGATGAATAAACGCCACATCGCGCGGCGAGATTTTCGCTTCGACCACCATCTGATCGTCAAGCGGGACAAGGCTCATTAGCTTGCCGTTCGGCGGGATAACGCCTCCCACGGTCGTGACGTCAATATCCTTCACGATCCCGCGAACCGGGGCATTGAAGGTCAGTCGGGTCAGGGAGTCCTCACGCCCTTTCATCACCGAACGCTGGGCCTCAATCTCCGCATTGGCTTTCGCCAGCTCCTCACGGGCGCGAACGTAATACTGGTTTTTCATCTCGGTGATTTTATTCTCAAGCTCATTTTTTTGACGCTCAAGACGTAACACCTCAACCTTGCTGGCCGCCCCCTGGGTCACCAGTGGACGAGTTAACGACAGCTCGCGCTGCACCAGCTCGGCGCCCTGACGCAAGCCGGCCAGCCCTTTTTCGAGACTTTCACGACGGGACTGGTAGAGCGCCGTTTCCTGTTTGACCAGCTCAACGTCGTCATCCAGCTCCTCCGGAAACGCGAGCCCCGTGTCGTTCACCTCGGCCTTCAGGCGCGCAGCGGTTGCCAGCGCCGCATTCAGGCGAGACTCGCTCTCCAGCACGCTCGACTCGGTTTTTGTCCGGTCAAGCTGCGCGAGCTTCTGCCCGCGTTCCACGATATCGCCTTCGCGCACCATCAGGCTGTGGATGATGCCGCCTTCCAGAGACTGGATGACCTGCTCATGCGAAGACGGTATGACCTTGCCACTGCCGGTCGTCACTTCATCCAGATGGAACAGGCTTGCCCAGGCGATAAACACCGCCAGCAGCGCGAACAGGGACCATGCCACCAGCGACGAGCGCGGCAGGCGCGGCTCCTTCAGTCGGCTATTGAAACGAGAGAAATCATTCATGCCGCGCCCTCCTCGACAACCGCCGCTGGCTTCATGGTCACGGTGCGCTGCGCGGCTTTCTGCGGCGCCATACCGTGCTGGTGCAGGATCGCATCGCGCGGGCCGTCCATCACCACCTTGCCGTTTTCCAGCACGATGATGCGGTCGACCAGGTCCAGGATCGGCAGGCGATGCGTCGCCACGACCAGCGTCCGGCGTTTACCCAGCCATTTGTGAAGATGCTGAATAAACTGCTTCTCGCTCATTTCGTCCAGCCAGGCCGTAGGCTCATCCAGCAGCAGGATAGTCGGCGAGGTAATCAGGGCTCGCGCCAGCAGCAGCGCCTGACGCTGTCCGCCGGAGAGGCCAGCCCCGCCCTCGTTGATGATGTAGTTCAGCCCCATTTTCTGCTTGCGCACAAACTCCAGCGCGCCGCTGTTGACCAGCGCCTGATGAATCTCATCGTCGGTGGCTAACGGGTTCCCCATCAGGATGTTGTCCCGCACGGAGCCAAAGAACAGCCGGGCCTGCTGGCTGAGCAGCTGCATGTCGCGGCGCAGGTCGGCCGGGTCCAGATGATTGAGGGCGATATCGTCGAGCAGGATGCTGCCCTGCTGCGGCTCCTGCATGCCCGCCAGCAGCTGCAGCAGCGTGCTTTTACCGGAGCCGTTGCGCCCAAGCACCGCCACGCGCTCTCCGGCGCGGATCTGCAGCTTGCCGATATTGAGCACGGTGAGTTTTTCTTCCTCGTCGTAATAAAACCCGACGTCCTCAAGCGCATAGTCGCCGCGCAGGTGGGCTTTATGCACCTTCTTGCCGTGCTGCGGATCGTCAATCGGGCGCTGCATCAGGTCGTCCAGCCCCTTGCGGGCCACTTTTGCCGACTGCCAGCGCGACAGCACGCCTGAGATCTGCGACAGCGGCGCGATGGTGCGCGACGCCAGAATCGAGGTTCCCACCAGCGCACCGGTAGTCATGTCGCCGCTGATGACCAGGTAACAGCCCACCAGCAGCACCACCGCGTAGACGATGGACTGCACCTCCTGAGTCCAGGTCAGCAGTAACCCCGTCAGCCAGCGCTGCTTCATGCCGACGCTGGCGGCAACGTCGTTGGTGTTATTCCACTGGTTCTGGAAACGCTGCTCGGCGCGCATCAGCTTGATGTCTTCAATGCCCTGCACCGCTTCCACCAGCGTGGCGTTACGGATGGCGGATTCACGCATCCCTTCGCTGGAGAGTTTCCCCAGCGGGCGCTGCACCAGCAGGCCGGGGATGAGCAGCAGCGGCACGGCGAGCAGGACCACCAGCACCAGCGGCCCGCCAATCATCCACAGAATAAAGACGAACAGCAGGAAGAACGGCAGGTCGGAAATCGCCGCAATGGTGGTCGAGGTAATGAGCTCGCGCACCGACTCCAGCTCGCGGATCTGGGCGATAAAGGATCCGGTTGATTTGGAGCGCGCGCCGTTTTTAATCCGCAGCGCGTGGGCAAACACGCGTTCAGAGATGCGCAGGTCGGCGCGTTTCCCCACCACGTCAGAAATATGCACGCGCAGCATGCGCATGATGAATTCGAACACGATGGCGATCATCACGCCGCCAAACAGCACCCACAGCGTGGCTTCCGACTGCGATGGCACCACCCTGTCGTACACCTGCATGGAGAAGACCATGCCGGAGAGCGCCAGCACGTTGGCCACCAGCGCCACCAGCATAATGTCGCTATAGCGTCGCCAGTCCTTCAGCGCCAGCTGCCAGAACCAGTTTTTCTCATAGGGTTTGATGTAGTCGTCCACGCGGGCATCCGGCGTGGATTCGAGCGGGCGCAACACCATCAGCCCCTTTAACCGCGCCCCGAGTTCGTCACGCGTCAGCGTCGTCTCCAGCCCCGCGTCGCCGCTAAACTGCAGGCTGACGTTGCCTTCGCTGTCCATGCGGTTAATGACCGCGATTTGTCCGCCGGTGAATTCCGCCAGCAGCGGCAGGCGCCACGGATCGAGGGATACCGCTTCAGCCGCCACCATACGCATCCCCAGCCCAAGCTGGCGCGCCATCTCCTCCAGCACCAGCTGGCGCGGAGACTGGCTTTCATGGTTAATCGTGACCCGAACATGCTCCGCCGAAAAGTCCAGCCGGTAGTGTTTCGCGATGATGAGCATGCCCTGCAGCCAGGGTTCGTACTGTGGATGTGTCTTCATAATGCTACGTCCTGTCCAGAGCGGTAATTTCGCACTGAAATGATACCTTTACGGAATGATTAAAAATCGAACGCTTTCTAAACGAGCCCGCAAAATAATCATGTGAAATATAGGGTTATGGCTATTCATGTAAAGAAACGCAAAAGGCCGCGGGGATCGCTCCCCGCGGCGTTGTTTTACGCAATTAACAGCTGATGGTTCGCCAGCAGCGTCGCCAGATCCGTCTGCACGCCGTTCAGGGTCACCAGCGTGGTTGGCGAGAACTGACCGCCGGTACCGTCCAGGTCAACCTGGATCTCGGTATTGCTGCCGTTCTGCACCACGCGGATATAATCGCTGATATTGCCCGCGCTGCTGTCCAGGGTGGCGACGCCGTTCACGTAGCTCGCCGAGCCCGTGCCGGTATAGCCGCTGCCGGAGAGCAGATCGCGCAGATCAATGCGATCCGTGTCCGCGGTCCCTTCCCAGGTGCCGATCGTAAAGCCGTTCACCACGTCGTGGCCGTTACCGCCCGTTGCATCCGAGGCGTTGATCAGCTTGTAGAGCAACGTATCGTGACCGCCGCTGCCGATGTTGAAGGTGTCGTTCCCGCCGCGGCCTTCGAACTGGTTATCACCGCTGTTGCCGGTAATGACATCGTCGAAGTCCGAGCCGTTGATCCCCTCAATGTTGAGCAGTCGTGACGTTCCGAACCCGGTGTCCTGCGCGGTAGAAAGGCGCAAATCAACGGTCACGCCGGAGGTCGCATTGCGGTAATCCACCACGTCCATCCCGCCGGTGTTGCTCCAGGTGTCGTAGTCGGAATGGGTATTCCAGCCGCCGGAGCCGTTGTAGGTATAGGTGCCGTTCTCTGCGATAAAGGTGTCGTTATACCCGGTCCCGGTGATGGTCCCGCTGTGTCCGCCGGTGGCGGCTTCGGCCGTCAGGACGTAGCCCTCTTTGCCGTTGCCCGCCTCCAGACCGCTCCAGGTGACGTTATCCGACACGCCGTTGGTGATCTTCAGGATTTCGGCCGAATAGGTTTCATTCGGATCCAGACCGTAGAAGCTCACCAGCGCAGAGGTATCGTTCGACCCGATACCTGACTGGGCGTTGATGATCTGCGAGGCCACCAGCACGCCCGCGGCGTTGTACAGATTAACCGTGTTGCCGTAGTAGGCGTTGATGCCCTCGCTGTCGACAATGTGCAGGTGCATCGCGGTGCCGTCAGCAATGGTTTTGCTGTTTTGCACCAGCACCACCTTGCCGTTCTGCTGAGAGACCAGCAGATCCTGCGCACCGTCCCAGTTGTAGTCCACCGCCGCCACGCCGGTCGCGTAGGCAATTCCGGACGCCAGCTGGCTGGAGGTCCAGGTGGAACCGTAACCGTTGTTGGTGAACAGGGTCGCCGTCTGCGAGCCGCCGTAGGTGCTGAGCTTGATGATGTCCATCTGCCCGTCACCGTTCCAGTCCACCGCCACCGACAGATACCCCGCCGTGGCGTTAGAGGCTTCCACCGCGCTCTTGGTGGCAGAGAGCTTCCCGGTACCGTCGTTGTAGTAGATCACCCCGCCGTTGTTGTTGTAGCTGCTGCCCAGGTACAGATCCATGTAGCCATCGCCGTTGAAGTCCGCCCACGTCATGGACGCCGCCGTGGTGGTATTCGAGGCGTTTGCCACAAACACGTTGGTCAGGTTCTGACCGATAGAGAGCGTGCCGTTACCGTTGTTGTTGATCACGGTTAACGAGTACGCGCCGCTGCGGTTGGTGTGCTGAACGATATCCACCGTGCCGTCGTTGTTCAGGTCGACGCCGGAGATTTCACGCCCGGAATCGAACTGGCCGTAGAAACCGCCTTCGCCACCGGTGCCGTCCGGCGACAGAACGCCGTTGTTGTTCACCAGGTAGGTCAGTGAGTCCATGCCGGCATCACCGTACGCCAGATCCAGATAGCCATCGCCGGTTTTGTCGTAGGCAATCACGCCGCCGTACCAGATGGTGGTGCCCATCGCCAGCTGGCTGGCGTTATAGGTGCTGCCATCGTAGGTCCACATCACCTGCGTTGACCCGGCGTAGGTATTTTCCGTCGCGAAGATATCCTGCGTGCCGTTACGGTCAAAGTCGGCGGCGGTCTGGCTCACCACGTAATAGCCGCGGGTGTTGGTCAGCGCATTTCCGGCATAGGTCGAGCTATCGCTGCTGGAGTATGACTGGCCGTTAGCAATGATATTCCACAGACCGCTGCTGTTCATGCCGAGGGTCATGGTGGAGTTGTTGCTGTTCCCCGCCGTGGTTGCCCAGTCGGTATTCACCGAGGTGGTATCAATCACCAGGCTGCCGGTCGCCGTACCGGTGGTATTACCGTTCCCCGCGCTGCTCTTCACCTGCGCCGTCACGCTGTAGCTCGACACGCTCAGCGCATCGCCGTCCGGGATCTGCAGATACCAGGTGTTGTGATCCGGATCGACCACCACCGCACCGCCGGTCTGGGAGGTGTAGGTTTTTCCGTTTACCGTTACCACCAGGTATTCACCGTTCACCAGGTCAGCGGAGACGGTACCGCTGACGATCGGCGTGGTGTCCGACGTGGTCTGCGCGGTAATCGCCGCCGTGGTGGTCGGGATGCTGGTATCAACGTTCAGCACAAAGCCGTCGGATTCCGTGTAGTTACCGGCCCTGTCGGTGACGCGCACAATGTAGGTGTGGTTGCCGTCGCTGAGGCCGTTGTCCTGGAAGGACCAGCTTGCGCTGCCGTTCATGGTCACCTGGCCGAGCAGGACTCCGTCACGATAGAGCTGCACAATTTCACCGTCGTCCGGGGCGCGGTTAAGCGTGCCGTTGATCAGCGGCGAGTTATCGTCCGTTGCCACCGCGCTGCCAAAGGTCCCCTGACGCTCGCCTTCGCCGTCGGTATAGCTCACTACCGTGCCTACGGTGGTTGGCGGCGTGGTGTCTACCGTCACCACCTGAGAGGCGATGGAGCCGACGTTGCCCGCCTGGTCGATAATCCGCACCTGGTAGGTGTAGTCCCCGTCAGGCAGATCGCGGGTATCGGTGTAGCTCCAGCGCTGGTTGGTGACCGTGGCGTCTGACCAGGTGTTCCCGCCGTCCAGGCTGATCTGTACGCGCTCGTCGTTTGCCAGCGCGCTGCCCAGCGAACCGTTGATGGTCAGCGTGGTGTCCATGGTGATGAAATCACTCCCGGACTGGCCGGTATCTTCGCTGATGCTGTCGATGGTGATGCCGTACTGCGGCGCCTGCGTATCCACCGTCACCGCCTGCGAGGTGGTTGCCCCGACATTCCCCGCCTGGTCGACGACCCGCACCTGGTAGTTATGGCTGCCGTCGGTCAGGGTACGCGTGTCGCTGTAGCTCCACTGCGTACCGCTGACGGTGGCGTACACCCAGGTGCTGCCGCCGTCCATGCTCACCTGCACGAATTCACCCGCGCCAAGCTCTGCGCCGAGCGTTCCGTGCAGCGTGTACGAGGTCGAACTGGTCAGGAAGTCGTTATTGTCGAAGCCGGTATCCACGGTAATGTTATCCACGGTCACCGTAATCGCCGCATCCGGGGCGACCGTATCGACGGTCACCTGCTGATGGGCGCTGGCCCCCACGTTGCCCGCCGCATCCACCACGCGAACGTAGTAGTCATAGGTCTGGTTACCCAGCGTGCGGCTATCGACGTAGTACCAGCTGTTGCCGGTGACAATCACGTTCTGCCAGGTGACGCCGCCGTCGATGCTGATCTGGGCATATTCGCCGTCGGCCAGCGTCGCGCCGAGCGAGCCGTGCAGCGTCAGGGACGTATCGTTGGTGATAAAGTCGCTGCCGCTCAGGCCGGTATCGTCGCTGATGCTGTCGATGGCGATGGTTTTGCTGGCGTCCGGCGCAACCGTATCAATGGTCACCACCTGGCTGGCGGTGGCGCTGATATTGCCCGCGTCGTCAATCACGCGCAGCTGGTAGTTATAATCCCCGTCGGCCAGCGTGCGGCCATCGACATAGGTCCAGCTCAGGCCGCTGACGCTGACGTCTGTCCAGGTAACGCCGCCGTCGAGGCTGATCTGCGCGTGGTCGCCGCTGCCCAGCGCCGCGCCGAGCGTCCCTTTCAGGCTGATCTGGCTGTCGCTGGTGATAAAGTCGCTGCCGGACAGACCCGTATCCTGGGTGATGGAATCCACAGTAATGGTCGTCGCCGCAGGCTTCGTCTGATCGATAACCACGTCCTGGCTGTCCGTCGCCCCCACGTTGCCCGCGTTATCGATAACGCGCACCTGATACTGATACGTACCGTCCGTCAGGGTGCGGCCATCGGAGTAGCGCCAGGTGGTGCCGGTCACGGTCAGGTCAATCCAGGTGGTGCCGCCGTCAAGGCTGATCTGCGCCTTCTCGTTATTGCCGAGCTGCGCGGTCAGCGAGCCGTTGACCACCACCTGGCTATCGTTGGTGATGAAATCACTCGCGCTCAGGCCGGTGTCGTTTTGCAGCGAATCAATGCTGATGCCCATCGACGGCGCGGTGAGATCCACGGTCACGGTGTGGTTATCGCTGCCGCTGTTGCCGATGGTGTTGCTGACCTGCGCGTTAATGACGTACGAACCGCCGTCCGCCAGCGCGGCCACGTCTGCGCTGCCCACCGTATAGCTCCAGCTGCCGTCATTCTGGACGGTCGCCGTGTAGGTTTTACCGTTCAGCGTGATGGTCACCGTCTGGCCCGCCGGGGCGTCGGTGGTGCCGCTGACGACCAGCGGCGTGCCGTGCTCGGCGGCGTTGACGATATCGTCCTGCGCAAAAGTGTTGATGGTGATGGTTGGGACATCGCCGTTCAGCGTCACGTCGTGCGTCGCGCTGCCCGGGTTGCCCGCCCTGTCGCTTACCGAAGCGGTGATGGTGTAATCCCCGTCGCTCAGGCCGAGGAAATCACGGCCCGGCACGAAGACCGACCACGAACCGTCCGCCCCGACGGTCGCCTGATAGCTGTGCCCGTTGAAGGAGACGGTCACCGTCTGGCCCTGTTCCGCCGTGGTGGTGCCGCTGATGGTCTGGCCCGCCAGCTGCTCCGCGTTGTTGACGATATCGTCATCGGCCACGGTGCTGATGGTCACGGTTGGCGCGACGGTATCGACCGTTAAGGTGTGCGTGGTCTGGCCGTTATTACCCGCTTTATCGTTGACCGAGGCGGTCACCGTCAGCGCGCCCTGGCTCAGCGCGGCCAGATCGGCTGCCGGAACATCCAGCGTCCACGTCCCGTCGTTCGCGACGGTGGCAGTGTAGGTTTTGCCGCCCAGCGTCACGGTGACGGTCTGACCCGCCTCCGCGCTGGAAGATCCGTGCACGGTCAGCGGCTGCTGCGCTTCAAGCGCGTTCAGCATGTCGTCACCCGACAGCGTCGCAATGCTCACGACCGGCGCGGTGGTATCCACGCTGATGCCGTGCGTCGCCGACGCGCTGTTGCCCGCGCTGTCCTGTGCCGAGACGGACACCTGGTAGCTCGCGCCATCGGCCAGGGCGCCCACGTCGGCGGCAGGTACGGTGGTCGTCCAGCTGCCGTCGCTCTGGATGGTGGCCGTATAGCTCTTGCCGTTCAGCGTCACGGTGACCTGCGTCCCGCTGGCGAACTGGGCGCTGGAGCCGTTAATCACAAGTGGCGAACCGGCTTCAGCCGCGTTGATGACGTCATCGCCGCTGAGGGTATTGATGGTCAGCGCCACGGAGGCCGTGTTCACTACCACGTCGTGGGTCTGGGTGCTGCTGTTGCCCGCGCTGTCGGTAATCGTCGCGCTGAGGGTCACGGTGCCGTCGGTCAGCGCGGAAATCACGCTGGCCGGCACGCCCACGCTCCAGTTACCGCTGGCGTCAACGGTGGTGGTGTACTGGTTCGAACCGATGGTGATGACCAGCTTATCGCCGACGCTCGCGCCGGTTGCCGTGCCGCTGACGATCTGCGCCTGCCCGTGCTCCACGCTGTTGATGACGTCATCGCCCGCGACGGCGTTAAAGCTGACGGTCGGCGGCGTGGTATCAAGCGTAATCGCTTTGCCCGCGCTGCCCGGGTTACCCGCGGCGTCGCTCACGCTGACCTGCACGGTGTAGCCGTTATCCGCCAGTGCGGACAGGTCTGTGCCCGGCACGTTCACGCTCCAGATGCCGCCCTGCTGCACCTGCGCGGTATAGCTCTTCCCGCCCAGCGTCACGGTGACCGTCTGACCGACTTCCGCCGTGGTGGTGCCGGAAATGGCCACGCCCGCAGCCGCTTCGCTGGCGTTAATCACGTTATCGCCTGCGACCGTATCGATGCTCACGGCTGGCGCGGTGGCGTCCACGCTGTACTCGCGGCCCGCCGAGGCGCTGTTGCCGTGCGCGTTGGTGACGCTCACCTGCACGCCGGCATCGCCGTCCTTCAGGCCCGCGAGATCCGCAGACGGCACGGTGGCCGTCCAGTTACCGTCGGCATCGACTTTCGCGGTGTACGTCTTGCCGCCGAAGGTGATGGTAACGGTCTGGTTTTCCTCCACGTTCGAGGTGCTGCCGGACAGCACCAGATCCGCGCCTTTCTCCGCCGCGTTAATCACGTCGTCGGTGGCAATCGCATCGATGCTGATAGCCACCGCTGACAGATCGACGGTCACGTCATGGCTGATGGTCACCGGGTTGCCCGCCGCGCTCTGGCCTGCAACGGTCACGGTGACCGTGCCCGCAGCCAGGGCCCCGACGTCCGCCGCCGGGATCGCCGCGCTCCATGTGCCGTCTGCCAGCACGGAGGCCGCATAGGTTTTGCCGTTGACGGTCACGGTGAGCGTGGTGCCTGCCGCCAGCCCGTCGCTGGAGCCGGTAACGATCAGGTTCTGCCCGTGCTCGATGCTGTTGATCACATCGTCGCCCGCCACGGTATCAATGCGCAGACCCGGCAGGCTGGCGTCGATAGTGATATCGCGCTCGCCCGCGCCGGTATTGCCGTGGCCGTTGGTGACGGATGCTGACACCGTCAGGTCACCGTTGCCCAGCGCCGTCAGGACGGATTCCGGCACGTTCACGGACCAGGTCAGATCGCTCTGCACCGTTGCGGTGTAGCTGTTGCCGCCAATGGTGACGGTGACAGTATTGCCCGCTTCCGCGTTCGCTACCTTACCGCTGATGGTCTGACCCGCGGCCACTTCCGCCGCGTTGATGACGTTATCGCCCGCCACGGTATTGATGGTGACGGTCGGCAGCGCGGTGTCCACCAGCAGGGTCGCCGTATTACTGACGCTGTTGCCCACGCCGTTGGTTGCAGTCGCGCTCAGGGTGTAATTCGCTTCGCCCAGACCCGCCAGATCCGCTGCCGGAACGGTCAGGCTCCAGGTGCCGTCCGCCGCCGTCGTGGCCGCGTAGTTTTTGCCGTTGAGGGTTACGGTCACCACGGTGCCTTCCGCGAGGTTGGCGCTGGTGCCGCTGACGCTCAGGTCCTGACCTTTCTCCACCGCGTTCAGCACGTTGTCGCCGCTGATGGCGTTGAACGCCACGGACGGCAGGCCGGTATCGACGGTCACGTTATGGCTGCCGGTGCCGGTGTTGCCCGCCGCGTCGGTGACTGACGCAGTGACGGTCACGGTGCCGTCGCTGAGGCCGGAAATCACGCTGGCCGGTACGCCCACGCTCCAGTTCCCCGCCGCGTCCAGCACGGTGGTGTAAGTCTGGCCGCCAATCGTGACGGTGACCTTATCGCCCGCTGCCGCGCCGGTGGCGGTGCCGCTGATGATGTGCGCCTGGCTGTGTTCTGCGAGGTTAATGACGTCATCGCCCGCCACGGTGTTGATGGTCACCGCAGGCACGGTCACGTCCACCGTCAGATTGCGATCCGCCGACGCCGGGTTGCCCGCCTTGTCGCTGACGCTCGCCGTCACGGTGACGCTGCCGTCGCCGAGCGATGCCAGATCCGCCGCCGGAACGTTCAGCGTCCAGCTGCCGTCCGCGCCTGCGGTTGTGGTGTAGTCTTTGCCATTCAGCGTCACGGTCACGGTCTGGCCCGCTTCGGCGCTGGTGGTGCCGGATACGGTCAGATCGGACTGCGCTTCTGCGGCATTCAGAATATCGTCAGCCGCCAGGGTATGAATGGTCACGGACGGCGCGGTCGCATCCACGCTGTACTCGCGCCCCGCCGAGGCGCTGTTGCCGTTCACGTTGGTGACGCTCACCTGCACGCTGGCGTCACCGTCCCTGAGGTGTACCAGGTCCGCAGAGGGTACGGTGTAGGTCCAGTTACCGCTGTCGTCCACGGTAGTTGTGTAGATTTTGCCGTTCAGGCTGATGGTCACGGTCTGCCCGGCTTCCACGTGGGTGGTCGCACCGGACAGCACCAGATCCGCGCCCTTCTCTGCCGCGTTAATTACGTCGTCGGTGGCGATGGCGTTGATGCTGATGGCAACGGTCGCCAGATCTACCGTCACGTCGTGGCTGATGGTAATCGGGTTGCCCGCAGAGCTGTCGCCGGTCACGCTGATTTTGACGGTGCCTTCCTGCCACGCGCTCACGTCGGTGGACGGGATCGCCGCGCTCCAGGTGCCGTCCGCCAGTACGGTCGCCGCATAGGTTTTACCGTTGACGGTGACGGTCAGCGCCGTGCCTGCCGCCAGCCCGTCGCTGGAGCCGGTGACGATCAGGTTCTGCGCGTGTTCGATGGTGTTGACCACGTCATCACCCGCGACGGTGTCGACGCGCAGGCCCGGCAGGTTAGCGTCGATAGCGATTTCGCGCTCGCCGGTGCCGGTATTGCCGTGGCCGTTGGTGACGGTCGCCGTTACGCTCAGGCTGCCGTTGCCCAGCGCGGTCAGCACGTCAGACGGCACGTTCACGGACCAGGTGAGGTCGTTCTGCACCGTTGCGGTGTAGCTGTTGCCGCCGATAGTCACGGTTACCGTGTTGCCCGCTTCGGCGTTCGCCACGGTACCGCTCAGGGTCTGGCCTGCCGCCACTTCCGCCGCGTTGATGACGTTGTCGCCCGCCACGGTGTTGATGGTGACGGTTGGCAGCGCGGTGTCCACCAGCAGGTTCGCGGTGTTGCTCACGCTGTTGCCCACGCCGTTGGTGGCGGTCGCGTTCAGGGTATAGTTGGCCTGACCCAGACCGGCCAGATCCGCTGCCGGAACGGTCAGGCTCCAGGTGCCGTCTGCCGCGGTCGTCGCTGTATAGTTTTTGCCGTTGAGGGTCACGGTCACCACGGTGCCTTCCGCGAGGTTGGCGCTGGTGCCGCTGACGCTCAGATCCTGACCTTTTTCAACGGCGTTCAGTACGTTGTCATCGCTGATGGCGTTGAAGGCCACCGATGGCAGACCGGTATCGACGGTCACGTTATGCGTGCCGGTGCCGGTGTTGCCCGCCGCGTCGGTGACTGACGCCGTTACGGTTACGGTGCCGTCGCTGAGGCCGGAAATCACGCTGGCCGGTACGCCCACGCTCCAGTTCCCCGCCGCGTCCAGCACGGTGGTGTAGGTCTGGCCGCCGATGGTGACGGTCACCTTATCGCCCGCTGCCGCGCCGGTGGCGGTGCCGCTGATGATTTGCGCCTGGCCGTGTTCTGCGAGGTTAATGACATCGTCGCCCGCAACGGTATTGATGGTCACCGCAGGCGCGGTGATATCTACCGTCAGGTTGTGATCCACGGACGCCGGGTTACCCGCTTTATCGCTGACCGATGCGGTGACGGTCACGCTGCCGTCGGTTAATCCAGCCAGATCCGCCGCCGGGACGTTCAGCGTCCAGCTGCCGTCTGCGCTGACGGTTGTGGTGTAGTCTTTGCCGTTCAGCGATACGGTCACGGTCTGGCCCGCTTCGGCGGTGGTGGTGCCGGATACGGTCAGATCGGACTGCGCTTCAGCGGCGTTCAGAATATCGTCGGTCGCCAGGGTATTAATGGTCACGGACGGCGCGGTCGCATCCACGCTGTACTCGCGGCCCGCCGAGGCGCTGTTGCCGTTGACGTTGGTGACGCTCACCTGCACGCTGGCGTCGCCGTCTTTCAGGCCCGCCAGATCCGCAGACGGCACGGTAGCTGTCCATTTGCCGTCGGCGTCCACCGTGGCGGTGTAGTTCTTGCCGCCAAAGGTAATGGTAACGGTCTGGTTTGCTTCCACGTTCGAGGTGGTGCCGGAGAGCACCAGATCCGCGCCCTTCTCGGCCGCGTTAATCACGTCGTCGGTGGCGATGGCATCAATGCTGATGGCAACGCTCGCCAGATCCACCGTCACATCGTGGCTGATGGAGACCGGGTTACCGGCGCTGCTCTGGCCCGATACGGTCACGGTAACCGTGCCTGCGGCCAGCGCACCCACGTCCGCCGCCGGGATCGCCGCGCTCCAGGTGCCGTCCGCCAGCACGGTCGCCGGGTAGGTTTTGCCGTTGACGGTCACGGTCAGCGCCGCGCCAGCCGCCAGCCCGTCGCTGGAGCCGGTGATAATCAGATTCTGCCCGTGTTCGATGCTGTTGATCACGTCGTCACCCGCCACGGTATCCACGCGCAGGCCCGGCAGGTTAGCGTCTATCACGATTTCGCGCTCGCCCGTTCCGCTATTGCCCACGCCGTTCGTGACGCTGGCCGACACCGTTAAATCGCCGTTGCCCAGCGCGGTCAGCACGGATTCCGGCACGTTAACGGACCAGGTGAGATCGCTCTGCACCGTGGCGGTGTAGCTGTTGCCGCCAATGGTCACGGTCACGGTGTTGCCCGCTTCGGCATTCACCACCTTACCGCTGATGGTCTGCCCGGCTGCCAGCTCCGCCGCGTTAATGACGTCGTCACCTGCAATGGTGTTGACGATCACGCCCGGCAGAACGGATTCCACGTTCACGGTGTGCGACGCGCTGGTATTGTTGCCGACGCTGTCCGTTGCTGAGGCGGTGACGGTATAAAGCGCCTCGCCCAGCTGACCAACCTCGTTCGCCGGAACGGTAGTCGTCCATTTTCCGTTATCGTCCACCTGCGCGCTGTACGCTTTGCCGTTCAGCATCACGGTCACCACCGCGCCTGCCGCCAGGCCGGAAGCCGTACCGGAGATCGTCAGATCCTGGGTTTTCTCGGCGTTGTTGATCGCATCGTCACCGGAAACGGTGTCAATGGTCAGCACCGGCGCGGTCAGGTTCACCTCTACGCCGTGCGTGGCGCTGTTGCTGTTGCCCGCTTTATCGGTCAGCGCCGCGGTGATGGTGTAATCCCCTGCGGCCAGGGCGGTAACGTCCGCCGCAGGCACGCCCACGCTCCAGTTGCCTGAGGCATCCAGGGTGGCGGTGTACGATTTGCCGTTGAGGGTGACGGTGACCACATCGCCCGCCGCCGCACCGGTCACGGAACCCGTGACAATCAGTGCCTGCGCATGCTCGGCGCTGTTGATCACGTCGTCGTCAGAAACGGTGTGGATGGTCAGCTGCGGGACGGTGGTATCGACCAGCACGTCGCGATCCGCTGAGGCCGGGTTGCCCGCCTTATCAGACACGGCGGCGCTGATGGTGTAGTTGCCGTCGGTAATACCGCTCAGATCCGCGGACGGCACGGTCACGCTCCAGCTGCCGTTTGCCTGCACGGTGGTGGTGTAGTCCAGGCCGTTCAGCGTCACGGTGACGGTCTGGCCCGCTTCGGCGTTGGTCACGCCGTTAACGACCAGATCCTGCTGCGCTTCGGCCGCATTGATGATGTTGTTGTCGCTGACGATCTCGATAGACACCGTCGGCGCGGTGGCGTCCACGCTGTACTCGCGGCCTGCCGACGCGCTGTTGCCGTTAACGTTGGTGACGCTCACCTGCACGCTGGCATCGCCGTCTTTCAGGCTGCCCAAATCAGCGGACGGTACGGTCGCCGTCCAGTTGCCGTCGGCATCGACCGTCGCGGTGTACGACTTGCCGCCGAAGGTAATGGTGACGGTCTGGTTTTCTTCCACGTTGGAGGTCGAGCCGGACAGCACCAGGTCCGCGCCTTTCTCAGCCGCGTTGATTACGTCGTCCGAGGCAATCGGGTTAATGCTGATGGCGACTGCCGCCAGATCCACCTTCACGTCGTGGCTGATGGAAACCGGATTGCCCGCCGCGCTCTGGCCTTCCACGGTCACGGCAATCGTGCCCGCATTCAGCGCGCTGACGTCTGCCGCCGGAATGGCCGCCGTCCAGGTGCCGTCCGCCAGCACGGTTGCGGCGTAGGTTTTGCCGTTGACGGTCACCGTTAACGCCGCGCCCGTTGCCAGGCCTTCGCTGGAGCCGGTGATAATCAGGTTTTGAGCGTGCTCAATGCTGTTGATGACATCGTCGCCCGCCACGGTATCCACGCGCAGGCCAGGCAGGTTAGCATCTATAACGATTTCGCGCTCGCCGGTTCCGGTGTTGCCGTGGCCGTTGGTGACGCTGGCTGACACGGTCAGATCGCCGTTACCGATGGCGGTTAAGACCGTGGACGGCACGTTGACCGACCAGCTCAGATCGTCCTGAACCATCGCGGTGTACGTATTGCCGCCAATTGAAATCGTGACAGTGTCACCGCTCGCCGCGCCGCTCACTTTGCCGCTCAGGGTCTGCCCGGCAGCCACTTCCGCTGCGTTAATGACATCGTCCGTGGCGACAGGGTTGATGGTGACCTGCGGCAGCGCGCTGTCGACGAGCACGCTGTGGCCGGTGCTCGCGCTGTTGCCCGCCGCGTCGGTTACGCTCGCCGTCACCACGTAGCTCGCTTCGCCCAGCGCGGAGACGTTTGCCGCCGGAACGGTGATGCTCCAGCTGCCGCTGGCGTCGGTGGTGGCCGTATAGCTGATACCGTTCAGGGTCACCGTAATGGTGGTTCCGTCCGGCTGGTTGCTGGTGCCGGACACCAGCAGATCCTGGCCTTTCTCGGTCGCGTTGATCACGTCGTCAGCCGCCAGGGTATTGATGGCAACCACCGGCGCGGTCAGGGAAACGTCAAACTCGTGCGTAGCGGCGGTGCTGTTACCGGCTTTATCGGTGAGTGTCGCGGAGATCGTCTGTTCGCCGTTAACCAGCGCGCCCACGTCCGCCGCCGGAACGCCCACGCTCCAGCTGCCGGACGCGTCCAGCATGGCGGTGTAGTCTTTGCCGTTCAGGGTCACGGTAATCACGTCACCCGCCTGCGCGCCCGTGACCTTACCGGAGACAATCAGCGCCTGGCCGTGCTCGGCAATATTCACGACGTCGTCGCCCGCGACGATGTTGAACGAAATCTGCGGTACGGTGGTGTCGACCAGCACCGAGGAGCCCGCGCTGGCCGGGTTGCCTGCCTTATCGGACACGGTCGCCGTGACCGCCGCGCTGCCGTCGGCGATGCCTGCCATATCCGCAGCCGGAACGTCGAGCGTCCAGCTGCCGTCCGCCTGCACCTGCGCGGTGTACTGATTGCCGTTGAAGGTCACGGTGACCGTCTGGCCCGCTTCGGCAGTAGAGGTGCCGCTCAGGGCCAGATTCTGCGCCGCCTCTGCCGCGTTCAGCATATTGTCATGGCTGATGGTGTTGATGGTCACCGTCGGCGCGGTAGTGTCGACGCTGAATTCCTGCGCCGAAGACGCCGCGTTGCCGTTCACGTTGGTGACGGTTACCTGCACGCTGGCGTCACCGTCTTTCAGGCCGCTCAAATCGGCTGCCGGAACGGTCCAGGTCCAGTCGCCGTTAGCATCCACCGTCGTGGTATAGGTTTTACCCGCAAAGGTAATAGTCACGGTCTGGCCCGCTTCCACGCTGGAGGTGGTGCCGGAAAGCAGCAGATCCTGGCCTTTTTCCGCCGCGTTGAGCACGTTATCGTCGGTCACGCTGCTGATGGTGATGGCGACAGGCGCGAGATCGACGTCCACAACGGTGCCGATAGTCACCGGGTTGCCGGAAGCATCCTGCGCGCTTGCCTTGATATCCAGCGAACCGTCCGCCCACTGGGAGACATCGGCCGCCGGTACCGCCGCCTGCCAGGTGCCGTCCGCCAGTACCGTTGCGGAATAATCTTTGCCGTTGATGGTCACGGTCACGGCGCTGCCCGCCGCCAGATCGGTGCTGGTACCGGATACAATCAGGTTCTGAGCGTGTTCAATCACGTTAATTACGTCGTCACCCGCCACGGTATCAATACGCAGTCCCGGGAGCTGGGCGTCGATGGTGAAGTCGTGAGAAGAAGAGCCGGTATTGCCGTGCGCGTTGGTCACGCTGGCGGATACGGTGAGGTCGCCGTTGCCGAGCGCGGTTAACTGGCTCTCGCTTAACGGCAGGCTCCAGGTCAGATCGTCCTGCACGGTAGCTGTGTACGTCTGGCCGCCAAGGATAATGGTGACAGTGTCACCTGAAGCCGCGTTCGTCACCTTACCGGTCAGGGTTTGCCCTGCCGCCACTTCCGCTGCGTTAACGATATTGTCGCCCGCCAGCGTGTCGATCGTTACTATCGGCAGGGAGCTGTCCACCAGCACATCGTGCGAGGTTGAGGCGCTATTGCCTGCGCTATCCGTGACGCTCGCCGTCACGGTGTAATGGGCTTCTCCCAGCGCGCTTACGGCGGAGGCTGGTACGGTCACGCTCCAGTTACCGCTGGCGTCAGCGGTGGCGGTGTACTGAATGCCGTTCAGGGTCACCGTAATGGTCGTGCCTTCCGGCTGGTTGCTGGTGCCGGAGAGCAGCAGATCTTCGCCCTTCTCGGTCGCGTTGATCACGTCGTCCGCCGCCAGCGTGTTGATACCGATGACAGGCGTCACGGTATTCACCACCACATCCAGCGAACTGCTTCCGGTGTTGCCGGACCTGTCGGTCACGGAGACGTCGATGGTCCAGGTGCCGTCAGTCAGTCCCTGCACGACGGACGCCGGCAGGCCAAGGCTCCAGTTCCCCGCCGCATCCACCACGGTGGTGTAATCGACGCTGTTAATGGTGATGGTGACCAGGTCGCCCGCGGCCGCACCGGTGACGGAGCCGCTCAGGATCTGCGCCTGTGAATGGGCGAGCTGGTTAACGGTGTTGGTGTCGGTGACAAAGTCGTTAATGGTCACCTGCGGTACGGTTGCGTCCACCAGACCCACGCGGTCCGCGCTGCTGGCGTTACCCGCCACGTCGCTGACGGTGGCCGTCACGGTCACAATGCCGTCGTTAAGGTCACCCACGTCAGCCGCAGGCACGCTCAGCTGCCACGTACCGTCCGCCTGAACCGTGGTCTGATACGTTTTGCCGTTCAGCGTCACGGTGACCGTCTGGCCAGGTTCCGCACTGCTGCTGCCGCTTAACAGTAAATCCTGCTGCGCTTCAGCGGCATTGATGATGTTGTCGGCGGTCAGGTTATCGAGCGTAATCGCCGGAGGCTGCGTATCCACCGTGACCACGCGCGCGGCGTCCGCGCTGTTGCCGCTGACGTTAGTGACGCTGACGCTCACCTGCGCGCGCCCGTCGATCAGGGTTTCCATAGCGCTGGCGGGTACGGTCAGGCTCCAGGAGCCATCCTGCTGCACCTGCGCGGTGAAGGTCTGGTCGGCGAATTTCACCACCACGGTCTGCCCCGCCTCCACGCCCTGCGTCTGGCCGGAAAGGGTTAAATCACCGCCTTTTTCTGCCGCATTCAGCAGGTCATCGCCGGAGACGGTATCAATGGTGACCGCCACGGCGTTCAGATCGAGTTCAATCGGGTGTTCAGCCGCAACGGGATTGCCCCAGGCATCTACCGCGCTGACGCTAACCGTCATGCCGCCCGCCGTCCAGGCCTGCAGGTCCGCCGCCGGAACGCCGATCTGCCAGCTGCCGCTGGCGTTAACCGCGGTGACGTACTCCACATTGTTGATGGTGACGACAATCTGCGTGCCCGCGGCCAGATGGGTGCTGGAGCCGGTGACGCTCAGATCCTGCTGCTGTTCGATGGCGTTGATCACGTCATCGCCGGAAATGGTGTTCACGCGCAGGCCCGGCAGCTCCGCGTTGATATTGATATCACGCTCGCCGGTGCCGGTATTGCCGTGCCCGTTGGTGACGGACGCGGTGAAGGTTAAATCCCCGTCGCCGAACGCCTGAAGATCCGCTGACGGGATTTTCACGCTCCAGGTCAGGTCGCTGCCAACCGTTGCGGTGTAGCTCTTGCCGCCTGCGGTGATGGAGACGGTATCGCCCGCCGCCGCGCCGGTGACGCGACCGCTGAGGGTTTGATCGACGCCCGCTTCGGCGTTATTGACCAGGTTGTCGCCCGCAAACGTATTGATAATGACCTGCGGAAGAACGGTATCCACCAGCAGATTCGCCTCGGCAGAACCGCTGTTACCCACGCTGTCGGTCCCGCTGACGCTGACGGTATAAAGCGTGTTCGCCAGATTCAGGACGTCGGAAACCGGCACCTGGACAGCCCAGATACCATTTTCGACGGTGGCCTGATAGCTGACGTTGTTCAGCGTCACGGTGACGGTGGAGCCGTCCGGCAGGTTGCTGGTGCCGGTCAGGCTCAGCGGCTGCATCGCCTCCTGGGCATTCAGGACGTTATCCTGGCTGATGGCGTCAATCGTAAATTCCGGCGGGTGTCCGCTCAGCGTAATGCCGTGCGTGGCGCTGCCGGTGTTGCCTGCCGCGTCAGTGACGGAAACCGAAAGCGTGTGGTTGCCTTCACCCAGCGCGCCCAGCACGGACGCCGGAACGCCCACGCTCCAGCTGCCGTCCGCCAGCACCACGCCGGTGAAGGTCTGGCCGCCAAGCGTCACGGTGACCACATCGCCCGCGGCGGCACCGCTCGCCAGGCCGGAAATAATGTGCGCCTGGCCCTGCTCGCTGATATTGAGGATATCGTCGCCCGCCACGGTATGGATGGTGACGATCGGCGCGGCGGTATCCACCGTGAAATCTGCCGTCACGGACGAGCCGTTGCCCGCTTTGTCGCTCACGTTAACCGTCAGGGTGTGATTACCCTCACTCAGCGCCTGCACGTCGTTCACATCAAGCGTGACGGACCAGGTGCCGTCGCTGCCCACCGTGGCGTTATAGTTTTTACCGTTCAGCGTGACCGTGACGATCTGACCGGCTTCCGCATTCGTTTTACCGGTCAGGGTCAGCGGCTGGCTGTGCTCAGCCGCATTAATGATGTTGTCCTGCGCGAGAGTATCGACAGAGAGGGTTGGCGCGGTGGTATCCACCCCAATCGTCTGGCTTCCGCTGACGGTGTTACCCGCCGCGTCTTTACCGCTCACGTTGACCGTCCAGGTACCGTCGCCCAGCGCCTGCGCGTCCGCTGCAGGCACGTTAACACTCCACGCGCCGTCTGCCCCGACTTCAGTCGCGTAGGTTTTGCCGTTCAGCGTCACGGTGAGTGCGGTACCCTGCGCCAGGTTTTTGCTGGCACCGGAAAGCGTAAAGCCCGCGGATTGCTCGCTGGCGTTCAGCACGTTATCGCCCGCCGTGGTGGCCAGCGTAATGGCGGCATCGGCGGTAGAGACCGTCACGGTGATACTGCCCGCAGAGGTGGTTTTACTGCCGTCGATCTGCACGACGGACCAGGTGTGTTCCCCGTCCGTCTGGGTCGGTAATATTACCGTCCAGGTGCCGTCTTTACCGACCATGGCGCTGGCAATGGTGCTGCCGCTGCTGTCTTTGATCTGGATGGTCGCGCCCGGCTGGCCGGTGCCGCTAAAGGTTGGGTTGCTGTCGTCCGTGATCTCGTTTGCGCTCAGCACGCCCTGCTTGTCACCCGCTTTATCCGACAGCAAGAAGGTCGGCGTCGCGCTTTCAACGTCTTTTGTATTATCAATGACTTTTGTTTTAGTTTCGCCGTCACCGCCGTTTGCCAGCAGTGCCCCGATGGCACCGCCGCCTAACGCAGCCCCCGCAATCCAGCCCCACGGCGCGTCGCTTAAAACACTTTCCTGCTCGAGGAAAGGTTGAATGCTGCTAATCGGTGTGGCCTGCGCGGTTAACTCGGTCACCGCAGCGCCTGACGCTTCCCCGGCATCGGCAAAAGAAATATGCGTCAGTTCCTGACGGTCGTTGAACACCAGCTCTGACTGATTATGCGTTTCTGGATCTTCGACAAAATAGTTATTGCAGCGAATAACGCTGCCATCTTTCATATAAATGAGGAGGTCTTTACCCTGGCGGACATAACGCACCACATCCTGAGCAGAGCCCTGGATTTCAATCACGCTCGGCGACGAAATAGAGACCGACAGATTTCCTTCGCCGGTTAATTTCGTTTTCTCCGCCGTTTTGCGAATGATGACATCAACAACTTTCATGTTACTCATATTCTTCTCCTTGCAGGTGTACGGATTCCTGTGGATATGTCCACCAGACGGATGTAGCTATCCCTGGGAAAAAACACCCATTATTTTCAGTCTTACTTTGCGCAACACTGCGCGTCTTTTATTAACTCAAGTCGGGTAATTTTGCGGCAGCGTTTTTCTCTATTCCAATAAGCGGCATTAAATTATCAACCGCGGAAGCATAATTAATTGCCGAACTCCAGCCGTCATACTCGGCGATTATTTTCGCTGAGGTGGCCTGCCAGACATCCTGCTCAACGCTGAGCAGATCGTTAATGCTCCGCTTGCTCAGGGTGTATTCATTTTTATAAACATCGCGGGCCCGCAGCGCATTTTCCAGCTGTTGCTTCCCCGCCTCCATTCGTCCCCGTGCGCCGGTCCAGTCAGCCTGCGCGACGGAGGCCTTTTGCAGGACATCGAAACGCGCCTGATCGACCTGAGAGGAGGCCATGGCCCGTGCGCCTTCCGCCTGTCGAACGCGCGCGGAAACCGCGCCCCCCTGATACAGCGGCGCGTCGATATTGAGCTGTATCTGGTCGTCCCAGTAGGAACGGTTGTCCGATTCATAACGGGTGCGCCCCCCCTTCAGGCTTAACGTCGGCCAGTGCTGGGACTTCGCCGTTTCCACGCCATACTGAGCCGAACGTTCCATGTTCTGCGCGGCCATCACCGCCGGTATCAGGGAATAATCGATGCGGTTGAGCGAGTCCGGCTCCACGGCAAGATTCGCGGGCACCGGCGAATAGGCCTCTGCCTGCATCCCGGTTAATACCGCAAGCCTGGCGCGCGCGCTGTTTAAGGCGGCGCGATACTGCGCGACCGTCGCCTGCATGCCGGCAATGCGCGTGCGGGTCTGAAGCTCATCGGAGGTCGAACTCACGCCCGCGTCTGCGCGCAGCTTTGCCAGCTGCTCGACGTTCTTGAGCGCCTGCACGTTATCTTTTGCCGCCTGCAGCAGATCGGAATAGCGTTTGACCTCGACATAGCTCAGCGCCGTTTTTTCCGCCACGTCAGAAAGCGTGCCCATCAGCTGATAGCGGTAGCTATCGCGCTGGGCGGAGGACTGGCTGATGCTGTTATTGGTCTTGCCAAAATCGTACAGCAACTGCGTCAGGCTCAGCCCCCAGGCGGCTGAATTCTTCAGCGACCCGCTGGAATCGGTGGTCTGGCTGTGCCCTGTACTCCCGTTCAACGATATTTGCGGCATCCAGCCGCTGCGCGCTTCATCTATTTGTGCCTGGCCAATACCTAATTGCGCGGCCTGCTGGCTAATTGACGGATCGCGATCGATCGCAAAAAGAATACTTTCTTTTAAGGTTGTGGTTGCCACCGGGGCAATACCCACCTGATTACTATTGGCGAAAGCCGTATTTATGGCTAATGAAATGAATGCCAGTGCTGCTGTAAATCGGCGTAACATAGGCTTTCGTAATATCGTCATGTTATCTCCCTGACTCTGAGTGATACTCAAGCAAATACCCAAAAAGAGGTACAGATAATTAGACAAATATCTTATTTAGCTACCTTGCTGAATTTCAGGTAATACTCCCCATACCCATTTCCATCGGAGATGAGATCTGCCCGCATCTTATTTCAATTAAGAATTTACTTATTTCTTAAACTGGTTAGCAGCATAACAAAATGTGTTATACCCCACTACAGCCACAATGTTAATGTGGTGTTACAAGCAAGAAAAAATATGGGGTTTCTGGACAAAACTCTAAAAGTATCCTTTCAGATGAAACATATAAACTCTCTGTTATCTAAGGAAAATTCTTAATTCCCTCCGTGCACATTTTTGCGTTAATTTCAGCGCGAGTCAGACACAAAGATTTTCAAAGAAGTGTCAGTTTACGTAGCCAAAGGGATATATTTAAAATTAAAAACTATTAAAAAACTAATTAAAGCAATTAAAACCTGCATAATTTCAATTAAACAGCACTTAACACCACGCAATGGCGTTACGCTGGTTACATAACCCAAATCGTTAAATAAAACATAACAATAACATCGTGATTAACATTCAAAACGGCTTCCTTATACCTGCTTAATAAAATTTTAATAATCACCCATCTGAATCATCACGCCGCTGCACATCGTCCTGAGGACATTCCCCTTCTCTCTGCGTCAAAATGCTGTATTATGCAAACTATTGCGACATTTTGCAGGAATGTACCCCATGCACAAAACCGCTCGTCAACGCTACGTCCTGGATATCCTCAGCGAGCAAGGCCAGGCAAGCATCACCGACCTGGCTGAAAAGCTGCAGGTTTCGGCGGATACCATCCGTCGGGATCTGACCGACCTGGAAAACCAGGGCCTTGCGCAGAAGAACCACGGCGGCGCCATCGCGCTCAACCTCTCCGCCATGAACCGTCAGGGACGCAATACGCTGCTGCCGGAGACCAAACAGCGCCTGGGTAAACAGGTCGCACAGCAGGTTCCACCGGGCTCCACCCTGTTTCTGGATGCCGGAAGCACGGTGATGGCCGTCGCCACCTTTCTTCAGGGGCCGCTCACCGTTATTACCCCCTCGCTGGATATCGCCCAGCATTTTAGCGACCGGGAAGATATTGAGCTGATCCTGCTCGGCGGGAAATGGGACCACAAGCAGCGACTGTTTGCCGGCAGCGCCACGCTGTCCTTGCTGTCCCGTTATCGGGCAGATATCGCCATTCTTGGGGCGTGCGCCATTCATGCCGAACTCGGTTTGAGCGCCGGTAAAGAAGCGGATGCCGAGGTTAAACGCGCGATGCTGGACGCAAGCCACGCGCACTGGATTGTCGCCGACCACCTGAAAATTAACCGCTGCGAGCCGTATCTGGTTTCCGGGTTATCCAGCATTCAACAACTCTTTTTAGATCGTCCCTGGCCTGAGCTTGGGGACCATAGCGCACTGCAGGTTACGGTGTGCGCCAATTAACGTGGAGAAGGTCATGAGTAAAGTTCAAACAATCAACATTGCGCTGATCGGGTATGGATTTGTCGGTAAAACCTTCCATGCCCCGCTGATCCAGTCGGTGGACGGGATTAAGCTGGCCGTGGTCTCTTCTCGTGATGAAGAGAAGGTTAAACGCGATCTGCCGGACGTACAGGTGGTGGCGACACCGGAAGAGGCTATTCAGCATCCTGATATCGATCTGGTGGTGATTGCCTCCCCCAACGCCACGCACGCCCCGCTGGCGACGCTGGCCCTGAACTCGGGGAAACACGTGGTCGTGGACAAGCCTTTTACCCTCGATATGCAGGAAGCCCGCGACCTCATTGCGCTGGCGGATGAAAAGCAGCTGCTGCTCTCCGTCTTCCACAACCGCCGCTGGGACAGCGATTTCCTCGGCATTAAGCAGATTATTGAGCAAGGCACGCTCGGCAAGGTTAAACACCTGGAATCGCACATCGACCGCTTCCGCCCGGAAGTGCGCGTGCGCTGGCGCGAGCAGAACGTCCCCGGGAGCGGTCTGTGGTTTGATCTGGGCCCTCACCTGATTGACCAGACGCTACAGCTCTTTGGACTGCCGGAGTCGGTTCAGGGGAATATCGCGACGCTGCGCGACGGCGCAGAAATTAACGACTGGGCGCACGTGGTCTTAAACTACCCGGAGCATAAGGTCATTCTGCACGCCAGCATGCTGGTTGCTGGCGGTACGGCGCGCTTTACCGTCCACGGGGACAAGGGCAGCGTGGTGAAAGCCAGAATCGACCAGCAGGAAGCGCAGCTGCTCGCAGGGGTGACCCCCGGCAGTGAAACCTGGGGCGAAGACGGCGACAGCATGGTGTTCTTTGGGGCCGACGGCGCACCGCAGACGATCCCAACCCCGAAAGGCGATCAGCGCCAGTATTACGTCAACGTACGTGATGCGCTGCTCGGGAAAATCACCAATCCTGTCCACCCTGTTGAGGCACTGGCGGTCATGGCCGTGCTGGAAGCGGCGGTGAAGTCGTCGGAGACGGGGTCAACGCAGGCGCTGGCGTTAACTGCCGAAGAGCGTGCGCTGCTGGGTTAAAAAAACAAGCCGGGTGGCGCTGCGCTTACCCGGCAAGCGTTAAAGACTACGAACGCTTTTTCGGCATCATGCGCAGAAGAGTATTATCTTTCCAGAAATAGTGATGCATCAGCGCCGCCGCCGCGTGCAGGCCAATCACAAAGTAGCCCAGGTTCGCCAGCGTCTCGTGCCACTCTTTCAACATATCAACCAGGTCGAAATTGGACTCCGCCGCATGCGGCATCGCCAGGCCGAAAGCAAACCAGTCGCTGCCCCGGTTGTACATCATCACAATGCCAATCAGCGGCAGCGCAATAAACAGCAGATACACCACCAGATGCCCAAGGTGGGACATCCCCGTCACCATCGCTTTTGGCTTCGGCTGAATCGGTGGCGCGCGGAATTTCAGGCGAACCAGCAGACGCGTCACCATCAGCACCAGGATACTGATACCGCACGAGACGTGGATCATATTGATCGCTGGACGCGCGGTGCGCGGGAAGAAACCTTTGAACTCCATGGCGCAGTAGGCGACGATGATTAACAGAAACACCAGCCAGTGGATGCCGATTTGCAGGCTTGTATATTTAGTGCGCATGTGATTTCCCGATTAAAAACAGTTATCGCGCCAACATAATCTCCTTTCCTTAAAAATTCATTAACTTTTCTGTATGGTTTTTCAAATACTTCCTCCCGCATGAAGCATCTTCAATTGCCGCCCTGCCCGTGATGGTCTAAGCCTGGATGAGTTCAAACTGTCGCATCGACACGTTTACAGGAGAACACCATGAGTAAAATTGGCATTAACGGCTTTGGACGCATTGGGCGCCTTGTACTGCGTCGCCTTCTTGAAACCCAGGACAGCAATACCGTCGTCGCCATCAACGACCTCACCTCACCGAAAGTGCTGGCCTACCTGCTCAGGCATGATTCCAACTACGGTGGCTTCCCGTGGAGCGTCGATTTCACCGAGGATGCGCTGATTGTGGACGGAAAAACCATTGCGGTGTACGCCGAAAAAGAGGCGAAGCACATTCCGTGGAAAGCCGCAGGCGTGGATATCGTCGTGGAGTGCACCGGCTTTTATACCTCTGAAGAGAAATCACGGGCGCACCTGGACGCCGGGGCGAAGAAAGTGCTGATCTCTGCGCCTGCGGGTGAGATGAAAACCATCGTCTACAGCGTGAATGACGACACCATTGACGCCAGTGACACCATTATTTCCGTCGCATCCTGCACCACCAACTGCCTCGCCCCGCTGGCAAAAGCCCTGAACGATGCGTTTGAAATAAAAGTGGGCACCATGACCACCATCCATGCCTATACCGGTACGCAGGCGCTGGTGGATGGCCCGCGCGGGAAAGACCTTCGCGCCTCGCGGGCGGCGGCAGAGAATATCATTCCCCACACCACCGGTGCGGCAAAGGCCATCGGTCTGGTGATCCCTGCGCTCAGCGGCAAGCTGAAGGGCCACGCGCAGCGCGTGCCGGTAAAAACGGGTTCGGTCACCGAGCTGGTCGCGATTCTGGGCAAGAAAGTCACCGTTGAGGAGATCAACGCCGCGCTGAAAAAGGCGACGCAGGGCAATAAATCGTTCGGGTATACCGACGAAGAGATTGTGTCGTCCGATGTGATTGGCTCGCATTATGGTTCGGTGTTTGACGCCACGCAGACGGAGGTGTCAGAAGCGGGAGAGCTGCAGCTGGTGAAAGCGGTAGCCTGGTATGACAACGAGTACGGTTTCGTGACGCAGCTGGTGCGGACGCTGGATAAGTTTGCGGCGCTGTGATTCTATGCCTTTATTCAGGGCTAATATGAGCAGTGAAGCATCCCCTCTCCCTGTGGGAGAGGGTTAGGGTGAGGGGAACATACGGGTGTGGTGGTCATTCCGTTCACTTTATGTTCCTTGCTACTCTTTAACGACATAACCGGTGAACGTGCCAGGGTGGCTCAATCGCCGCCACCCTGGCAACCCGGGCTCCCGGCGATATACAGCCGGACCAGGACATTGCTGTAAGCCAAAGGTTATTCTGAAGCGGTTGTTATCGCTTCTGATTACACCCTTAAATCGAGCGCCTGGACAACGCATCCGCGAGAACCGGGTCCTGCTGTAACTGTTCCCATGCGGCAATCACAGCATCCGGGAATTCAACGTGCGCGATAAAATCCCGCCCGGCCGGACCATAGCCGTTAACGTCATCATACAAACGCGGCAGCTCCCCCAGAACCAGTGACAGGTAGCGGTCAACGGGCCACAGTCCGCTATTGCCCGCGCTAAACTCCACGCCCTCTTTGCCATTGTGCAGCGTTGGCGTAAACCCGGGATGGCTTATCCACTGCGGTGACACGGGCTCATCCCGACAAACGCGGGCAAACGTCGCCATCGTACGGCGCTGCATCGTCGGGTCCTGCACCACCAGCACCCGCCCGGTCGCTCGCTGATGCTGTTTCAGCATGTTCCAGCTAAAACGCGCGTTCTCACCGCAGTTGGTGGATTGATCCTCAATCCACCGGCGCGTCTCGGGGATCTGCCAGAACTCCCGCGCAATGTCGGCAAGAATGCTCGCTTCCGCCCGCCCTTCGACGGGCAAGGTGTGATAACGCGGATGACTGCCGATAGCGGCATATAAAAACGCGGTTGAATGACCAATACCGCCGCTAATCAGGAGCGGGATGTCTCTCTGCGTGGCAATACGGCAGGCCGCCTCAATGGTCGGGATCACCGCGTTTCCTGCCAGGATCACCGCATCGACGTCCGGGGGCTGGCGGCTGTCGCTCAGGTCGTCCTGCGCCAGCCATTCACCGACAGTATTGATGGCCGCCAGCGTGGCATCCGGCAGGATGGGAAAATGGGGCTGTTCCATGATGAACTCCTTCTCTCTATCCCTTCAGGGTAGCGACTTCAGGTTCTCAACACAACGGCGACATCGGGCCGCTCTTTTTCCTTAAACTTCCCTTCTACATTTGATTAACATGCGTAAATCATATTCACTTGAATTATCATTTGCGGCAGACGTAGAATCGCTAGCCCGCTAATTATTCAATTATTTCTAAGGTAAACGACGTTATGCGCCTGCCCGAACGCGACCCTTATGCTCCTCGCGAGTGGCAGCCACATGAGAAACCCGCCCTGCTGGGTTCGCCTTCCACACCCGAGCACAGTACGCCAAAACGCATTGCCTACGGCGTCGTTGGCCTGCTGGTGTGCCTGACGGGGGCGCTGGGAAATGCGGTGGTGACCGCCAACCTGCAAAACCTGCAGGGGACCTTTGGGGCCTGGTCGACCGAGATCGCCTGGCTGCCCGCGGTCTACGTCATGACCAACATCTCTATCAACCTGCTGCTGGTCAAGTTCCGCCAGCAGTACGGTCTGCGCGCCTTCACGGAAGGTTTTCTGGTGCTGTACGTGCTGGTGACCTTTTTCCACCTGTTCGTTAACGATCTCAGCTCGGCGCTGATGGTGCGCGCCGCGCACGGGATGGTGGCCGCCGCGCTCAGCTCGCTGGGGATTTACTACCAGATCCAGGCCTGGCCTGCGAAGCACCGCCTGAAGGCGCTCACCATCGGGATTACCGGGTCATCACTCGCTATTCCTCTGGCCCGCCTGTTTTCCACCGAACTGCTGCAGCTGGACGAATGGCGCGGGCTCTATTTCTTCGAGCTCGGGCTGGCGCTGATCTCCCTGGCCTGCGTGATAGCCTTAAAACTGCCCCCGGGCGACAGGCGCAAGGTTTTTGAGAAAAAAGACTTCATCACCTTCTTTTTAATGGCCCCCGGAATGGCCCTGCTCTGCGCCGTGCTCTCGTTGGGCCGCCTTGACTGGTGGTTCGAGGCGCCGTGGATCGGCTGGTCGCTGGCGCTGTCGCTTGTATTAATTGTGGCCGCCATCGTCTTTGAACATAACCGCGCCAACCCGCTGCTGAACACCCGCTGGCTGTCGAGCGGCAGCATCGTCCGTCTGGGGCTAATCATGCTGCTGATCCGTATCGTGCTGGCAGAGCAAAACACCGGGGTCATCGGCTGGCTGCAGTACGTGGGGTTACAGAACGAGCAGATGACCCACCTGGCGTGGTCCATTTTCGCCGGGATCGTCTGCGGGATTGTCACCAGTTGCCTCACGATTAAGCCGACCAAACTGGCGTGGCCGATTATCACCTCCCTGGCGCTGATGATTGTTGCCTCGCTGCTGGACAGCCAGTCCAACAACCTGACCCGGCCGGATCAGCTGATGCTAAGCCAGTTTCTGCTGGGCTTCGGCAGCGCCTTCTTCCTGGCGCCCGCCATGCTGGCTGCCATTGGCGGGGTGATCGCCGACCCTCGCAACCTGGTCAGCTTCTCGGTGATGTTCGGCATGAGTCAGAACCTCGGCGGCCTGCTGGGCTCCGCGATCCTCGGAACCTTCCAGACCTGGCGCGAGAAGTACCACTCCAGCCTGCTGGCGGACCAGCTCACCACGCTCAATCCGCTGGTCAACGAGCGTATCCAGCTTTACACCCAGATGTACCGGAGCCTGATTGGCGACAGTTCGCTGCTGGGAACGCAGGCGATCACGCAGCTGCAAACGGTGACGACGCTTGAGGCGAATATTCTGGCTTACAACGATACTTATCTGCTGACGGCGGGCATCGCTGCCGCCACGCTGGTCTGGATTTTATGGCGCTTGCTGCGCCTGCGCATCACTTCCCGTATGGCGCTTAAGAACGCCACCGGCAACAAATAATTGAAATATTTCTGGAGAGTTTATGAGTCAGCAGGATGCCGCCAAAGAGCAGGCCAACACCCGCAAAAATGTGCGCATTGTTTCCGTTTTCACCGCCGCCGCCATCGGTATTGTCGGCGTGCTGGTGATCCTTTATGCGTGGCAGCTTCCGCCGTTCACCCGCCACGCGCAGTTTACCGACAACGCCTACGTGCGCGGTCAGACGACGTTTATCAGCCCCCAGGTGAATGGCTATATCACCGAGGTGAAGGTTCAGGACTTTGTGCAGGTTAAAAAAGGCGACCTGCTGCTGCAGATTGATGACCGTATCTATCGTCAGCGCGTGCATCAGGCCGAGGCACAGCTGGCGATGAAAATTGCCGCGCTTAATAACAACCTGCAGCAGCGTAAAAGCGCCGAAGCGACGATCGCCAAAAACGACGCGGCGCTGAAAAATGCCCGCGCCCAGAGCCTGAAAACCCAGGCGGATTTAAAGCGGGTGAAGGATTTGACGGCGGACGGCTCGCTTTCCATTCGCGAGCGCGACGCGGCGCTGGCCAGCGCGGCCCAGGGCAGCGCCGACATCGAGCAGGCCAAAGCCTTGCTTGAGATGTCGCGTCAGGATCTGCAGACGGTAATTGTGAACCGCGGCGCGCTGGAGGCGGATGTCGAAAACGCCAAAGCGGCGCTGGAGCTGGCGCAGATAGACCTGCAAAACACCCGCATCATCGCCCCGCGCGACGGCCAGCTCGGCCAGATTGCCGTGCGTCTCGGGGCGTACGTGACCGCCGGGACCCACCTCACCACGCTGGTTCCGCCGCAGCACTGGGTGATCGCCAATATCAAAGAGACGCAGCTCGCGGAGCTGCGCGTCGGCCAGCCGGTAAAATTCACCGTCGATGCGCTGAACGACAAAGCCTATCAGGGCCGCGTGGAGAGCATCTCGCCGGCAACCGGGGTTGAATTCAGCGCCATCACGCCTGACAACGCCACCGGCAACTTTGTCAAAATCGCCCAGCGTATTCCGGTGCGCATCGAGGTGCTCGGCAAGCCTGAGGAGACCGCCCTGCTGCGTCCGGGCATGTCGGTGCAGGTGACCATTGATACGCGGGAGGGCAAACAATGACCCTTCGCCCGATAGCCGGTCTGGTGCTGGCGGTGACGCTGGCCGGATGCCAGTCCGTCGACGTAAAACCGGCGCAGCCAACGCTGCAAATCCCCGCCCAGTGGCGTGCTGACGCCGGTCCTGCCAGCCCGGCGGAGCAGCTCTGGTGGCGCAATTTTCATGACAACTACCTCAACCGCTACGTGGATCGGGCGCTAAAGAACAACAGCGACGTGCTGATCGCCCGCGAACGGATTAACGAGTATCAGGCGCGGGTCTTTGCGGCCGACGGCAGCCTGTTTCCGTCACTTGACGCGGGCGTAACGGGGACGCGCGCCCGTTCGCAATCCGCCGCGACCGGGCTGCCGGTCTACGGCACGCTGTACAGAGGCAGCCTGACGGCGAGCTATGACGTTGATATCTGGGGCGTCAACCGCAGCACGGCCGGTGCCGCCGAAGCCTCGCTGGCGGCGCAAAAAGCCGCCGCTGCCGCCGCGGATTTGACCGTCGCATCCTCCGTTGCGTCCGGGTATGTCACCCTGCTCTCGCTTGACGAACAGCTGCGGGTGACCGAATCCACGCTGAAATCGCGCGAAGAGGCATTTAACCTCGCGAAACGTCAGTTTGAGACGGGCTACAGCTCGCGTCTGGAGCTGATGCAGTCGGATTCCGAACTCCGCTCAACGCGAGCGCAGGTTCCCGTACTGCAGCATCAGATTGCACAGCAGGAGAACGCCCTGAGCCTGCTGCTGGGAAGTAATCCCGGCGCGGTAGCGCGCAGCGAAAGCTTTGAGACGCTAACGCCGCTGACCCTGCCGTCACAGCTGCCTTCTACGCTCCTGAACCGTCGCCCGGATATCGTTCAGGCCGAACGCCAGCTGGTTGCGGCCGACGCCTCGCTTGCCGCGTCGCGCGCGAGCCTGCTGCCGTCGATCAACCTGACCGCGACCGGATCGGTCCAGGATCGTACCCTTTCAGGCCTGCTGGACAACCCGCTTCAGCTCTGGAGCGTCGGGGGCAGTATTCTCGCCCCGCTGCTGAACCGCCAGGCGCTGAATGCGCAGGTGGATATTTCCCAGTCCCAGCGTAACCAGGCGCTGTACGCCTATGAAAAAACCGTGCGCAACGCGTTTGCCGAAGTGAACAACAGCCTCGATGCTATTACGCGCTATCAGGAACAGCTGACGGAGCTGCATGCCCAGCAGGAGGTGGCGCAGGAGACGCTGCGCATTGCGCAGAACCGCAATCGCAACGGCTACTCCTCCTATCTGGACGTGCTGGACGCGCAGCGCACGCTGTACTCGGTTCAGACCAGCGTGGTGCAGGTGAAAAATAACCTGCTGCTGGCGCAAATCGATTTGTACAGGGCGCTGGGCGGCGGCTGGAAGAGCGCGTGAACCGCCTTGCGCGCTGGTGCCCTCACCCCGACCCTCTCCCACAGGGAGAGGGAGAAAAATCCAGGGAGTCAATCTATGCATCAACAATGGTCTGCAGTAGATAATTACATGATTTCTTCGCTGATCCCTGACGATGACGTGCTGAGTCAGGTACTGGAAAACAACAAACGCGCCGGGCTACCCGAACACGACGTTGCGGCCAATCAGGGGCAACTGCTGGCGCTGTTCGTGCGCATGACCCAGGCAAGACGCATCCTTGAGATTGGTACGCTGGGCGCCTATAGCTCAATCTGGATGGCGCGCGCCCTGCCGCCGGACGGAAAGCTGATTACGCTCGAGGCTGACCCGACGCATGCCGATGTGGCCCGCCAGAATATTCACCTCGCGGGGCTGAACGATCGCATTGAACTGATTGAAGGCCCGGCGCTGAGCTCACTGGAGAATTTCGGTGACGTTCCGCCGTTCGACCTGATCTTTATTGATGCCGATAAGCCAAACAATCCCGGCTATCTGGAGTGGGCGCTGCACTATTCACGTCCCGGCACGATAATCATTGGCGATAACGTGGTGCGCGACGGCGAAGTGATTAACGGGCAAAGCGACGACGCGCGCGTGCTGGGGGTGCGGCGTTTTATCGAAATGATTGGGGATAACCCGCGCCTGACCGCCACCGCGCTGCAAACGGTGGGGGTTAAGGGATGGGATGGGTTTACGCTGGCAATCGTGAACGGGTGAAAATTGTGCGGCCTGATGCCCTCACCCCGACCCTCTCCCACAGGGAGAGGGAGAAAACCGGGCAAGGATTTTAAGCGGAAATCTGCTCCATCGCCTGCAGAATACGTTTATCCGAAATCGGATACGGCGTACCGAGCTGCTGG
Source organism: Enterobacter cloacae complex sp. S3 (assembly GCF_014930495.1). Classification (NCBI taxonomy): domain Bacteria; kingdom Pseudomonadati; phylum Pseudomonadota; class Gammaproteobacteria; order Enterobacterales; family Enterobacteriaceae; genus Enterobacter; species Enterobacter cloacae complex sp. S3. The sequence continues at coordinate 163,034 of NZ_JADBRD010000009.1, read as the reverse complement.
GCAAAGAAGCTGACGCGCAGCTCCTCGATCATCCAGCGGATCGCCTGCACGTCTTCATCGTCGCGGCGCGCCGGCGGCAGCTTGTTTAGCCACTGCTGCCACGCCTGCTGCACGCTCTCCACTTTCAGCATCTGCGCGCGATCGCGGTGCGGGTCGATAGCCATTTTTTCCAGACGTTTTTCAATCGCCTGCAGATAGCGCAGCATATCGCCCAGACGCTTAAAGCCGTTGCCGGTGACGAAGCCGCGATAGACCAGCCCCGCCATCTGCGCCTTCACGTCCGACAGCCCCAGCGCCATGGTCATATCCACGCGCCCCTTCAGGCGCTTGTTGATATTGAACACGGCGGTGAGGATCTGCTCGACCTGTTTGGCTATCTCCACCACGGTGTCGTTCAGCTCTGCGCGCACCTTTTCATGAAGCTGAGCAAAGCCCTCTTCCGTCCAGACCGGACCGCCCGCCTCGTGGATCAGCTTGTCCACGCCGCAGGAGATGCAGTCGTCAATCAGATCCAGCACCTTGCCGTACGGGTTAAAGTACAGCCCGAGCTTAGCCTTGTTCGGCAGCTTCTCGTGCAGATACTTGATCGGCGACGGGATGTTGAGCAGCAGCAGGCGACGCAGCCCGCGCCACATCATCTGCTGCTGTTCCTGCGGATTATCAAACAGCTTGATCGCCACGCTGTCGCGCTCGTCCACCAGCGCCGGCCAGGCTTTGACCTTATAGTTACCGCGCTTCTGTTCGTAGCTTTCCGGAAGCTGACCAAAGCTCCAGATGTGCAGCCCGCTCTGCTCGATACCGTCGTCCGCCACCGCAGAAAGCGTCTCCTGAACTTTCCCTTTCAGCGACTCTTTCAGCTCGCTCAGCGAACGTCCTTCCAGCAGCTTTTTGTTTTTATCATCCACCACGCGGAAGCTGATTTTCAGGTGATCGGGCACCTGATCCCAGTTCCAGTCTTCGCGGTCGATGGTGGTGCCGGTCATGCGTCGGAACTCGCGCTCGAGCGCGTCCAGCAGCGGCAGCTCCAGCGGCGTGACGCGGCCTAAAAACGCTTCCGCATAGTTTGGCGCAGGCACAAAGTTGCGGCGCACCGGTTTCGGCAGGGATTTGATCAGCGCAATCACCAGCTCGCGGCGCAGGCCGGGAATTTGCCATTCAAAACCGCCCTCATCGACCTGGTTTAGCAGCGGCAGCGGAATATGAACGGTCACGCCGTCCGCGTCGGCACCCGGTTCAAACTGATACGTCAGACGCAGCTTGAGGTTGCCCTGATGCCAGAAGTTCGGGTAGTCGAGCTTGCTGACCGACTCCGCCCCCTCTTTAATCAGCATGCTCTTTTCAAAGTTGAGCAGGTCCGGCGTCTCTTTGCTGGCCTTCTTCCACCAGCTGTCGAAGTGGCGGGCGGAGATAACATCGTGGCTGATGCGCTGGTCGTAAAACTCAAACAGCGCCTCGTCGTCCACCAGAATGTCGCGGCGGCGGGACTTGTGCTCAAGCTCCTCCACTTCCGCGCGCAGCTTCAGGTTTTCGCGGAAGAAGGCGTGGCGCGTCTGCCAGTCACCCTCCACCAGCGCGTGACGGATAAACAGCTCGCGGCTGAGCGCCGGGTCAATCTGGCTGTAGTTGACCTTACGCGCGGCGACCACCGGCAGGCCGTAAACGGTCACCTTCTCGGTCGCCATCACCGCGCCCTGCGCGCGCTCCCAGTGCGGTTCGCTGTACGAGCGTTTCAGCAGGTGCTGCGCCACCGGCTCCACCCATTCCGGATCGATACGCGCGGCAATGCGCCCCCACAGGCGGCTGGTTTCCACCAGCTCGGCGACCATGGTCCATTTCGGCGGCTTCTTGAACAGGCCGGAACCGGGGAAGATGGAGAAACGGGCGTTGCGCGCGCCGGTATATTCCTGCTTTTCGGCGTCCTTCATCCCAATGTGGGACAGCAGGCCGGTCAGCAGCGCGATATGAATCTCGCGGTACTCCGCAGGCTCGCTGTTGACCGGAATGCCCAGCTCTTTCACCACCTGGCGCAGCTGGGTGTAGATATCCTGCCACTCGCGCACGCGCAGGTAGTTGAGGAAATCCACGCGGCACTGGCGGCGGAACTGGTTCGAGGAGAGCGCTTTCTGCTGCTCGCCGAGATAGTTCCACAGGTTCACGAAGGCGAGGAAGTCGGACTCTTTGTCGTGGAAGCGACGGTGCTTTTCGTCAGACGCCTGCTGCTTGTCCATCGGACGCTCGCGCGGATCCTGAATGGAGAGCGCCGAGGTAATGATCATCGCCTCGCGCACGCAGCCGTGCTTTTGCGCTTCCAGCACCATACGGGCCAGGCGCGGATCCACCGGCAGCTGGCTGAGCTGGCGGCCCAGCGGCGTTAGCTTGTAGACCGTCGCCTGCTCGTCGGTGGTAATGGCGCCGAGCTCTTCCAGCAGACGCACGCCGTCCTGAATGTTGCGTTTATCCGGCGCTTCGACGAACGGGAACGCCGCGATGTCGCCCAGCCCCAGCGCGGTCATCTGCAGGATAACGGACGCCAGGTTGGTGCGGAGAATTTCCGGGTCGGTAAACTCCGGACGCGACAGGAAATCATCTTCCGAATAGAGACGAATACAGATCCCTTCCGACACGCGGCCGCAGCGGCCCTTACGCTGGTTCGCGGACGCCTGGGAGACCGGCTCAATCGGCAGCCGCTGAACCTTCGTGCGGTAGCTGTAGCGGCTGATGCGCGCCGTGCCCGGGTCGATAACGTATTTAATCCCCGGCACGGTCAGCGAGGTTTCCGCCACGTTGGTCGCCAGAACGATGCGTCGCCCGCCGTGCGGCTGGAACACGCGGTTCTGCTCGCTGTTTGACAGGCGCGCGTAAAGCGGCAGGATCTCCGTGTGGCGCAGGTCGCGCTTGCTGAGCGCATCGGCGGTATCGCGGATTTCGCGCTCGCCGCTCATGAAGATCAGGATGTCGCCCGCGCTTTCGTTGCCCAGCTCGTCAACGGCGTCGAAGATAGCCTGCAGCTGGTCGCGCTCGGTATCGTCCGCCTCTTCCACAATCGGGCGATAGCGCACTTCCACCGGATACGTGCGTCCTGACACCTCGATAATCGGCGCATTGTTGAAATGCTTTGAGAAGCGCTCAGGGTCGATGGTCGCGGAGGTGATGATGATTTTCAGATCCGGGCGACGCGGCAGCAGCTCTTTCAGGTAGCCGAGCAGGAAGTCGATGTTCAGGCTGCGCTCGTGCGCTTCGTCAATGATAATGGTGTCGTACTGCATCAGCAGGCGATCCTGCTGGATTTCCGCCAGCAGAATACCGTCGGTCATCAGCTTGACCATGGTGTTATCGCTAACGTGGTCGCTGAATCGCACCTTGTAACCGATGCAGCCGCCCGGCTCCGTCTGCAGCTCTTCGGCAATACGGTTCGCCACGGTGCGTGCCGCCAGTCGACGCGGCTGGGTGTGGCCTATCAGCCCTTTTAGCCCGCGTCCCAGCTCCATACAGATTTTCGGCAGCTGGGTGGTTTTCCCCGAGCCGGTTTCCCCCGCAACAATCACCACCTGGTGGTCGCGGACGGCCTCAAGGATGTCCTGTTTTTTCTGGCTGACGGGCAGGTTTTCCGGGTAGGTAATTGCCGGACGTGCGGCTTCGCGCAGCACAACTTTCCCTGCCGCCTGTTCAATCTCTTTCGCCATCTCCTGGTAAATGGCCTGTTGTGCATCAGGATTTTTAACCTTCTTCACGCCGTGCAGACGGCGGGCAAAGCGCTGTTTATCGCGCAGCATCAGAGAATCAAGCTGTTGCAGGAGCATCGGGAAGGTTAATTTTTGTTGTTCTGTCATAGCGTTAAAGGGCAGTACACGCCCTGATAAACTCTCTTTTTAATGATTGCTATAGAGTACCACATCGACGCCTTTCGCGCCTTATTCAAAAAATTCGAACATAGGCTTCGATATATTGCGCTATCTCTGTGGCAGGATTGTGAATAGAGTGTCAACAAGCAACGGGGCAACCCCCTTCAATCAAATGCAACAACAGGAATCACCCATGAGCAAAGTATTAGTTTTGAAATCCAGTATTCTGGCAGGGTACTCTCAGTCTGGTCAGCTGTCTGATTACTTCGTTGAACAGTGGCGTGAACAGCATTCCGCTGACGAAATCACCGTGCGTGACCTGGCTGCAAACCCAATTCCTGTGCTGGACGGCGAGCTGGTTGGCGCGCTGCGCCCAAGCGATGCACCGCTGTCTCCACGTCAGCAGGAAGCCCTGGCCCTGTCCGACGAGCTGATTGCCGAGCTGCAGGCGCACGACGTTATCGTCATCAACGCCCCAATGTACAACTTCAACATCCCTACCCAGCTGAAGAACTACTTCGACCTGGTGGCGCGCGCTGGCGTAACCTTCCGTTACACCGAGAACGGCCCTGAAGGTCTGGTGAAAGGTAAACGTGCGATCGTACTGACCAGCCGTGGCGGTATCCATAAAGACACCCCAACCGACCTGGTTGCACCGTACCTGAGCCTGTTCCTGGGCTTCATCGGCATCACCGACGTGAACTTCGTGTTCGCTGAAGGTATCGCTTACGGTCCGGAAGTGGCGACCAAAGCGCAGACCGATGCGAAAGCCGCCATCGACAGCCTGGTAGCAGCCTAAGATTTTGCCCTCTCACCGCCTGGTGGGAGGGTTTTTCTTTTCCCCCGCATTTCGTTATCATCCGCTCCCACTCTCCAGCCGGGCGGCCTGATGTCTGCGATTATTGATTCTTTTATAGCCCCACCGTGTCACGACGACATTCAGATCCTCTGGCAGGATGAACATCTGCTGCTGATCGATAAGCCTTCCGGTCTGCTCAGCCTCTCGGGCAAAAACCCGCAAAACCTTGATTCTGTCCATTATCGTCTGGTCCAGACGTTCCCCGGCTGCACGCTGGTACACCGTCTGGATTTCGGCACGTCCGGGCTGATGGTGGTTGCGCGCAATAAGGCCATCAACGCGGCGCTGTGCCAGCAGTTCAGCCAGCGCAGCGTGGAGAAGGTCTACAGCGCCCTGCTTTGCGGCCATGTGGAAAACGACGAGGGAATAATAGACGCGCCAATTGCCAAAGACCCGGCGCTGTTCCCGCTGATGTCGATTTGCGCCATCAACGGAAAACCCGCCCGCTCCCGCTATCGGGTGGTGGAACGGTTTTATCAGGGTACGGGACTGCCGTTAACGCGGGTGATACTTACGCCGGAGACCGGGCGAACCCATCAGCTGCGTATTCACTGTCAGCAGCTGGGGCACCCGATTCTGGGCTGCGATCTGTATGGCGGTCTTGAAGCGCCGGGGGCTGAGAAAACGCCCCGGCTGATGCTGCATGCAAGCGAACTGAATTTTATTCATCCCGTGAGCGGAGAGCCGGTTAACGCCCGTCACGCCGCCCCGTTCTGAAGGCGGTTTACCACATCAAATCGTCAGGGATTTTGAAGTCCGCGTACGGATCGTCTTCGTCCTGCTCTTCCTGACTTAGCGCGCTGTTTAACACGATGCTGTCGGCATCGCGCTGGGCAATTTTATCGGCCACCACCGCCGGAATAATCGCGTATTCACAGTCGCCGCTGGCGTTGATGACCAGACGGGCAATCGCCAGACGGCCGTTAATCAGCTGAGCCTGGGTTTGCTTGTCGACCTCGATTTTTTTGATCAGATTGCCGTCGGTGAAGTTAAAGGTGATGTTACCTTTCGCCACGGTGATGCGGTTCATCTCAATCAGCTGCTTCACCTGTGCCTTAAACTCTTTCGCCAGCACGGCCTGCTTCTGCTGTTCGCTCAGCAGCTTGTCGCGCTCGATCTGCGCTTTCTTGTTCTCTTCTACCGCTTCCCGGGCCTCACGCGCCTGAACGCGTGATTTCTTTGCCGTGCGCTGCACTTTTGCCGCTTTTTTGCTGCTGACCAGGCCCGCTTTCAGCATCTGCTCTTGTAAGGTGAGTTTTGTCATGATCGTTTCTAAACCGGTTGGAAATTTTGGGGATTATAGCGGGAATTGCGGAGCGTGTGCCAGAGAAGTAGGCATGGCGCTTTGTCGCCTGAGCTTTGTTTATTATTTATTCAGCGTTTACTAACGTTACAGCCGCAAGAGTGATTAAAAATTGTCAGGTCATTTTCTTAAAAAAAATCAGCAACTCATAAATATGATGTGAGTTGAATATCTGTACCGGCTTCAGGCGTAGGCTGCTTTTCTCTTATTAAAAGAGTAAGGAGAAAATATGGCCTTAAAAGGAACAATGCTGCTTAACGATGCTGACTATGCGCCTTTTAACCTGCACGGCGTTGGTGTGTTTATGGCCCATTCCGGGCAGGGAATTTACAGAAACAATGGATTATGTGGTGCTGTTAAAGGCTCAGGTCCAATTCCCCCTGGGAAATACTGGATTGTTGACAGAGGGACTGGAGGTTTCTTTTCAGGTTTAAAAGCGAAGGTTCAGGATCGGTGGAACAAGGTTAGATCCGGGGCAGAATTTGGCCGCGATGAGTGGTTTGCTTTATACAAGGATGACTGGGGTATCGATGATGGCACCTGGATTGATAACGTCTATCGGGGTTTGTTTCGGCTGCATCCGGGTACGCTATCTGAGGGATGTATCACGATTGCCCATGATTCTGATTACGCATTGATCCGCAATGCTCTGATGAGTACGGAACTTATTCAGGTTCCCTGTATGCGTTCACTGATGGCACGCGGCTGGGTTGAGGTGATTGAAAGTGGCTACACCAACACTTGTCCGTAAATGGGGCATCAGGCTATTCAAAACGGTTTGGTTTCTATGCATCAGCATTATAGTAGGCCGCATATTGGGACCCGCTGAACGCTATCTTGATCATGATGTGGCCTCATCTATATGTGATTTTATTTATGGCGACGTGAATGCTGAAACAATATATGACACATATACCAATATCGATATTTTAATCGTACTGACCCTCGCCACGGTTATTTATCGCTTAACAACACTGCTACTCAAGAAAATAAGGAAATAAAGAATGCCAATTCCTCCCTACATGTGGCTAAAAGACGATGGTGGAGCAGATATTAAAGGTTCCGTTGATGTTCAGGACCGTGAAGGTAGCATTGAAATCATAGGGCTGAGTCATGGCCTTAACCTACCGGTAGACAGCGCTAACGGCAAGATCACCGGCACGCGTCAACACTCATCCATGCGGATTGAAAAGGAAGTTGATAGCTCCACGCCGTATCTCTATAAAGCAGCCTCTACCGGTCAGGCGCTTAAAAGCGCTGAAATCAAGTTCTATCATATCAATGATGCCGGACAGGAAGTCTGTTATTACACCGTCTTGATGGAGAACGTAAAGGTTACGGGTGTTAACTGCAGCGTGCCGAACGTGAAGATCGCTGCCAACAATAAAATGAACCATGTTGAAAGCGTAAGTCTCCAGTACGAAAAAATCACCTGGCGCATTGTCGACGGCAACATGATGCACAGTGACGCCTGGAACGAACGTCCTACAGCATAACGCTAAGGGGCGCGATGCCCCTTACTCTTCCTATCCCAGCATGTGCGCGCAACACTGTTCATGAACTTCGCTCATGTTGCATTGAAATTAAGTCACTTCCCCTGCGCCGCGGGCTCAGGCATAAATTATGCATCGGTAACTTCTTAGCAACATGAACTTAGGATGCATAACCACAATGAGCAAAGCTTTCACATATACCCTTAAGCGCAGTTGCTTCGATGAGAATTACAACCCGTCAGAAAATACGCGTACGACCACCAACTTTGCGAACCTGGCGCGCGGGGAAAAACGTCAGGAAAACCTGCGCAATACGCTGGTGATGATCAACAACCGCTTTAACGCCCTGGCGCGCTGGGATAACCCAAACGCCGATCGCTACGCGGTTGAGCTGGAAATCATCTCTGTCGACTTGAACATTGGCGCGGAAAAACCGTTCCCGGCCATTGAGATATTGCAAACCACGATTGTCGACAAAAAAAATAACCTGCGTATCCCTGGCATCGTCGGGAATAACTTCTCTTCTTACGTGCGGGATTATGATTTCAGCGTGCGCCTGCTGGAACACAACAAGAACCAGCAGCACTTCAGCATTCCGGAAAAGTTTGGCGAACTGCACGGCAATATTTTCCGCCACTTTGTCAATTCGCCGGAATACAAAGAGAACTTCAGCAAGGGTCCGGTGATCTGCCTGAGCGTCTCCAGCAAAGACACCTATCGCCGCAACGGTAACCAGCACCCTGTGCTGGGCGTTGAGTATCAGCCGGATGGCGAGTCGCTGACGGAACAGTACTTCGCGAAGATGGGGCTGCAGGTTCGCTATTTCATGCCGGAAAACAGCGTGGCGCCTTTCGCGTTCTTTTTTACAGGGGATTTGCTGAGTGACTACACCGATCTGGAGCTGATTGCCACCATCAGCACGATGGAGACGTTCCAGAAAATCTATCGCCCGGAAATTTATAACGCAAACTCGGCGGCGGGACTGTGCTACCGACCGGATCTGAACCAGCAGGATCACTCCTTAACCAAAATTGTTTATGACCGGGAAGAGCGTAGCCGACTGGCGATTGAACAGGGTCGCTTTACCGAAGCGTACTTTATTAAGCCTTACCAACACATTCTTGAGCAGTGGTCTGATAACTACACGCTTTAATTCATCAAAAAAGGTCTTTTATTATGAAAACATTGCTCCCGACTTCTACGGCTGGCAGCCTGCCTAAGCCGACCTGGCTTGCACAACCTGAAACGCTGTGGTCACCCTGGAAATTACAGGATCAGGAACTCCTGGCGGGTAAACAGGACGCGCTGCGCCTGTCTCTGGATGAGCAGATCCGCGCGGGTATCGATATCGTCAGCGACGGAGAACAGACCCGCCAGCACTTCGTCACCACCTTTATTGAACACCTGAGCGGCGTGGATTTTGAAAATCGCCAGACGGTGCGCATTCGTAACCGCTACGACGCCAGCGTGCCGACCGTGGTTTCAGCCGTTGCGCGTCAGAAGCCGGTATTCGTGGACGATGCGAAGTACCTGCGTCAGCTCACGGACAAGCCGATCAAATGGGCCCTGCCCGGGCCGATGACCATGATCGACACCCTTTACGACGCGCACTATAAAAGCCGCGAAAAGCTGGCCTGGGAATTCGCCAAAATCCTCAATCAGGAAGCGCGTGAGTTAGAGGCCGCGGGCGTGGATATTATCCAGTTTGATGAACCGGCATTTAACGTCTTTTTTGACGAGGTGAACGACTGGGGTATCGCCGCGCTGGAGCGCGCCATTGAAGGGCTGAAGTGCGAAACCGCGGTACACATCTGCTACGGCTACGGCATCAAAGCCAATACCGACTGGAAAAAGACGCTCGGCTCAGAGTGGCGCCAGTACGAAGAGGCCTTCCCTAAGCTGCAGACCTCTAATATCGACATTATCTCCCTGGAGTGCCACAACTCCCGCGTGCCGATGGATCTGCTGGAGCTGATCCGCGGTAAAAAGGTGATGGTCGGCGCGATTGATGTGGCAACCAACGCCGTTGAAACGCCGGAGGAAGTCGCCGATACGCTGCGTAAAGCGCTGCAGTTCGTCGATGCCGACAAGCTTTACCCGTCAACCAACTGCGGCATGGCCCCGCTTTCACGGCAGGTGGCTAACGGCAAGCTGAAAGCGCTCAGCGCCGGCGCAGAGATTATCCGCAAGGAGCTCGGCGCGTAATCCCTTACGTTTGCCAGTAGAGCGGCGTACCGAAAAACGCCACGTAATAATCAATCACCGCCCTGACGTTCAGGGGCGGATGACGTGCGTTAGGATAGATCGCCGCAATATTGAGTTGCTCCGTGTTGATGGCGCACGCCATTTCCGGCAAAAGGGCGACCAGCTCCCCCCGCTTCAACCTGTCGCCAATCAGCCAGTCCGGAAACAGGACGATCCCCATCCCACCCAGCGCGGCAATGAGCAGCGACTCCGCATTATTGGACGTCATTAGCGGCGCGACGGGATAATGCACCCAATTCTCCCCTTTGCGACGTACGAGCCAGCGGTTAGGCCCGGACGAACCGCGATAGACCAGACATTTGTGCTGGCTCAGCTCGGCCGGATCGGTCGGGACGCCGTGTTGACGCAGATACGCGGGCGACGCGGCGAGGTGGTAGCGCTGCTGCCCAAAAACACGGGCGTGGAACGTCGAATCCGTCAGCGTGCCGATGCGGAAGATGAGATCGGCGGCATCCCGGTGCGGGTCGATAAAGTCATCGGTCAGCGTCAGCTCTATGGTTAACCGTGGATAACGCTCGGCCAGACCTGCCAGTCCGGGCGCAACGTGTCTTTGTCCAAAAAATACCGGCCCATTTATGCGGACCGTGCCGGAGGGTTCGGTCGAACGTTCATCCAGCTCACGACGCGCCTCTTCGAAGTTATCGACCATCGCCCGGGCATAGCGGATAAACAAATGCCCGCTTTCCGTGGGGATCACCGCACGGGTATTGCGATAGAACAGCTGCTGGCCGAGCGCGTCCTCAAGCTGATGAACAATGCGCGACACCTGCGAGGCGGATATTCCCTCTCGTCGCGCGACGACGGAAAAGTTCTGCGTTTCATAGACGGCAATAAACAGCAGCAGTGAGCGAAGGTTCATGCTTCCGGCATCTGACATTAATGCATTTCCTGCAAAGGTGTTTCCTGCATTATGGCATTTTTCTCACGGGTCTACCGACGTAATCTTCTTCTCCTGAAAACGGAGGAAGCGTAATGCAGTTTGTTTTGATTTTACTGGTGATTGCCGGCGGGATGGGCCTCTCCGTCGAGGCGGGGCTACTGGGGCCATTAGGGGGAGAAGTGGGCGATTTATGGGCGACGTTCAGCATTTTTGGCGTCGGCGCCGCGCTGACGTTTCTGCTGATGCTGTTTTTCAGCCCGCGTAACAGCCCGTCGTTTTTCGCCCAGCCCGGCTGGCAGCTGCTCGGCGGCGTGCTTGGCCCTGTTTACGTGGTCATTCTGACGATCGCCACGCCGACCATCGGCATCGCTCTGACGATGATTGGCATTCTGGCTGGTCAGGTTTTTAAAAGCCTGATCATTGACCACTTTGGCCTGCTGGGTACGCCGCACAGGAAGATAAACGCAAAACGTATCGTGGCGCTGGTTTTTATTATTGCGGCACTGGTTCTGGTCGCGCAGGGGTGATGATATGACGCTGATAATGATTCTTCTGGCCGTCTGCGGCGGCGCAACGCTGAGCATTCAGGCCGCGATTAACGGGCAGCTCGGCAGCAATGTCGGGGTATTTAAAAGCGCGTTTCTGACGTTTTCCGTCGGCGCGCTGGTAACCGCCCTGCTCATTTTCTTCTTTGAACCGAAGCAGGCGGTCACGCTGCTGGACGTGCCGAAATGGCAGCTCCTCGGGGCGATGTTCGGCGTGCCTTACATTGTGATCATGGTCGTGGCGGTGCAGCGCATCGGCACCGCCGTCGCCACGGTGGCGGTGATATTCGGCCAGCTCGCCATGAGTATGTTGATTGATAACTTTGGCTGGCTGGGCAATCCCGCCATTCCGTTTTCACCGAGCCGTCTGGGGGCAATTGTCTGCCTGGGGATTGCGCTTGTTTTCATTTACTCGGGCAGTAAAGCCCGCTCAGCGAGCACGGACATCCCCTCGCCCCTTCGGGGAGAGGGTTAGGGTGAGGGGAACATACCGCAGTGATGGTCATTCCGGTCACTTTACGTTCCCTGCGACTTTGTAAAGAAAAGCGTCACCGTGGCGACGGTGACGCCCAGCTTCTTCATCTCGGTTTTGTTAAACAGATGCGTCTCATCCTGCAAATACATCCAGTCGTCGAAGTTCAGTAGCCAGGTGCTGCCGTTGGCCTTCACGTTCATGCTGTAATGCCAGTTAAAGGCGTTGCCTGCAGCCTGCCCCGTGGCAACCCCTTCAATATCCCCTGCCGTTCCCTCGTAGCGGTCGTTCCCCACGCGCCGGATGTGCCAGACCCGCTGCTGCTTCTCGCCATCGTCGTAGACGAAGTGCTCGTTGAGCGTCAGCGTATCGCCGATAACGTCTCCGGCAATCTCAACGTGGAAACGGCGGATCTGCTTGCCGCTGCGATCCTGCACCATCCCCCACGCTTCGGTTTTGCCCTGGAAGTAGTGAAAGATATCAAGCCGCGGCTGCTGCTGGCGATACTCGGCCACCTCAGTGCTACAGCCCGCCAGCAGCATTGTGAATGCCAGCGCCATCATCAGGATACGTTTCATTTTTGGCCTCCGATTAACTGCTGACGCAGCTCAGGATATTGCGTGCGGGGATCGAGCCAGATGGCCAGAAAACGGGTGCTGAACGCTTCCGACTGGCGCGGTCCGAGTGGAATAAAGGATGTTTGCGCCGCTGACGCGCGATACCAGAACTGCCCCTGCTTTTCGTTGAGAACAAACGCCAGCTGTGAGCCCGGGCGGACATCCGGCCAAAGGGACTGGAGCATCCGCAGCCAGGCTTCGCTTTGCGGTTCCTGGGCCAGTATCCCCTGCGCCTGCCACTGGTCGCGGGTCGCCTCAACCAGTTCATCGCGATCGATGTCGCGCGCATAGGTAATAATGAGCGCCTGATCCTGGTCCCGGCTGTAACGGCCGTCCGGGGTGCGCAGCTGGGAGGTGTAGACGGTGAAAGGTCCCCAGGTGAGCGTGGCGTCACCCACCTTCCGCCAGGCAAGCCAGTCGGCGGCCTGGGCGACAGGAACAATCAGCGTCAGCCAAAGCAGCAAAACCACAGATCTCATTTTTGTCTCCCCATCAGCAGGTGGAAAAACAGCATCAGTACCAGCCAGCCCGGCGCCATCCAGCTCACGACGATAAAGGTCGGCTCCAGAAACGTGATGCCCCCCAGCCGCTCGCCGAACAGGTAGGCCACCGGCCCGCCCACGGCGGCCAGCAGGGTCAGCAGCCAGCCGGGTAGCGTGGTGGTGCGCGTCAGCTGCGTCCAGACCGTGGCGAACATCAGCCATAGTGCCACCATCCATAACGGCATCAGGGACTCGCCCGTAAAGGCAATCAGCCCGGTCAGGGCCCAGAGTGCATCCAGCAAACTGCCCGCCGCGGCCAGCCCAATGGCGTAAAAACGGTAAGCAGGCGGCAAGAGCAGGCACGCCAGGATCGCCAGCGCAAGCCAGATAATCAGGCCCTGTTCGCGAAAGAGCACCACCAGCGCCCAGTAGAGATCGAACGCGACGGCGAGCAGGAAGACCTGAAGGTAACGTCTCATACGCGCTCGGCGGTCAGCTGCACCACACTGATGGTGCGAGCGTTAAACCCGGCTTCGCAGTAGCCAAAGTAGTACAGCCACATGCGGCGGAACCGTTCATCGAAGCCGAGCTTTTCGATCTCCTGCCAGGCATGGACAAACCGCTGCCGCCAGTGGGCCAGCGTGCGGGCGTAGTCGGGGCCCATGTCGAAAAGATTGCGCACCACGAAATCGGTGTGGCGCGTCATCAGCTCGTTCATCGCGGTGATGCTCGGCAGGAAGCCGCCGGGAAAAATGTAGCGCTGGATAAAATCGACGCTTTTGCTGTAGTCGCGATAGCGCTGGTCCTGAATGGTAATGGCCTGAATCGCCATCCGTCCTCCGGGGCGCAGCCGCGCCTGGCAGGTGCGGAAAAACGTGGGCAGATAGCGTTGCCCGACGGCTTCAATCATCTCAATTGAGACCAGCTTGTCGTACTGTCCGGTGAGGTCGCGATAGTCGCAGAGCAGTACCTCAACGCGATCCTGCAACCCCGCGCGGGCGATCCGCTCTGTCGCCCAGCTATATTGCTCCTGCGACAGCGTGGTGGTCGTCACCCGACAGCCGTAATGACGCGCCGCGTATTCCGCCATCGCGCCCCAGCCGGTGCCAATTTCCAGCAGGTGGTCACCCGGGCTTAGCGCCAGCTGGTCACACAGGCGCGCCATTTTGGCCCGCTGAGCCGCCGTCAGATCCTGCTCGTCAGCGGTAAATAGCGCGCTGGAATAGAGCAGCTCTTGATCCAGAAAATGGGCGTAAAAGGTATTGCCCAGATCGTAATGGGCGGCAATATTTTCGCGCGCCTGCATGCGGGAGTTACGCCGCGTCCAGTGGCGTATCCGCTCCAGCGGCCTGCCGAGCAGACGGAACCCGTTTTCCAGACGGCCAAGCACCTCGCCGTTGAGCGCGAGCAGCTCCAGAAGCGGCGTAAGGTGCGCAGTTTCCCATTCGCCGTCCATCCAGGCTTCTGCTGCAGCAAGGCTCCCGCCTGTTAACACGCGCCAGTAGACGCCGGGCGTGAGGATCTGCACGTCGGCGTGCAGCGCGAAGGATGTCTCGCCAAAATGGAAGGTCTGCGCCCCTTCACGCAGCGTGAGCGAGCCGCCGCGGATACCGCTTAACAGACGAAACAGCAGCCATCGTGCGATGCGGACGTTGCGCGGAATATCGGGTTCTAACGCAAAGACGGGATCGGTCATGAGCGTTCACTCCTGCTGACGGGATGGTTATACAGCGGCACGCGCTTGAGCCACAGGCGCAGCGCCTGCCAGTAAATGGCAAAAACGGTTTTCAGGGTCATGAGCGGAATGCGCAGCAACAGCGAGCGCAGCGCGGGGCGCGTCAAAGGCTCCCGGCGCAGCGCCAGCGTGGCGTCAAAGACCTTCGCTTCCTGATGATTTTCAATGTGCATATGCAGGGTGTTATCCGGGTCGTTAAAGCGCCAGTGGTAGATCATGTCCATCGGGTTGAAGGGGGAAACGTGAAACGCTTTTTCCGTCGGCTTCGCATCCTGTCCGTTGACGGCATAGTAATGACGTTCATTCCACGGCGTGTTGCGGACCTCCGCCAGCACCCAGCGCAGCGTTCCCTTCCCGTCGTAGCAGTAGTAAAAGTTGACCGGATTGAAATGAAAGCCGAAATAGCGCAGCTGCGTCAGGAGCATCACCCGCCCGTCCGGACGTTCCCCGGTCAGGCTCTCCAGCCTGCTGAGCACGTTCTCTTTAAGCGGCGTGCCGAGCGGATAGTCCGCGTCGTGGAACGAGGCGCCGGCAAAGCGATTGCGCCGCACGCCGACTGACGGCAGCAGCGGCAGTTCATCGAGATCCAGCCAGGCCATAAAGACGCTGTAGCTGAATTCATGGGTTTTCGGCTGAAGGCGGCGGTGGCGTAATACGCCGTGGTAGAGGCAGCTGTTCATCTCAGTTCCCCTCTCCGGCCGCTATCGCATTGACCACGTCCAGCGCGCTGCGCACGCCATCTTCATGAAAGCCGTTGTACCACCAGGCACCGCAGTACCAGCTCCGGTTATGACCGTTGATCTCGCCGCGCCGCGCCTGCGCCCGCCAGCTTTGCGGGTTAAACAGCGGATGTTCATAGACAAAGCGTTGCAGAACGAAGCGTTCATCCACCGGCGCGTCCGGGTTGAGGGTAACGCAGAATAGCGGACTGCCCGCAGGCAGCCCCTGCAGGATGTTCATGTTGTAGGTGACGCAGGCGCTGGCCTGCTCGTGAGCGCTCAGGCGGTAGTTCCAGCTGGCCCACGCGCGCCGCCGCTCCGGCAGCCAGCGCGGATCGCTGTGTAAAACGACCTCGTTGCGCTGCCAGCCGATATCGCCCAGCACCTCGCGCTCTGCGGGCGTCGGGTCATCAAGCATCGCCAGAACGCTGGCGGAGTGGCAGGCAAAAATCACCCGATCGAAGGTATGGCTGCCGTTTTCAAGCTGAAGCGTAACCCCGTGCTCGTGGCGGCTCACCCGCTGCACCGGAGAATTGAGATGCAGATTCAGACGGTCGCCCAGCTTGTCGAGCATGGCGCGGATATACTCCCGCGAGCCGCCCGGCACCACGTACCACTGCGGGCGCTGGGTGATATCCAGCAGCCCGTGGTTCTGGAAGAAACGTAAGAAAAGCGGCAGCGGGAAACGCTTCATCTCCTGCAGCGACGAGGACCAGATGGCGGCCCCCATCGGCAGAATGTAGTGGCGCGCAAAAAACGGCGTGAAGCCGTGCTGTTCCAGAAACGTTTGCAGCGTGGCGTTCGGGTCCACCTCCCCGTCCAGCGCCTGTTTCGCCAGACGATTGAAGCGGACGATCTCCCCGAGCAGCCGCCAGAATGCCGGATTCACAAGGTTTCGGCGCTGGGCAAACAGCGACGTCAGGGTGTGTCCGTTGTACTCCAGCCCCGTCGCCGGGTTGTGCACCGAAAAGCTCATCTGCGTTTTTTGCCCGCTGATGCCCAGCTCGCTGAGCAGGCCCATAAAGCGCGGATAGGTGCGATCGTTGTAAACGATAAACCCGGTATCGATCGCGTAGGTACCCTGTGGCGTTGAGACGTCAACCGTTGCGGTATGGCCGCCGGGCGTGGCGCCCGCTTCAAACAGGGTCACCTGATGGTGCCCAGCCAGGCGCCAGGCGCAGGTCAGCCCGGCGATGCCGCTGCCGATAATCGCAATGTTCATGAACGCACCATCCTGCGCAGCAGCGCGCGCTGAAGAAACGCAGGCAGCCCGGAGAGCAACCGCAAAATAAAGCCGAACCCGTCAGGAAACGCGATATGCATTTTCCCTGCCGCCAGCCCGGTACGGATCGCCTTGACCGCCTCGTCGACGCTCACCCTGCCCGGCATGGCAAAGTCGTTTTTGCGCGTCAGCGGCGTATCAACAAAGCCCGGCGAGACCACCGTGACGGCAATTCCTTTTGGCTCCCAGTCCAGGCGCAAACTCTCGGCAAACCAGCTCAGGGCCGCTTTGGACGCGCCGTAGGCCTCTGCCCGTGGGAAAGGCAGCCAGTGGGCCATGGAACTCACCAGCACCACGCGGTTGCCAGCCGTCAGCTGGGGCTGCAGCGCGTCAAGACAGTTCACCGGGCCGAGGAAATTTGTCGCCATAACCCGCTCCACCAGCGCCGCATCCACCACGCCTCCATCCAGATATTCGCAGGTACCGGCGCAGAGAATAATCAGATCGGCGTAGCTGCCGGTCAGCGCCTGGCGACAGGCATCCCTGTCTGTCATATCGAACAGGCGAACGGTGAGATTGGGGCAGGTCTGATGCAGCGCTTCGAGGCGCGCCGTATCGCGTCCGCAGGCAATCACGTGGTAGCCGTCTGCGGCAAAGGATTTCGCCAGCCCGGCGCCAATGCCCGAGCTTGCTCCGGTGATCAGCACCGTTTTCATGATTTGACCCTCCGCTTCACGCCGCGTACCGCCCAGCCCAGCAGAGGAAGGTGTTCGTAGATCATCTCTCCCGCATCGTAGTAGTCGCGCTGGTGCGTGATGAGATCGTTTTGCGTATCCACCACCGAACACCCCGGCAGTTCGAGCGGCTCTCCCCCGGCAATGCGCGGATGCGACCAGTGCATTACCCAGGTCACAGCAAACCGGTTCCCGCTGCACAGCGGCGTATCGATGGTAAAACGGCAATGGTCGACGTTGGCCAGCAGATGGGTGAAATAGCGCTGAAGCGCGAAAATCCCGTCATGCTCGCCAAACGGATCGATAAGCGTGGCATTCGAATGGTAAAGCCCCACCAGCGCGGACGGCGGCTGGCTATCCAGTGCGGCGTAGTACTCAACAAACCGACTCACGACAGAGGGCAAAGTGCTCATGGGTCACATCCTGGCTGTAAACAACGTGGCGTAATCGCATACTTAAAACTTACACAATTAACGTTATTTGTCCAAGTTTGTGGTGATTTATTTTTTATTTTAGATATATGTCAATGACTTATAGATAGGCAAAAGAGTGGGTTTTGTAGCCCGGGTAAGGCGTAGCCGCCACCCGGCTTTAACTTTCAGGATATCCTTAAGGCAAACTCACCGGTCTTCTTCCAGGCTTATCCTTTTTATTCATAAGGATGCCCGCATGAAACGTTTCTTTCTCTCCCTTTTCTCCAGCCCGGAATCCTTACTGCAGGTGATGAGCCAGCAGGAAATCATAGAAGCCGTCGAAGATGGCGATCGCATCATTATCGACCAGGACGGGAACGCCTCGGTGAACTACAAAAGCAACGAGGTACGGCAGGATTTTCTGCGTCACGTCAACATGCTGAAGAGGGCCTGATATGGGAACGGCGATATTTATGGTGCTGATGGTATGCGGGTACTGGTACACCAGCCGCGACCTGTCGACACGCTTTAAAATCAAGCGCTCCTTTGGCTGGGACGTCTATTTTCTTGTGGCGCTGTACGGCTGTATTTTCGTTCTGCAGGGCGTGATTGCCACCGGTCTGCTCTGGCTGCTCCTGCTCGCTCTTTCTGCAGCCAACAACGCTTTTCACTTTGCCTCGCCGAAATATACCGACTGGCAAATCGACTTTATGAACTGGAGCTTTTTAGGCATTCAGGCGCCGGTGGTCGTGATGCTGGCGTTTGCCATCCTGTTTTGCCTCTACCGCTCTAACTGGGCAGGCAGCGCCAGGCTGGACGGCGAAAGCCGGAAAAAGCTCTACAAACGTCTGGCGCAGTCGAGCGGTATTGAACAGCTGCTGTATCAGTGTATGGAGCAAGGGGAACTGGCGCAGGTCACGCTGCGGTCGAGGCGGATTTACGTCGGCATGATCCACACCGCGACGCTGGAATATGAAAAAACGGCCAATATCGTGCTGATCCCGATGTTAAGCGGGTACAGAGATGCGAAGACGATGAACTTTCGCATCGAGAATAACTACAGCAAGTGGTATGCGGAGCATGACATCACGCTCGACTCCGAGCCCCGCAGCGCCATGTCATTCCGGAAGGTGATTTTACTCAATCAGATTGAGAGCCTCTCGCTGTTCGATCCCGCCAGCGCCAGCGCGCTATCGCTGGCACAGCGCGACGAGAGCTCTCGCCCTAAAGAGACATCCCCATAATTCTGAGAATGCTCTGCTGTGAAGCGGTTTCGAAAAGGACGTTCTTAACGCAGAGCATGCCCTGCTTCTGGTAGAACCGGTACGCTCCCGCGTTCTGCTCAAGCACTTCCAGCCAGAGATAGTCTTTCGCCCTGCTCCGGGCCATGTCGGTGATGCTGTTGAACATCACCTGGCCATAGTTCTTGCCGGTCTCGGCGGGATCGAGGTAGAGCTTGTTGAGGAGAACGCCCTTCATGTCCGTTTCCGGGAGAAGGGCTTCCCAGGTCACTTTCATAAATCCCACTGGCCGAACGGTCTCGGCAACATACCAGGAAACAGCGTTATCTTTCAGGCTCTGTTCAAGTACGGAAAGCGCGTACTCGCCGTCCAGAAAATCCTTCATCTCTGCGTCTGACACCCACAGATGCTGAAAATGGGCGGGATAGATTCGGTATCCCAGCTCGCTTAATAGCGCGGCATCGGCACGGGTGGCCTGTCGAATTCGAAGCGTCATGGAAAGTCTCCCTGGTAATCACCCGTGTTGGGCATTTTGGTAGAGATCCCAGCGGTTGCCGTAAATATCTTCAAACACCACTACCGTACCGTACTCTTCCTCACGAGGCTCTTCACAGAAATGAACGCCTTTGTCTTTCATGGCACGGTAATCGCGCCAAAAATCGTCCGTCTGGAGGAAGAGGAAAACTCTGCCGCCGCATTGATTGCCGATAAAGCTTTCCTGCCTCTCGTTAGAAGCGCGAGCCAGCAAAATATTGCAGTCACTTTCCGGGTTGGGTGAGACGACCACCCAGCGTTTACCCGGTTGAGGCGTATCCTCTACGAGGGTAAACCCTAGCTTGTCGGTGTAGTATTCAATGGCGCGATCGTAGTCATCAACCACAATAGCCACGCAGCCGAGGCATCGCTTCTGTGTTCTCATTTTTCGTTTCCTTTGCATGAATGGATACGGGCACGCTATCCCATTGCAGCGTGCTGGCCGCCGGGTTTACTGGCTTGCGTAAGCCTCGCGCTTTTCTGCCCATTTCAGCATGGCATCAAGCGCCGGACATAATGCCTGCCCCCAATCGGTGAGGCGATACTCCACTTTCGGTGGCACTTGCGGGTAGACCATCCGCGAAACGATACCATCGGATTCAAGTTGCCTGAGCTGCTGCGCCAGCATCTTCTGGGAAATACCGGGGATCAGTTTTTCGAAATCTGAGTAGCGCTGCACTTTTCCGTCGAAAAGATGAAAAAGAATAATTAATTTCCAGCGGCCTTCCAGCAGCCGTAACACTTGCTCCACGCCGCTCGCGGCAGATTCCGGACTATATAACTTACTCATAATTCAGTAGCTCACTTTTTCGTGCGTACTTGTCAATTTCTCAGTCTATGTTGAATATACCTGTACTGTAAATAACGGGAGTGCAAGGTCATGTCATTAGATATTGATTTTAAAGGCAAACGCGTGCTTGTTACCGCTGGCACGAAAGGGCTCGGAAAAGCGGTCGTCGGACTTTTAAAACAGCTCGGTGCAACGGTATTCACCACTGCGCGCCACGAGCCGGACGTAGATGTCGCAGATACTTTCGTCGCCGCTGACCTTACGACGGTCGCTGGATGTGCCGCTGTCGCATCTGCGGTTCAGGAGCAGATGGGAGGCGTCGACGTGATTATCCATGTTGCGGGCGGTTCAACCTCACCCGGTGGCGGTTTTGCTGCGCTTGGCGAAGAAGAGTGGCAGCAGGAGCTCAATCTTAATTTGTTGCCTGCAGTACGCTTAGATCGCGCCCTGCTTCCCGGAATGCTCGCGCAGGGAAATGGGGTGATTATTCACGTGACGTCTATTCAGCGCGAGCTGCCGTTACCGGAATCAACAACGGGTTATGCGGCGGCTAAAGCAGCCCTCTCAACCTACAGTAAAAGCCTTTCAAAGGAAGTCTCACCGAAGGGCGTTCGGGTGGTGCGCGTTGCACCCGGCTGGATCGAAACTGAAGCGGCGGTTGCACTGGCGGAGAGGCTGGCAAAGCAGGCAGGTACAGACTACGAAGGCGGCAAGCAGATCATTATGAAGGCGCTAGGTGGAATACCGCTCGGACGCCCTGCCAGACCGATAGAGGTGGCCAACCTCATCGTCTTCCTCGCTTCATCGCATGCTGCGAGTATCACCGGTACTGAATTTGTGATTGATGGCGGCACCATTCCCACAGTGTAACGCGGGTGCTTAATCGGCTCGGTGCGAGAGTTGATTAAGCACCGGGGAATATCACCGATCGGACAGTTTCTCCAGGCCCTTTTTTAACGCATGTCTTACCGTTTCTGAATCCATACCCATCTGTGCATGAATAATTGCGCCGTCAATGAGCAGCATGATTTCATTGACGACGCGCTCATCAGCACTCTTCGTCAGCAAGGCAATAATTTTCTTTGTTTCTGATTTATGACTGCGGCATATCTCTTTTATTTCGTTTTCAATATCTTCCGATTTCGCCTCTGCGCTGGCGTTAATAAACGCGCAGCCGTGGAACTCGGGCGAAATAAACCATTCGTAAAGCGTTGCGGATATCGCATCAGCAGGTATTTCGCCTTGATCGAGATGTCGACGCAGCGTGGTCTCAAACCAGTTAATCCATATTTCATGCCGGTAGTTCAAATAGGCAAGAATAAGCAAGCTTTTACTCGGGAAATGGCGATAGAACGTCACCTTGGTCACTTTAGACGCTTTAATCAGCGTATCCACCCCCGTCGCCCTGAAGCCCGTGGAATAAAACAGATCGTGCGCCGTGAGTAATATCTTATCTCTGACGCTGATTTTAGTATCGTTGTCTGCGGGTTCTGTTTTCACTTTTGGGTAGCCTCTAAAATAATGTTGACAGCGTTATTTTACAGGCATAGATTACCGCAAGTAGACAGACCTGTCTACATAATATAACACTGAGGTAATCGCCATGAACACACGTCCTCCTTTACCGCCCTTCACTCGTGAAAGCGCCATCGAAAAAGTCAGACTGGCAGAAGATGGCTGGAACAGCCGCGACCCGGCGAAAGTTGCGCTTGCCTATACGCTGGATACCCAATGGCGTAACCGCGCAGAGTTCGCCACCAACCGTGAAGAAGCCCAGGCGTTTCTGGAGCGGAAATGGAAAAAAGAGCTGGACTATCGTCTGATTAAAGAGCTCTGGGCATTTACGGAGAACCGGATCGCGGTGCGCTATGCCTATGAATGGCATGATGATTCCGGCAACTGGTTCCGCTCTTACGGCAATGAAAACTGGGAGTTTGAGCCGGACGGACTGATGAAGCGCCGCTTTGCCTGCGTAAACGATATGCCAATCAAAGCCTCTGAGCGTCTGTTCCACTGGCCGCTGGGCAGACGTCCGGACGATCACCCTTCGCTGAGCGATCTTGGCTTATAGGATTTTTGCATCACTCCGGGCCGCCCCGGAGTGATGAATTTACAGCGCGCCCAGCTGTTTCATCAGCGTCAGGTTGTCCTCAATATGCCAGTTAGCCACAATTTTACCGTCACCAATCTCATAAATATCCGTGGCGATAAAATCTATTTTCTGCCCCTGTCCTTTCAGCTTGCCAAATGTTCCGGTGAACGTGCCGTGAAAATGTAAATGCGAAACCACGCGATCGCCTGAAATAATCATTTGCTCAACGTCACAGCGCAAATCAGGCACGGCCGCGCGAAACGCGCGGGACGCTAAAATAGCGCCTTCCGGCCCCTGCTTACGCCCTTCCGGAGGCGTTTTATCAATAAAACCTGCCGCCAGGGCATCACGCGCCAGGTTTTCATTACCCGTGTTCCAGAACGAGGCATATTCTCTGGCAACGGCTTCACTCGCCTTTAATTGCGCCTGCGGCAGGCTGTTGTCCACTATAAGCTGTTTCGGCTGAAGCCATTCCCCCTGCGCGGAAATCGCATTGCCCGACAGACCTGCAAAAATAATCACCGCTACAGCCGAATGAAAATACGTCGTATATTTCATGATATCTCTCAATAGAGTATTACATTACCCGCAGTCGATTTCCTGCGGTTCAAATCAGAGAGGGTCAGTTAATTAACGCCCCGCCTTCAATATCAATGACCGACCCGGTGACAAAGGGATTATCAATGGCGAAAAGATATCCTTGCGCCACGTCCTCCGCCCTTCCCCAGGCTTTGGCTGGCAGGGTTTCCGCCGCGCCAGCGAGCATTTTTTCCCGCGCGGCGGCGTCCATGCCCGCATACGCTTCCGTGTCGGTCAGCCCCGGACTCACGACGTTGACGCGCAGCGGTGAAAGCTCTTTCGCCAGCACTTTTGTCGCGGCCTCGATGGCGGCATTCATCGTCGTTTTAACAATGGCGCCCGCCACGGTGCGACGCGCCACGAACCCGCTGGTGAACGTCAGCGTACCGCCGGGGGCGATGTTCCCGCAGAGATAGCGGGCGACATTGATGCTTCCCCAGAATTTTGTATCAAAAGCCAGCCTTGCCGCGCGGAGATCCAGCCCGGAAAGAAGCCCTCCCGGTGCCTGTGAACCCGCCGTAACGACGATATTATTGACCTCACCCAGCGTTTCACCGAGTGCGACAAGCTCTGCCTCACGGCTGATATCCAGCACGAGGGTATGAACAGACGCGGCGTGGGCGCTCAGCCGTTGCCGCGCAGCGTCCAGCTTCGCGCCGTCGCGGCCCGCGAGAATAATCTCCTCGCCGCGCCCGGCAAGCAGGCTGCCCACGGCGAAACCGATGCCGGAAGCGCCACCGATAATTAAGGTTTTACGGGTCATAACGTTTTCTCCTGCAGGGTGTAAATGGGGTAATCGGTATATCCCGTCGCGGTGCCGCCAAACAGCGTGGCGGGATCGCGCACCTGAGCCAGAGGCAGCTGGTGCGCCAGCCGGTGGGGTAAATCCGGGTTGGCAATAAACGGCCGTCCGAAGGCAATCAAATCGGCATAGCCGGCAGCGAGGATCTTTTCCGCTTTTTCAAGGTCATAGTTCCCCGCGACGATAAGGGTTCCGCTAAATGTCTCGCGTAGCGATTGTCGGAACGGCTCAGGCACCTGCGGCGCATCGTCCCAGTCGGCTTCCGCCAGGTGGATGAACGCAATCCCTTCTTGTTCACACCAGGCCGCGAGAGCGAGTATGGCTTCCGTCACCTGCGGATCGTTCATCCCGCGCTGGGTAATAAACGGGGAAAGGCGAATGCCCGTACGCTCGCGGCCAATGGCCTCGGCAATGGCGCTTAGCACCTCCTGAGCAAAGCGGATCCGGTTCGCCAGCGTGCCGCCGTACTCGTCCGTGCGTTTGTTGGAGGTTTGACGAAGAAACTGGTCGATCAGATAGCCGTTTCCGCCGTGAACCTCCACGCCGTCAAACCCGGCCTGAACGGCATTCAGTGCCGCCTGACGATAGTCCGCGATGATGCTGTGAATGTCCTTGCGCGAGAGGGTTCTCGGCTGCGGACAGTCAACCATTTGGCCTTCCCCCTTTTCATTCACCACCCACACCTGCGCGTCCGGCGCCAGTGCTGACGGGGCGACGGGCTGACCATCCTGATGAAAGCTGGCGTGCGACATTCGCCCGACGTGCCAGAGCTGCGAAAAAATCACCCCGCCCGCCTGATGCACGGCGCCCGTGGTGAGCTGCCATCCTGAAACCTGCTCAGGCGAATGGATGCCGGGCGTCCAGGAGTATCCCTGGCCCTGAGGCGAAATCTGCGTGGCTTCCGTGATGATTAATCCGGCGCTGGCCCGCTGCCGGTAATACTCCGCCATCAGCGCCGAGGGAATATTTCCCGGCTGAAGGGAGCGCGCGCGGGTCATCGGCGCCATGACGATACGGTTTTTCAGGTCCTGCTGACCCAGCCTGTAGCGTTCAAAAAGTGAGGTACGTTGCATGTTTTCATCCCTTATGGTTTAGATGAAATCACTTTACAGTCGGCATCTGATTTTGATAATTACGCTAAAATAAGATGCACTTTTCGGAATACATGAATAATGGGTAAACTCGAAGACATGGCGTTACTGGTGGAAGTTGCCGAGGCTGGCGGTCTTTCTGCCGCCGGGCGACGCCTGTCGCTTTCCCCCGCCACCATGACGGCCAGGCTGAAGGCGATTGAGGAGCGTTACCAGACGCGCCTGTTTCACCGCTCAACGCGATCCATCACGCTGACCCGCGCCGGGGAAGAGTTTTACCATGCCGCGCTGCGCGTGCTGGAAGAGGTGCATCACGCCGAGTCGTTACTGACGCAAAAGGAAGGCGTGCTCAGCGGCAACATTCGCCTTTCTGCGCCCTCGGACTTTGGCAGACAGTATCTCAGCCCCGCCGTCGTGGAATTCTCCCGACGCCATCCCGACGTTAAATTTTTCATCTCGTTAAGAGAACACGTTGAGGATCTGGTCGCTAACCGGCTGGATATGAGCGTGCGTTTTGGCAACCTGCCGGACAGCAGCCTTGTCGTCAGAAACATCCGCCCGAACCATCGGGTGCTGGTCGCCTCCGGGGAGTATCTTAACGAACGCGGAATTCCCTCCACGTTTGCCGATTTAGCTCAGCACCGGTGCCTGGCGCTTGAGTCTCAGGGCGTGGTGATGAACGAATGGCGCTTTGAAAAAGATGGCGAGGAAAGCGTCGTTCGCATAGAGCCAGCCATGGTGTGCGACGACGGGGCTTTGCTTCGTCAGTGGGCACTCAGCGGGGCTGGCATTGCGGGGAAATCGTGGTGGGACGTCAAAGACGATGTTGAAACCGGAAGGCTCACGGTACTGTTTGCCGACAGCTTCACCGGCTTTAGCCGATACGATCGCAAAGATGTCGGCCTGCAGCTTGTTTACCCCCAGCGCAAACTGCAGCCGCTTCAGGTCACGGCGTTTAGCCAGTTTTTTCTCGACTGGCTAAAAAAGCAGTAAAATTAAATCGCGTCAGGCATCTGCGGTTAATTTCTCGCCAAAATAAGAGATGGCGCGCATTTCGGTGACAACCTCAGGACTACTCTGTGTGCGGTTTTCAGGAGGTACAAAATATGAAAAAGCTTCTGATCTGTTGTTTGTTTGGTAATACCGCAAACTCTCTCGCCAAAAAAATGCAGTCTCTGGCAGAACGCGAAGGCTATCCGCTGATGATTAGCGCTGTTGGGCTGGATAACTTCGCCAGCGTCGCTCCCGCTTTCGATGGTTTCCTCATCGCGCCGCACATTCAGTACAAACTCGATGAGATAAAAGAAACGGTGGGCAATACGCGTTCAATCGCCATTATTGAGAGCCTGCCCTATGCCTCTCTCGACGCGAGGAAAGTATTGAATTTCGTGAAGGAGCAGATGCCTGAACTGGCTGCATGACAGATAAGGCCGCATCGGTTTTGCGGCCTCCTCTCACCCGGCGTTCAAAACGTGTCGACACAAGGCTGGCCGACCTTATTAAGGGCGTTTTTCAACCTGGCTCTGAGTTCAATTAACGCCGCTTCTTTCTCTTCAAGCTGCTGCAGCTTGTGGCGCAGAGACGCCTGTTTTTGCTCAGCGGTAAATTTGTCGTCAACCCAGACAGCCAAAACCTCTGAAATTTCGGCTAAGGTAAAACCCAGCATTTTGGCATGCTTGATCATGTTTAAACGCTGTAAATCGACGGCGGAATAGACTTTGTAGTTATTGCTGCGATTGGGCTGCGAGATATTCTCTAATAGCCCCTGTCGCTCATAGTAACGCACCGTCTCTTTCGACAATCCCGTTTTCGCACACAGTTCACCAATTCGCATCGCGTCGCCCTCACCTTGTAAAAATCACGCTTGACCGTGTACCTAAGTGCACGGTTTATGCTGTGCAGCATACATTAGGGAAACGGGATTAAACATATGAATTCTTTTGATTATACCGGAAAAACAGCGCTGATTACCGGAGCGTCGTCAGGCATAGGCCGTGATTTTGCCCGGCAGCTCGCCGCCCGCGGCGTGGCCTTGATCCTGGTCGCCCGCAGCGAGCCAAAGCTGCAGGCGCTTGCCGTAGAGTTAGTCAGAAAGCACGGCGTCTCAATCACGATTATCGTGCAGGATTTAGTGAAGCCGGAAGCCATTCCGCACATTGTGGAACGGCTTGAAACCTTAAGACGCGTCCCCGACATTCTGATCAATTGCGCCGGCTTCGCCACCTACGGGCCATTCGAAAAGCTGTCCATCGACAGGCAGCGTGATGAGATAAACGTAAACTGCATGGCCCCCGTGGAGCTGACTCACGCCTTGCTGCCGGGAATGCTGCAGCAGGGCTCCGGGGTAATTATTAACGTTGCCTCAACGGCCGCGATGCAACCGGATCCCTATATGGCGATTTATGGCGCAACCAAAGCCTTCCTGCTCTCGTTTTCGAACGCGTTGTGGGGAGAGTATCGCTCCAGGGGCATTCGCGTCCTGGCGCTTTGCCCCGGCGCAACGGATACGGCCTTTTTTGATGTGGTGAATGCTGAGGAAGCCTCGGTCGGTAAACGAATGCCCGCTGACAAGGTGGTCACCCTGGCGTTGAAGGCCGTTGAGAGCAACCGTAACTACCTGATTACCGGATGCGGTAACTGGCTTCTGGGGCAGCTACACCGGTTCGTGACGCGCAGGCGTCTGGTGCTCATCGTTGAAAAAATATTGCGTCCACGCTCGGCCTAAGCAAAAACAGTCCTGTTCAGCGCAAGGGAGTTGCGCTGAAATCCTCGCTTATCGCAGGCAGATAGATGCCATAGTGCACGAAAAACAGTGATACACTTACCGCACCTGGTTGATCGTCCCGTCTGAACGGCGCATGATGAATGACGGTAACCAAATCTCAAAATGGTCACTCGTTGTTAATCGTAGCCCGTCACGCTAAGCTTAAATAATGACTAAAAATATGAATCCCCCATCATCACGTGGTCCCCTTGACCACGCTGTCAGAGAGCAAATCGTCGAAGCGGCTTTTGAGCACTTCGGCCACTACGGCTATGAAAAAACCACCGTCGCCGAACTGGCTAAATCCATCGGTTTTTCAAAGGCCTACATTTATAAGTTTTTCGATTCCAAACAGGCTATTGGCGAGGTGATCTGCGCTAACCGCCTGGAGCTGATCATGGCGGCAGTGCTTTCCGCCATCGAGGATGCGCCGTCAGCAAGCGAAAAATTACGCCGCCTTTTCAAAGCGCTCACCGAGGCGGGAAGCGAGCTGTTTTTCCACGACCGTAAGCTATACGACATCGCCGCCGTCGCCGCGCAGGAGCAGTGGCCTTCCACGCAAAAGTACAGTGAAAGCCTGATGAAGCTGATTGAAAGCATCATTATTGAAGGCAGGCAGGCCGGCGAGTTTGAAAGAAAAACGCCGCTGGATGAAGTCACCTGTGCCGTCTACATGGTGATGTGCCCTTACATTAATC
The DNA here is from genome assembly GCF_014930495.1 of Enterobacter cloacae complex sp. S3. Taxonomy (NCBI): domain Bacteria; kingdom Pseudomonadati; phylum Pseudomonadota; class Gammaproteobacteria; order Enterobacterales; family Enterobacteriaceae; genus Enterobacter; species Enterobacter cloacae complex sp. S3. Next base: position 134,862 of record NZ_JADBRD010000009.1, on the reverse strand, counting down.
CCGTTCAGCTACAGTACAACCTCGAAATGGCCCCCACCGCGGCGGTGCTTCTCTCTTCACTGATTTTAAGAAGCCTGGCCCCCTAATTTGTGACCATTGACAATTTTGGTCACTAGTCAGAGAATGCGGATACCGTCCTGTTACGTCAAAAAGGTTTCCCATGCTCAGGCTCTCTTCAGCCCGCGTTGCCGTTTGTCTCCTGCCGTTTGCCCTGGTGGCTTGCGGTGATATTTCAGCGAGTGACGATCCGCGCACCAAGCCACCGCTCGTCAGATCCGCCTCCGTCGAGCTAGCGAACAATAGCGCCCGCGCCTTCACGGGCGTGGTGGTCGCAAGAACGCAAAGCGATTTAGGTTTCAGGGTTCAGGGAAAAATCCTTGAGCGGCTGGTCGATACGGGGCAGACCGTCAAACAGGGCCAGCCCCTGCTGCGCCTGGATCCGGTTGACCTGAAGTTACAGGCTCAGGCGCAGCAGCGCGCGGTGGATGCGGCCCAGGCGCGCGCGCGCAAAGCCACCAGCGATGAGGCGCGCTATCGTGGACTTGTGGCGTCCGGCGCCGTGTCTGCCTCGGAATATGACCAGATCAAAGCGGCGGCCGATACGGCCAGGGCCGATCTCAGCGCCGCCCGGGCGCAGGCCAGCGTGGCGCAAAACGCCACGGGCTATGCCGTGCTGCTGGCGGATTCAGACGGCGTGGTCATGGAGACGCTCGCCGAGCCGGGCCAGGTCGTCAGTGCCGGACAGGTGGCGATCAGGCTCGCCAGAGCCGGGCAGCGTGAAGCGCTCGTCCAGCTTCCGGAAACGCTGCGCCCTGCCGTCGGCAGCGAAGCGCAGGCCACGCTGTATGGCAATGAAAAACATCCTGTCACCGCAACGCTGCGCCTGCTGTCTGATTCGGCCGATGCCGCGACCCGCACGTATGAAGCCCGCTACGTGCTGGATGGCCTGCTGGCGAACGCGCCGCTGGGGGCGACCGTCACGCTGAACGTTCAGGACAATAAAGCGGAAGGTCAGGTCATGCAGGTCCCGCTGGCTTCACTCTATGATGCAGGAAAAGGTCCCGGCGTCTGGCGTATTTCCGCCCAGCCGGCAAAGGTCGCATGGACGCCCGTCAGGGTGCTGAGCGTGGGTGAAGATGCGGCGCAGATCACGGGCGGCGTGAAGCCCGGTGAGAAGATTGTTGCGTTAGGCGCCCATCTTCTGCACGAAGGTGAGGTCGTCAGGCTTGCTAAGCAGCGCAATGCCGCCCTGGCGGAGAACACGCCATGAGCGGAAGCCGCTTCAACCTGTCGGCGCTGGCCGTCCGCGAACGTTCCATCACGCTGTTTCTGATCGTTCTGGTCACGATTGCCGGAATTTACGCCTTCTTTGGGCTCGGGCGCGCGGAAGATCCGCCCTTCACGGTAAAGCAAATGACGGTGATAACCGTCTGGCCGGGCGCGACCGCGCAGGAGATCCAGGATCAGGTCGCCGAGCCGCTGGAAAAGCGCCTGCAGGAACTCAAATGGTATGACCGTACCGAAACCTATACCCGTCCCGGCATGGCGTTTATCACGTTGTCATTGCAGGACAAGACCCCGCCAGCCGAAGTGCAGGAGGAGTTCTATCAGGCGCGGAAGAAGCTCGGAGATGAATCGCAGCGTCTTCCGGCGGGCGTCATCGGCCCGATGATCAATGACGAATTCTCGGATGTCACCTTTGCCCTCTTTGCCCTGAAAGCGAAAGGCGAACCGCAGCGGCTGCTGGTACGCGATGCCGAAGGCCTGCGCCAGCAGCTCCTGCACGTTCCCGGCGTGAAGAAAGTGAACATTATCGGCGAACAGGCCGAGCGGATTTACATCTCCTTCTCCCACGACCGTCTGGCGACGATAGGGCTCTCACCCCAGGACATTTTCAACGCCCTCAACAGCCAGAACGCTTTAGCCGCGGCGGGCTCCATTGAGACCCGAGGCGCGCAGATTTTTATCCGCCTGGACGGCGCGTTCGATGAACTGCAGAAAATCCGCGATACGCCTTTTGTGGCTCAGGGCAAAACGCTCAAGCTGTCCGATGTGGCAACGGTTGAGCGAGGCTACGAAGATCCCCCGACGATGCTGATACGCAATCAGCATGAGCCCGCCCTTCTGCTGGGCATCGTGATGCGTGAAGGCTGGAACGGTCTGGCGCTGGGGAAAGCGCTGGATGCGGAAACGGCAAAAATAAATGATAGCCTGCCGCTGGGCATGTCCCTGACCAAAGTTACCGACCAGTCCGTGAATATTCGCTCGTCGGTCGATGAGTTCATGATCAAATTCTTCGTCGCCCTGCTTGTGGTCATGGTGGTGTGTTTTGTCAGCATGGGCTGGCGCGTGGGTGTTGTCGTTGCGGCGGCGGTACCGCTGACGCTGGCGGTCGTTTTCGTGGTGATGGAAGCCGCGGGGATAAACTTTGACCGCGTTACGCTGGGCTCCCTGATCCTCGCCCTCGGCCTGCTGGTTGATGATGCCATTATCGCCATCGAAATGATGGTGGTAAAAATGGAGGAAGGTTACGACAGAATCAAAGCCTCGGCCTTCGCCTGGAGCCATACCGCCGCGCCCATGCTGGCCGGTACCCTGGTGACGGCCATTGGCTTTATGCCGAATGGTTTTGCCCAGTCGACCGCAGGGGAATACACCAGCAATATGTTCTGGATCGTCGGCCTCGCCCTGATTGCCTCGTGGTTTGTCGCGGTGGTGTTCACGCCCTATCTTGGGGTGAAGATCCTGCCGGCGATCCCGAAAGTCGAAGGGGGTCAGGCCGCCATCTATAACACGCCTCGCTATAACCGTTTTCGCCAGCTGCTGGCCCGCGTTATCGCCAGAAAATGGCGGGTGGCCGGGTTGGTGGTCGCCATTTTCATCCTGGCCGTGCTCGGCATGGGGCTGGTTAAAAAACAATTCTTCCCGACCTCCGATCGCCCGGAAGTGCTGGTTGAGGTGCAGATGCCCTACGGTACCTCGATTGAGCAAACCAGCGCCGCAACCGCAAAAATCGAAGCGTGGCTGGGCCAGCAGCCCGAAGCCAAAATTGTCACGGCCTATATTGGTCAGGGGTCACCCCGTTTTTATCTGGCGATGGCGCCTGAACTGCCCGACCCGTCTTTTGCGAAAATCGTGATCCTGACGGACAGCGAGACGTCGCGCGAGGCGCTCAAGCTCCGGCTGAGGGACGCTGTCGCCAACGGCCTTGCCCCCGAAGCGCGCGTGCGGGTAACGCAGCTGGTGTTTGGCCCGTACTCGCCCTTCCCGGTTGCCTGGCGCGTGTCGGGGCCGGATGTCGAACAGGTGCATGACATCGCTGACCGGGTGAAAGCCGTGCTTCAGGCGAGCCCGATGATGAGAACCGTCAACACCGACTGGGGGTCGCGCGTTCCCGTATTGCATTTCACCCTCGATCAAAACCGCCTGCAGGCGACCGGCTTAACCTCCAGTGCCGTTGCCGATCAGCTTCAGTTTCTGCTCTCAGGCGTGCCCGTCACCTCCGTGCGGGAGGATATTCGCTCGGTAGAGGTTATTGGCCGCGCGGCGGGAGACATACGTCTCGATCCGGCAAAAATCGAGGGTTTCACCCTTGTCGGCAATGCGGGACAGCGCGTTCCGCTGTCTCAAATCGGCAAGATTGAGATCGGTATGGAAGATCCGATCCTTCGCCGCCGCGATCGCACCCCGACGATTACCGTGCGGGGCGACATCGCTAACCATCTTCAGCCACCGGATGTGTCGGTCGCCATCATGAAGCAGCTCAATCCGATTGTTGATGCGCTGCCGGCCGGATACCGAATAGACATGGCGGGTTCGATTGAGGAATCAGGTAAAGCCACGCAGGCCATGATCCCGCTGTTCCCTATCATGATTGCCCTGACGCTGCTGATCATCATTTTGCAGGTGCGCTCAATCTCGGCGATGGTGATGGTGTTCTTAACCGCGCCGCTGGGGCTGATTGGCGTAGTGCCCGTGCTGTTGATTTTCAATCAGCCGTTTGGCATCAACGCGCTGGTCGGCTTGATCGCCCTTTCCGGCATTCTGATGCGCAATACGCTGATCCTGATCGGTCAAATCGATCATAACCAGAAGGAGGGCCTCGAGCCGTTCCAGGCGGTGGTTGAAGCGACGGTCCAGCGCGCGCGCCCGGTCTTGCTGACCGCCATGGCCGCCGTGCTGGCGTTTATTCCCCTGACGCATTCGGTGTTCTGGGGCACGCTGGCCTACACGCTGATAGGCGGAACGCTGGGCGGGACGATCGTCACGCTCGTCTTCCTGCCCGCGATGTATGCGATCTGGTTCCGGATCCGACCATCGGAACAACGCGTGCAGCACCGAACAGAAAACGTGTAAACTACCATGAGTAGATAACACTTCTGAGGAAAGCATGGTTGTTAAGCGCTTAAGAAAAGAGGACCGCCGCGTGCAGCTGCTGGAGGTTGCGCGCGGAATCGTTCGTCAGCAAGGCACGGAGGCGCTGACCCTTGGCTACCTGGCCGAACGCGCCAACGTGACCAAGCCTATCCCCTACGACCACTTTGGCGATCGTGAAGGGCTGCTGATGGCGCTGTACCAGGATTATAGCGACCGGCAGCTGGCGAAGTTCCGCGAGACGCTGGCGGTCGACAGCAAAACGCTGGAGAAGACGATCCGCTTTTTCAGCGCCGCCTATATCGACTGCGCCATTAGTGCCGGACCTGAAACCGGGCCAATTGCCGCAGCGCTGTCCGGATCCCACGCGCTGCAGACGTTTCGTGAGGCATGCGTGGCCGAATGCGCCGACTGCCTGCGTACCGCGCTTTCCCCGTTCGTTGCGCTGAAAGGCGTTCAGGGAGAAGCGGTACTGACGGCCATCATTGGCGCGGCGGACGCGCTCAGCACCGCCGCGGGCAACGGCGTGCTCGCCCGGAACGTGGCGGAAGATACGCTCAGCGGCGCCATGACCGGCGTGCTGGAGACCTACGTGAATAGCACAAAATGATCGCTGGGGGCGGATTGACACCTAAGTTACCAATAGTAATATAGGCGTCAGTTCTCACCCATTCGAGGTCGCTATGTCTGCTACAAATGCCATTAATAACGCACTGATCGTGACGGCTCATCCTGTCGACAATTCGTTATCCCATTCGCTGGCAGCCCGTATTGCCGGAAAATTACGCGAGCAGGGTACGCAGGTTGAGATCGCCGATCTGCATGCTGAAGGGTTTAATCCGGCGATGACCCGCGCCGATCTCGATTTGTATCACGGCGATACGAGCGCCCTTCCCGACGATATTCTGCGCGAGCAGCAGCGCGTCGAGCGAGCGGATATGCTGGTGTTTGTCTTCCCCGTGTACTGGTGGTCGGTCCCCGCGCTGTTGAAAGGCTGGTTCGATCGCGTATTAACCCTGAACTGGGCGTATAAGGTGGCCGACGATGGCCGGATTGTGGGCAGCTTACGCGACGTTCCCGTCCGCCTGATTGCCACAGGCGGCAGCGATCTCACCGGATTCGACAAACACGGCTATTCGACGGCGATTCAGACGCAGATAATCGAAGGCGTGTTTGGCTTCTGCGGGTTGAAGAACGTTAAGCTCGATATCCTTTACCAGGCAGACACGGCGACGCCTGAGCAGGTAGAGGATTTCCTGCAGGGGCTAGAGAGCCTTAAATAATCCCGGCTATCCAGTCACAGCAAAGGCGCGCCTCCTTCGCCAGAAGGAAGCGCGTGTCTCGTTATCACCTACCACCGTCAGGGGCGATCTTTTAATCCTGCTGGCTAACCGGAACTCTCTTTCCAGCGATTATTCAAAAAATAACGAGAAAAGGCCAATCGCCATCACTACGCTCATAATCACCTGAATCAGAATAATAAAAAAAGCGACCCCACCCAAGACTGTGATTTTTCGACGCAGAATGAAAGTAATGCCGGAAAGTACAGCACTGAACAGAATGGCTTTAAGGATATAGGAAAGCGGAACCATTGCCGGGTGACCGGTATGCACTCCAGCAAGCCCAATGAGACCCAGCAGAAAACCTCCGCAGAATCCCCATCCCCAGAAAGTCATCGGTAAGCTCATCTGCCCCGCGACTAATCTTTTCAACATACGCACATCCTTTTTGTGATTATTTTTATCAAAATTCACCGGTTTACAGGGTAAAACCCCCGTCACCCACCTGCGCCTGGGCGTACCATTTCATCAGCTCCGCGCAACCGGGCGCGTTCTCAGCCGGTGACCATTGGGCGGTATCGTGCTCCGGAACAGGCTGATAGCCGCCGTGTTTTACCTCGAAAATGACGCCGCCTTTATCCAGCGACAGCACGGCATGCCAGGTACCGGCATCCATCTCCAGCACTTTGCAGTCTTCACCTAACACCACGCGCTGGGTCACGTTACCGCCGTCATCAAAATTCAACACCAGAAAGCGACCGCTCAGAGCCGTCAGCAGTTCAAACGTGTGCGGGTGGCGATGAGGGCGAACATAGGTCCCAGGCTCCATCGCGATAGCCAGGCGCTGCACCGGGTCGCTCAGCTCGGGATGTAAATTGCGGTGCGCGCGTAAGCGAGGAGAATTGGCAGCCTGCTCGCTTTGTTGCTGCAGGTCACTGAACGTAATTTGTTTCATATACACCTTTGTGAATGGAGTCAGCGGACGGCAACCCTTTAGCCGCACGACGTTATACCATTCTGGACGGTCGATGAGCGATGGCATTTGTGAAACAAATCGCTGCAGCGTGAGGATGCGCGCGATCGCCCCCAAAGCGCAACGTTGAGTAAAACTCACATTGATTCCCACTATTTATCGTTTTTAAAAAGTGACGCACCTGAAATACCATCCATTCACCCCTGGGATAGAAAAATAAATAATACTAAGCCTGTATGGAGCACCTATGACACTCGATGTTTTATTCCCTGTATTGAATATTATCTCGCCTCATAAATATAGCCCTGATGCAAATGTGCATGAGCTGATAACGTTACTTTCAGCAGAAAAGGAAAGCTCAGAAGCGCTATCGCCCTTCATCCATCGACTGCATCTTTTGGCTTTCGCCCAAAGCAATCCGGGTAACGCCGAAGAGTTGCTCTCAGCGCATTTACCAAAAGAGGATGGGATCCTTCCGCTGCTGGACTTTGCGGACTGGCCAAAGGTGCGTTACGCCGCGTCAGGCGAAGCTGAAACGCGTGAATCGCAGGAGTATTTCCGTGACATGACCTCGGCTGCCAATCTGTTACGCACGGCGCTGATCGACGCCGAGCGAGCAAAGGGAACGCCTGCGCTTTATATTCTGGATAAATTACTCAACCTGAACAGCGCCCTGCCGGAGCGATATAAACAGATGGCGAATATTCCCTACGCATAAATACGTTCAATCTGCGGAATATCCCTCAATAAATATTCCGCTATTTACTAAACCCGCTTTTCGTTGTAATCAAGACAGACGATATCCAACGAAGGCAGCACCGGCGCATTAAGGTTAAGCCACGCCAGCAACCGTTCAATACTCTGTCTTCTGAGCGAATTTTTCGGCCAGACGAGGTAGTAGCCATCGCCGGTTGCGATAGCTTCCCTGAAGGGCAGCGCGAGCAGGCCGCTTTTCAGCGCGTCGAGCGTGAGGCGGAGGTCGGCCATCGCCACGCCATGACCGTGCATGGCGGCCAGGCTTCCCTGCTCCAGGGTGTCGAACACGATTCCACGACTCACGTCGAGCCCTGGGAATGACCCGGTTCTTTTCAGCCATCGCTTCCAGTCCCGTCTGTCCGGAGAGGGATGGATAAGATCGCACTCTGGGAGCTGATGCCGGGCAGACTCAAGCAGCGACGGGGTACAAACCGGAATGAGCCATTCACTGAAGAGCAGCCGGCTTTCCGTAGACTCGCCGAAATAGCCATTACCGAGCAGGATCGCACAATCGTAGGGCTCACGGCTGAAGTCAACGGTGTCGAAGTCCATCCAGACGCTGGCAATTTCAATTTTTGGCTTCGCGTGGTTCTCGCGAAAGGATTTAAGCACATTCAGCAGCCACCGCATCGTCAGGGTGCTGGGGGCTTTGAGGCGCAGAAGGTGGTTTTCGCTTCTGAATGCGCGACAGGCCCACTCAATATTCGAGAAACTTTCGCTGAGCTGTCCGGCCAGAATACGTCCGGCATCACTGACCTCCACTCGCGGCCCCTGGCGTTTAAAGAGCTCACAGTCGAACCACTGTTCAAGCGTCCGGACATGCCTGCTGACCGCGCCCGGCGTGATATTCAGTGCTTCAGCCGCTTTGCTGAAGGAGTTCAGCCGCGCGGCAACTTCAAAAGCGCGCAGCGCATACAGTGGTGGTAAAGACATACATTCCCTTTCTGTGAGGTTTAGCTATGCAGTTTTTGTATTATCGGCACTCGGTGACTTGTCGCTCAGGTCCTCAGACGGGAACGTCATCAGCAGCTCCCTGAGCAGGGACTCAAGCTGCGCGCGCTGCGCGTCAGATAAGTTGCTCAGCAGCGCATTTTGCGTTTGTGTATGGACGATCAGCGCCTGTTCGATGCGCTCCTGCCCGTGCGGTGTCAGGCTTACGAGGGTGCTGCGCTTGTCATCCGGATCGGCAATTCGCCTGATAAGCCCAAGCTGTTCGAGATGGCTGAGCCGGTTTGTCATCGCCCCTGAGGTTACCAACAGCGATTTATAGAGCTGCGTGGGGGAAAGGCAGTACGGCTCACCGGCGCGACGCAGCGTGGCGAGCACGTCAAACTCGCCCTCGCGAAAGCCAAACTGCGCCATCGCCTGCGCCCATTCTTTTCCCAGATGCTTCATCAGCCGGAGCATTCGGCCAAAAATTTTCATCGACGAGGCGTCCAGCTCCGGCATGGCGCGGCTCCACTGGCCGACAACGAAGTCTACGTGATCTTGCATTTTCACCCCTGATGGCGTGCGAATTTATCCTGTTGTGCGGTACATCTTACGCAAAAACATATTTTATCTTAACGTTAAGATAAATGCTCGTGCGATTTGCCCGGGCCATTCACAACCGAAAAGGACTCCATGTTGAAACGCACGTCGCCTTTACTCTTCGCCGTTATCGCTTTTATCGTCGGGCTGAACCTGCGCCCCATTCTGGCTTCTGTCGGACCGCTGTTTTCCGTGCTGCAGCGCGAAGCAGGGCTGACCGCTACGCAATTCAGCCTGCTAACCACCCTGCCGGTCGCGATGATGGGGCTTGCCGCCCTGTGTGGCCCCTGGCTTTTAGCCCGAGTCGGCGCCGTACGGGGAATTATGTTTGGGCTCTTTATCCTGCTTGCGGCCTGTTTGCTGCGCGGTTTTAGCGCCTCACCGGAGAGTCTTATGGGCACCGCGCTACTGGGCGGGGCCAGCATAGGCACGATCCAGGCGTTAATGCCTGCCCTGATTAAAAAGGAATATACGCAAACGTCCAGCACGGTAATGTCGCTTTTCAGCACGGGCATTATGGCCGGTGCGGCAGTCGCCGCCGCCAGCGCCGAGCCGTTGTTTTCATGGCTGACGCTGAAGCCCGCGCTGGCAATGGCCGGGCTGTTAGCGCTGCTTGCGCTGATACTGTGGTTAACCCTGGTTAAGCATCCTCAAGGGGAAAAAACAGCACGCGAAACCGTTACGCTCTCGTCCTCCCGGACAGCGTTACTGCTGCTCTTTTTCGGCGTGGGAACGGGCGCCTACACGCTGGTATTGGCCTGGCTGCCCCCGCTCTATATTCAGGCGGGATGGTCCGCACGCAGCAGCGGCTACATGCTGGCCTGGCTGACGTTAACCGAGGTTGTCGCCGGGTTTGCCGTCTCCGCGCTGATCGGTAAATTCCCCGATCGTCGCGTGCCGCTGATCGCCGTATTGCTGTTGCTGCTGGCAGGATTACTGTGTCTGGTCTTTGCGCCGGGTACGACGCCGGTATTATCCACGTTGCTGCTTGGTACCGGGATCGGCGCCCTCTTCCCGCTGTCGCTCATCGTCACGTTCGATCATGCGCGAACGCCCGCACAGGCCGGGAAGTTGCTGTCTAAAGTTCAGGGAGGCGGATACACGATCGCCGCGCTTATGCCGTTAATTGCGGGGATCGTTCGCGACAGTTCGGTCTCGCTGACCAGCGCATGGCTGATCATGAGTGCGGGAGTCGTGCTGCTGATCGTTATCGCGCTAAATTTTAATCCCGTCGTGGACGTGCAGGCACGGTGAACGCGATACCAGTTTTGAGAGTCGTATTTCCGCCGATCGTAAGATAAATTCAGGGTGAATTTCACCTCATTCAGGAGTGGATATGTCGCAGACGTTACCGGAAATTGATGTCTTGTTCGTCGCCGGGTTCGGGCCCATTTCGCGGGATACGGAGTCCAGCACCGCGTTTTATGTCCAGACACTCGGCCTTCCGCTTAAGCCGATGGAGGGGAATACCGATTATCTGCTCACTGAAGAGGGCCAGCTGGAAGGCGTGAAGCATTTCGCCGTCTGGCCGCTCGCACAGGCGGCAACGTCCTGTTTTGGAGAAGAACAGTGGCCAGTTGAGCACCCGATACCGCAGGGATGGGTTGAGTATGAGGTACAGGATTTGGACTCGGCTACACGCGTTCTGAGCGAAAAAGGCTATCGGATGCTGGTGGCTAACCGCACGGAACCGTGGGGGCAAACCGTCACTCGCCTGCTCAGCCCGGAAGGCTTGCTTACCGGGCTGACGATTACGCCGTGGCTGCGGGGATAATGGGGTTTTGGAAAGCAGCATTGTGGTGGGAAACGCCTGCTTTGAGCGAACAGTGGGCGCACCCTTATGCTATTTTCACCAACGGTGTGAGTCTTTTTCTGTTAAGTTGAATGACGATGAAAACACATTCAGTCCTAACCTATTCAATGATTATTATCACCTGTCTGACTCAGGTGGGATAACGTTCGCCATTTTCCCGCCGGTAAGGCGGGCCTTACCGGTAACAATCCAGTGAGGTAAGAATGGACACAAATGCAGTAACGACGCCTGAAAAACCTGTCTTGCACTTGTTATGTGGAAAAATTGCATCAGGAAAATCCACATTGTCAGCAAAATTAGGATCATCACCTGGGACTGTAATTGTCAGCGAGGATCGCTGGCTGGCTGCCCTCTTTACCAATGAAATGCAATCCATATCTGATTATGTGCAGTATTCATTAAGACTAAGAAATGCCATGAAGCCTCATCTGGTGTCACTACTCAACGCTGGTTTATCAGTGGTTCTTGATTTCCCGGCAAACACACAAACAAATCGTGAATGGATGATGAGCATTATTAAGGAGTCAGGTGCCAGTAATCAGCTGCACTATCTGAAAGTTTCTGATGAAGTATGTAAATCCCGCTTGCGCGCCCGTAATGCAGAAGGCGTGCATGAATTTTCTGCCTCAGATCAACAATTTGACATCATAACGCGCTATTTCGAAGAGCCAACGGCTGATGAAGGGTTTGATATTATCGAATACAGCTAAATTTACCTTCCTGCACAAAAGCCGCCAGTTGGCGGCTTCATTATTTTCCATCTCATACGGTTATAAACGGTACTACAGCGAACTAAAAGTCCGCTCCTGGCACAAAGCGGACATCGGGTATTCCGGAAGTGCCCGACTCATGGTTAATTCCATTCACCAAAACTCTCACCTCCCCAAAGCCTCCACAATCGCCCTTTCCATTTTCTCTGGCGTGGTCACCGGAGCAAAACGCTTGAGTGGTTTACCGTCGCGGCCGATCAGAAACTTAGTAAAGTTCCACTTGATCCGCCCTCCCAGCACGCCGGGCAATTCGTTTTTCAGATAACGAAACAGCGGGTGCGCTGCGTTACCGTTAACTTCTACCTTCTCAAACATCGGGAAGCTCACGCCGTAGTTGATGTAACAGGTTTTCGAGATTTCGTCGGCGCCGCCGGGTTCCTGTTTACCGAACTGGTTGCAGGGGAAGCCCAGCACCACTAGTCCTTGATCGGCGTATTTCTTGTATAGCGCTTCAAGGCCCGCATATTGCGGCGTAAAGCCACACTGACTGGCGGTATTGACGACCAAAACCACCTTTCCCGCATAGTCGGCCATTGAGATAAGGCGGCCATCCAGGCGGGTGGCGGTAAGTTGATAAAAGCGAGTCATACTGAAATCCCTCAAGGCTGGCCGAAAAGTCACGGTGACCATCAACAGGGCCGCCGCCGTTTAGAAAGTTTACATTCAGGCAGGCTATTTGTGATACATTCCTGGCGCGCCAATGACCACCACACTCGCTATCAGGTATGCAGAACATAACAAAAAAAATTCGCTGGCTTCTGCTTACTCTCCCACTCCTCAGCGGTTGTGGCACGCTCTCACAGATGTCCTCCCCGGAAGGTACTCAGGAACTTCTCACCCATGATTCGCTGGATGGCGACGTTGACAGCGTGGTGCGTCACTATATGGCGCAAAAATCCGTTCCCGGGATGACGGTCGCGGTGATCCATAATCACGGCTCGCCGCAGTTTTACACCTGGGGCGTAACCGATGCGGTCAATCGCTATCCGGTCAGGCCCGACACCCTGTTTGCGCTCGGCTCGCTCAGCAAAGGGATCACGGCGGAAGTGGTGGCTTGTCTGGTCAATGAAGGGCAACTGAACTGGTACGATAACCTGGCGACATTGCTTCCGCCGGGGACGCCGCTTAGCGCGGATGCACAAAAAATCACCCTGCTCGAACTGGTAACCCACACCTCCGGCCTGCCGCGTCAGAATATGGATGTTCCGATGCTTGGAAAATTTATCGGCTATTTAAGCACGGGCGAAAATTTCTATAGCGAGCTGGACAGCGATAACGTGCTGCGTTACCTCGCCGACTGGCGGGCGCCAAAGAATAAAGTGCCGCAATATTCCAATACCGGCTACGCCCTGATCGGCTATATCCTGAAGCACAAAACCGGCGAAGATATCCAGAGTTTAGCCTCGCGCTATATTTTCCGTCCGCTGCAAATGGCTAACAGCAGCTTTATTCCCCAGCAGCTCAAAGGCTACCCGCAGCGTGCGCTCGGCCACGCGGGCGATCAGCCTAAATTCATCCCGCGCGGGCAGCTCACCCCGGACTGGCATTTTTCCAACAACATGGTGGCGGCAGCGAGCTTGTACAGCAACGCCGAAGATCTGGCGGCCTATGCCCGCTATCACGTCTCGACAACCCACAGTCCCCTGCTGGACAATGTCTTTGCCGAAGTGAGAAATACCGATATTCAACGTCCCGACGGGGTACAGGGTATTGCCTGGACCACCGACTTTATCGGTCTGGAAAAAATCACCTATCAGGTCGGCTATATCGGCGGTTACTCCAGCTTTATCGGCTATGACAAAGAAAAAGGCAATGCGGTGGTGGTGCTGCAAAATACCTTTAACTGGAGTAATTACATCGGCATCGCGCTGTTGATGGATATGGCGAAAAAAGACGGTCTGAGCCCTACACCGCCGACTTCGGCCTTAAGTTCTCATCAAACGCCAGTCGTTTCCGGTCAGGCTCAACTTCTCGCAGCGGCTCCACCTGGTGCATAGTTAGCTTGCAGCGCTCCACCAGCACCTGATACTCCCGCGTGCCCTGCTGCTTCCACGCCAGCTCCTGTTCGCTCAGCTCGCGAATCGCTTTGGCCGGGCTGCCGATGATCAAATGGTTGGCGGGCATCTCCGCTTTCGCCTTCACGAACGCCGCCGCGCCGACGATGCTGTTTTCACCGATGACCGCGCCGTCCATCACCACCGCGTTCATGCCCACCAGCGCATTACGGCGGATCACGCAGCCGTGGAGAATGGCGCTGTGGCCGATATGCCCGTCCTCTTCCACCACCGTGTCCTGCTCCGGGAAGCCGTGCATCACGCAGTTGTCCTGAATGTTGGCACCGTCTTTCACCACGATACGGCCAAAATCACCGCGCAGGCTGGCGTTAGGACCGACGTAAACGCCTTTGCCCAGAATCACGTCGCCAATCAGCACCGCCGTCGGGTGAACATAGCTCTCGTCCGGCACGACCGGCGTCAGACCGTCAATTTGATAAACTGGCATCTTCACTCCTTATGCGCTTGTAAGACCACCAAAGCGTTGATAGTAGAGCGTGCCGGGCACGGGCAGCTCGCCCACGGAGGTTTCGCCCTTCTCGCTGACAAACGCCAGCGCCCCCGGCGCGACACGCTGATAGATGTTAATGCAGAGCTGTCGGGCGCTTTGCCCCGCCCAGTGCGCGGGCAGCAACTCTTCCGGCAGCAGCGGATCTTTCAGCACCACGCGACGATAAAAGTGAATCAGCAGCAGCTGGATCTGGAAACAGCGTTCCGGCGTCAGCTCCTCCGGCGCGGCCTCTTTCAACAGCGGCAGCAGCGGGCGGAATGAATCGATGAACGTCTCGTACATCGCGTTTTGCTCGGTTAACTGCCAGCACTCCTCCACCCGCGAACGCAGCGCGGCGCGGGAGAGCGCCAGCGGCGAGTGGGCTTCAAAGAAAATCACGTTTTCCGCCACGCCGGCATCGTGTAGCAGAGACTGCACGTCCGCCAGATGCTGCGACGGCGAGGCCATCAGGCTCGGCGCCAGCGTGCCAAACCCCTGCCAGATCAGCTGTTTTTTGACGTCGGCAAGGGTGGTTTTATCCAGACCTTCGGAGAGCAGCAACAGCCATTTGCCGTCCCATGCGGGCAGTTCCGCGCGGTAAATCTTATTCTCCGCGCGACGCGTCAGGCGAAGCCCCTTATCGCTCAGGCGGTAAAAGCTGCGACGTCCGATGCGGGAAACGTCCAGCCAGCCCTCTTTGTTGAGGCGAAACAGCGCGGTGCGCACGAAGCGCTCGCCAAACCCCATGCCTTCCAGCAGGGCGGCCAGGCTACCGAGCCAAATCTCACCGCCGCGATGGGAAAGCGCGTCACCGTATAACGAGGAGATAAGCGAGGTCCCGCTGACGGGAACGGAGCTGACCGCGTGCTGGATAAAGGCGTCGAGTTTATTCATGTGATTCATTCTGTTGTTATTTTTTTCCTGGATGAATCATAGCATACGATTCTGGGGTGTACCCTCACCCTAACCCTCTCCCAAAGGGAGAGGGAACTGTTTACACCCTCTCCCTTTGGGAGAGGGCCGGGGTGAGGGAAAACTTAGCCGTTGGCCGCAGCTTTACGCAAGTCAAACACCCGACAGGCTTTGCCCTCTGAGCGCGGGATGCTGCCGCAGTTAACAATCATTACGTCGGTGGAAATCCCCACCATCGACTTAATGCGGTGGCGAAGCTGGTGGCACACCTGGCAACGCTGCTCATGGGTCAGCGTGAGGCTACTCTCTTTCAGCTCGACCTTCACGGAAAGTGAATCAAGATGCCCGCGACGGTTCACCTCCAGCTGATAGTGCGGAGAAAGGTGTTCGAACTTGACGATCTCCTCTTCCAGCTGCGACGGGAAGACGTTGACGCCGCGGATGATCAGCATATCGTCACTGCGCCCGCTGATGCGGTCCATGCGGCGCATGCTGCGCGCGGTGGCCGGGAGCAGGCGCGTCAGGTCGCGGGTGCGGTAGCGGATCACCGGCAGCGCCTCTTTGGTCAGCGTGGTGAACAGCAGTTCGCCCTGCTGGCCGTCATCCAGCGGCGTGCCGTCGTTCGGGTTGACGATCTCCGGGTAGAAGTGATCTTCCCAGATGGTCGGGCCGTCGACGGTTTCGATACACTCCATCGCCACGCCCGGCCCCATCACCTCGGAGAGGCCATAAATGTCCAGCGCCGTAATGCCTAAGCGTTTTTCAATTTCGCGCCGCATGGCCTGCGTCCACGGCTCGGCGCCGAAGACGCCCACGCGCAGGGAACAGCCGCTGGCATCGCCGCCCATCTGGCGCTCCAGCTCCTCAAACAGGTTGAGGCAGTAGGAAGGCGTTACCATGATCATATCCGGCTGGAAATCACGGATCAGCTGCGCCTGTTTCTCCGTCTGGCCGCCGGACATCGGGATCACCGTCGCGCCTAAACGCTCGGCGCCATAGTGCGCCCCCAGCCCGCCGGTAAACAGGCCGTAGCCATACGCCACGTGAATTTTATCCTTCGCGCTGCCGCCCGCCGCGCGCAGGGAGCGGGCTACCAGATTGGCCCAGTTGTCGATGTCGGCCTGCGTGTAGCCGACAACGGTCGGTTTGCCGGTGGTGCCGGATGACGCGTGAATACGCACCACCTGCTCCATCGGCACGGCAAAGGTATCGAACGGATAGTTATCCCGCAGGTCCTGCTTGGTGGTGCACGGGAATTTGCGGATATCCGCCAGCTCGTTGAAATCGTCAGGGTGAACGCCCGCCGCGTCAAACTTGCGTTTGTACATCGGCACGTTGTTGTAGGCGTGATGCAGCGTCCATTTCAGACGCTCGGTCTGCAGCGCCTGTAGCTCGTCAAGGGAGGCCGTTTCAATCGGATCAAGCTTTGTTGTATTTGTCATTGTAGGGTACTCACATTGTTTTTATGCTCAAACACGCTCAAGGATCATGGCAATGCCCTGACCCACACCGATGCACATCGTACACAGCGCGTAGCGCCCGCCGCGTCGGTGCAGTTCGTTGCTCGCGGCCAGCGCCAGTCTGGCACCGCTCATGCCCAGCGGGTGGCCCAGCGCAATCGCGCCACCGTTCGGGTTGACGTGCGCGGCATCATCCGGCAGGCCTAACTGACGCAGCACGCCCAGCGCCTGCGAGGCGAAAGCTTCGTTAAGCTCGACAACGTCCATATCGTTAATGCTGAGTCCGGCGCGTTCCAGCACCTTGCGGGTCGCAGGGACCGGGCCGAGCCCCATCAGACGAGGCTCCACGCCCGCCGTCGCCATCGCCACGATCCGCGTGCGCGGGACCAATCCCTGCGCCAGCGCCATCTTCTCGCTGGCGACGATCAGCGCCGCAGCGCCGTCGTTGACGCCGGAGGCATTCCCCGCCGTAACCACCCCGTTCTTACGAAACGGCGTTTTTAGCCCGGCGAGCTGTTCGAGCGTGGTGTCCGCGCGCGGGTGTTCATCCACGCAGAACTCCGTGACCGCCCCTTTTTTGCCCGGCACCGGTACCGGCACGATCTCCTGCGCCAGAATGCCGTTCTGCTGCGCCTGCGCGGTACGCTGCTGGCTGCGCAGCGCGAACGCGTCCTGATCGGCACGGCTGATATTTAACAATTCAGCTACATTCTCTGCCGTTTCCGGCATACTGTCAGTTCCGAATTGCTGATGCATGAGCGGATTCACAAATCGCCAGCCGATGGTGGTATCAAAGATTTCCGCCTGACGCTGAAACGCGGCGGTGGCTTTGCCCATCACAAACGGCGCGCGCGACATCGACTCCACGCCGCCCGCAATCAGCAGCTCGCCATCGCCCGCCTTAATGGCGCGGGCAGCAAACCCAATCGCGTCCAGACCCGACCCGCACAGGCGGTTGATGGTGGTTCCGGACACCGTCTGCGGCAGCCCGGCCAGCAGGGACGACATGCGCGCCACGTTGCGGTTATCTTCCCCCGCCTGGTTGGCGCAGCCGAAAATCACATCGTCGATCCGCCCGAGGTCGAGCTGGGGATGGCGGGCCAGCAGCGCGCGCAGCGGCACGGCACCGAGATCGTCGGTCCGGACTGCGGCAAGCGCGCCGCCGTAGCGCCCCACCGGGGTTCGAACGCCATCACAAATAAATGCCTCACGCATCTGCCTCTCCTGTCACGCTGCCGCCGATGCGGTGAGATTTCCCGCGAAAAAGGGCGACGGTTTTCTGTTGTTGGTTCTGGATTTCAATGTCATACACGCCGGTCAGCTTGCCCTGATGCATCACCCGCGCGGTGGCGGTGAGCGTGTCCCCGGCAAAGCCCGGACGCAGAAAATCAATCGAGCAGCCTGAGGCTACCGCCGCCAGCCCCTGGCTGTTGCAGGCGTAGGCAAAGGCGGTGTCTGCCAGCGAAAAAAGCTGTCCGCCGTGGCAGGTTTGGTGGCCGTTAAGCATCTGCGGGGTGATGGTCATGGTCACCACCGCGTAGCCCTCGTCCATGTCGACAATGTCCATCCCCATCGCCTGCGCGCAGGCGTCCCGTTCGTACATCGCGCGGGCGTTATGCCAGGCGTTATGACTCATAGCTACTCTCCAGAAGCGCGCGCTGGCGCAGCAGGGAACAGGGGCGATAGCGCTCTTCGCCGTAATGACGCTGCAGGTTCTCCAGCAGCGTCAGCAGGCGCTGCCAGCCCAGACGCTCGCCCCAGGCGATCGGCCCGCTCGGGTAGTTCACGCCCAGGCGCATGGCGGTATCGATGTCCTTCTCGCTGGCGACCCCTTTTTGCAGGGCATCCAGCGCTTCGTTGGCAATCATCGCCAGCGTGCGCCAGACCAGCAGGCCGGGATAATCGGCAATTTGCACCACCCGGTTACCCTGCTGTTGCAGGTAGCGGATGGCCTTTTGCGTCGCGGTGTGCGGGTTGCTGGCGGCCGCCGCAATCACCGCTACGTCGCGCTCAATGCGGTCCACCACCACCACCGGGCCGTTGAGCCGCAGCGCCAGCGCCTGAGCGGTTTCGCCCTGCGTTTCGATCAGGTACACATCATCAATTTCGGTGACACCGTCACGTCTTCTTTCCACGCGCATCGGGCTATAGCTGTCGTTCACGGCCGGCACCCACTGCACGTCGGGTTTGTCACCCTGCCAGTCGTAGACGCCCTTCCCGCTCTTTTTGCCCAGCCTTCCTGCCAGCACCAGCTCCTGCTGCACCAGCGAAGGCAGAAAACGACGCTCCTGCCAGAAGGCGTTAAATACCGAGCAGGTCACCGCGAAATTCACGTCCTGACCAATCATGTCGGTCAGCTCCAGCGGCCCCATCGGGAAACCGCCGCCGTCGCGCAGGGCGGCATCAATCACCTCCGGCGGCGCGACCTGCTCTTCCAGCGCGCGCCAGGCTTCGGAATAAAACGGACGCGCGACGCGGTTGACGATGAACCCCGGCGTTGACTGGCAGCGAACGGGCTGTTTGCCCCAGTTCAGCGCCAGCTCGCACAGCGCGTCGGCCACTTCCGGAGAGGTCGCCAGCCCGCTGACCACCTCCACCAGCTTCATCACCGGCGCCGGGTTGAAGAAATGCAGTCCGGCGACCCGCTCCG
Source organism: Enterobacter cloacae complex sp. S3 (assembly GCF_014930495.1). Classification (NCBI taxonomy): domain Bacteria; kingdom Pseudomonadati; phylum Pseudomonadota; class Gammaproteobacteria; order Enterobacterales; family Enterobacteriaceae; genus Enterobacter; species Enterobacter cloacae complex sp. S3. The sequence goes on along the minus strand of NZ_JADBRD010000009.1, from coordinate 115,800 downwards.
GGTGGTGGACGTCCGCCGCAATCGCCGTAACGGAGATGGATGAGGTATTGCTGGTCAGCACCGTTTGCGGCGGGCAGATCTCAGCCAACTGAGCAAACAGCGCCTTTTTCACCTCCAGACGCTCGGAGGCCGCTTCTATAATCAGATCGGCCGCGGCGAGCGCCTCGATATCGGTGACCGGAAGCAGCCGGGCGAGGATCTGGCTCCCGGCATCGGCGGAGAGTTTTCCGCGCGTCACCCGGGAGGCCAGACGCTGGCGGATCCCGTCGATGGCCCGCGATATCGCGTCGCTGGAGATGTCGTAGATCAGCACCTGATGCCCATGGCTGGCCGCGACTTCGGCAATCCCTGCGCCCATCGTGCCGCTGCCAATCACGGCGACAGTCCGTATGTTCAGCATCTTATTTCCCCGTAAAGTTCGGCGCGCGCTTCGCCAGGAAGGCGCTGACGCCCTCGCGGTAGTCGTCGCTGCGCCCGGCCAGGCGCTGGTAGTCGCGCTCCAGATCGAGCTGGGCGTCCAGGGTGTTGGTTTCCGCGGCATTGATCGCCTGCTTGATCAGCCCCAGCCCGAAGGTCGGTTGAGACGCAAAGTGCAGCGCCATCTGCTGCGCCGTAGCGGAGAGCTGTTCGTCATCCACCACCTGCCAGATCATTCCCCAGGCCTGCGCCTGTTCGGCGCTGAGCTTGTCGCCGAGCAGCGCCAGCCCCATAGCGCGGGCGCGTCCGGCCACGCGCGGCAGCAGCCAGGTGCCGCCGCAGTCCGGCACCAGGCCGAGCTTGCTGAAGGCCATCACGAAGTTGGCGGAACGCGCGGCGATCACCATATCGCACCCCAGCGCCAGCGTCGCACCCGCCCCCGCTGCTACGCCGTTAACCGCGCAAATCACCGGTTTCGGCAGCTTTGCCAGGCGGCGCACCAGCGGGTTATAGAAGGTTTCAACGGACATCCCCAGATCCGGCGCCGGGCCGCTGGGGTCGACGTTGCGGTCGTTCAGATCCTGACCGGCGCAAAAGCCGCGACCCGCCCCGGTGATCAGCAGGCAGCGAACGGTGTCATCACGCTCGGCCTGTTTCAGGCACTCGGCAAGCTGCTGGTGCATCACGTCGTTAAAGCTGTTCAGACGCTCCGGACGGTTCAGCGTAATGGTCATTACGCCCTGCTCAACATGACTGAGAATACATTCCACAATTAGCGTCCTTTAAAGTCGGGGGTGCGTTTTTGTAAGAAGGCGTCGATGCCCTCCCGGCGATCCTCGGTGGCAGAAAGCAGCGTAAACAGCTGACGCTCCTGCGCGAGTCCGGCCTGGAGCGGCACCTCCTGAGACTGGCGCAGCGCCTGTTTCGCCGCCTGCAGCGCCAGCGGAGAGTGGCGCGCCATCAGCGCCGCCTGCTTCAGGGCATACTCCAGCGTCAGCGCTGCCGGGAAAACGTCGCTCACCAGCCCGGCGCTCAGCGCCTGCTGCGCGGAAATACTCTCGCCGGTCAGCACCATTTTGCTGGCAAGGGATTTACCGACGCTGCGGATAAGACGCTGGGTGCCGCCCGCGCCGGGCATAATGCCCAGCGTAATTTCCGGCAGGCCGAAACGGGCGTTATCGCCAGCAATGACTACGTCGCACAGCAGCGCCAGCTCGCAGCCTGCGCCCAGCGCGAAGCCGTTCACGGCGGCAATCAGCGGTTTAGGAAAAGCGTTGATGCGCGCCCACAGCTGCGGGCGGATATCGTTCAGCGTGGCGGGCAGGTCTTTCTCCGCCATTTCGTTGAGATCGGCCCCGGCGGCAAAGCAGCGCTCGCTGCCGTAAATCACGCAGACGGCGATGTCGGCATCTGCTGCGGCGTCCTCAAGCTGCTCGGCAATCTGGGTTAACAGCGCGTTATTGAGGGCGTTGCGCGCCGCCGGACGGTTTAGCGTCAGCTGCTGCACGCGGCCATGACGGGTAACAATCAGTTCGCTCATGCCATCCCCTTCGCGTCGAAGTCGACAATCACGTCGGCGGTTAACGGCAGCGACTGGCAGCTCAGCACGTATCCGGCGGCCAGCTCGTCCGGCTCCAGGCTGTAGTTGGTCGCCATGTCCACCTTCCCACGCAGCACTTTGCATTTACAGGTGGCGCACACGCCGCCCTTGCAGGCATACGGGAGATCCGCCCCCTGACGCAGGGCGGCATCCAGGATGCTTTCATCGTCCGCCGTCAGGGTGATTTCGCGGTCGCGCCCGTCCTGGCGCACGGTCACTTTCTGTCCTTCCGCCTGGACATGCACCGCGCGTTTAGCGGTGGTTCCCGGGGTGTTAAAGCGCTCAAGGTGAATGGATTTGTCCGGCATCCCCAGCGCCTTCAGCGTCGCTTCCGCGTCGTCCATCATCGCCGACGGGCCGCAGATAAACGCCTCGTCGTACTGGCGGAAGTTGATCAGGGTTTTCGCCAGCGCCTGCAGCTTTTCCCCGTCGATGCGGCCAAAGAGCAGATCGCTGTCCAGCCGCTCCTGGCTGAAGATGGAGACCAGCTGCAGCCGCTGCGTGTACTTGTCCTTCAGGTCCGCCAGCGCCTGGCGGAACATCATGCTCTGGCTGCTGCGGTTGCCGTAGATCAGGGTGAAGTGGCTCTTGGGTTCGGTCGCAAGCGTCGCGGAGATAATCGCCAGCATCGGGGTGATCCCGGAGCCTGCCGCAATCGCCAGATAGTGGCCTTCGCGTTCAGCCCGCGGCTGGTAGCCAAACTGCCCCTGAGGCACCATCACCTCCAGCGCCATACCCGCTTTGATCTCATCCCGGGCATAGCGGGAAAAGCGCCCGCCGTCGATGGCTTTGACCGCCACGCTGATTTCGCCCGGGGCGGTACTCCGGCAGATGGAGTAGCAGCGGCGCAGCTCGTCCCCGCCAAGCTTCGTTTTTAACGTCAGGTGCTGGCCGGGGCGGAAGCGGTAGGCGTCCTGCAACGCCTGCGGCACCGCGAACGTGATGGTCACCGCGTCGCGGGTTTCGGGTTCCACTTTTGCCACTGTTAATGAATGAAACGTTGTCATGGCAGCCTCAAATGCATTTGAAATAGTCGAAGGGCTCGCGGCAGGTGTTGCAGCGGTAGAGCGCTTTGCAGGCCGTCGAACCAAATTCACTGATAAGCGCGGTGTCGGTGCTGGCGCAGCGCGGGCAGCTCACCTCCACAGGCGCGTGCGCGTGGCAGCTATGCCCCACGGGCGGGCTGATGCCGTACGCCCGCAGGCGCTCGCGCGCGTCGGCGGTCATCCAGTCGGTGGTCCAGGCGGGCTCAAGCTGGAGCACAATATGCACCGGGGTAAGGCCGTTCGCGGTCATCGCGTCGCGGATCGCCCCCAGCAGGTGCTCCGTTGCCGGGCAGCCCGAGTAGGTTGGCGTGAAGCCAATGACCCAGCCTTCCCCCTGCGCCTTCACGCTGCGCACCATGCCTAAATCGGTGATGGTTAATACCGGCACTTCCGGATCGGGGATCTGGCTTAACAGCGACCAGATCTGCGGGATTTGCGCGGGCGCGATGTCGACGAGGCGTTGCATAGCGTTCTCCTTTACCACTGCTGACCGGGATACGCGCGCTGGAGGTACTGCATTTCCGCCAGCATCGGGCCCAGATGTTCGGTATGCAGCCCCCTCTTGCCCCCGGTGCGGTACGCCACCTCTGCGGGAACCTGCAGGCAGGCTTCATTAAGACCGGCAAAGACTTCGCTTTCCCACGGCTGGCGCAGGACGCGCGGGTCAACCGCCACGCCGGCGTCAATCAGGGCCAGCTCGACGTCATCGGCTTCAAACAGCTCCGCCGTAAAACGCCACAGATTGTCGATGGCCTGCTGCATTTTTTGCGCGGACGTTTCGGTCCCGTCGCCCAGACGCACCAGCCAGCCGCGGCTGAAGCGCAGGTGGTAGCGCGCCTCTTTAATCGCTTTGGCGGCGATGGCCGCAAGCTGGCCGTCGCTGCTTTGAGTCAGCCGTTCGTACAGCGCCACGTTCCAGGCATCCATCAGGTACTGTCGGGCAATGGTGTCGGCGAAGCTGCCGTTCGGCTGCTCCACCAGCAGGACGTTGCGGAACTGGCGCTCGTCGCGGCCAAACGCCAGCGTGTCTTCATCGCCCTGGCCTTCCCGCTCCGCGGCATAGGTCAGGAAATTGCGCGCCTGGCCCAGCAGGTCGAGACCGATATTGGCGAGCGCGAGGTCAATTTCCAGCTCCGGCGCGTGGCCGCACCAGGCGCCGAGACGCTGGGAGAGCACCAGACCGTTATCGCCCAGACGCAGGGCATAGGCAGTCACTGAATTCATTCTTTGCCTCACATATGCTCGATGCCGTCGGGGATGGTGTAGAACGTCGGATGGCGGTAAACCTTGCTTTCCGCCGGGTCGAAGAACTCACCGCTCTCTTCCGGCTGGGAGGCGACAATCTCGCTCGCCTTAACCACCCAGACAGAACACCCTTCGCTGCGACGGGTGTAGGCATCACGCGCATTTTCCAGCGCCATGCGATCGTCGGCGGCATGCAGACTGCCCACGTGACGGTGGGATAACCCTTGTTTGCTACGTACGAACACTTCGTACAGCGGCCAGTAGACGTTGCTCATCGTGATTCCTCTTAAGCCACTTTGCGGGCGTGTTGTTTTTCCGCGTGCGCCAGTGCGGCTTCGCGCACCCACGCCCCCTCTTCCCAGGCTTTACGTTTGGCGGCCAGGCGCTCGTGGTTGCAGATGCCGCGCCCGCTAATGACCTCGTCAAACTCCTGCCAGTCGATCTCGCCGAAGCGGTAATGACCGCTCTCTTCATCCAGACGCAGGTCGGGATCCGGCACCGTCATGCCCAGCATCTCCACCTGCGGCACCGTGTTGTCGACAAAGCGCTGGCGAAGTTCGTCATTGCCGAAGCGTTTGATTTTCCACGCCAGGCTGCGGGCGCTGTTCGGCGAGTTGTCGTCGTTTGGCCCGAACATCATCAGCGCTGGCCACCAGAAGCGGTTGATGGCGTCCTGCAGCATCTGACGCTGGGCCTCGCTGCCCTGCGCCAGCGCCATGCAGGCCTCAAAGCCCTGGCGCTGGTGGAAGCTCTCTTCTTTACAGATTTTCACCATCGCGCGGGCATACGGACCGTAAGAGGTCCGGCACAGCGCCACCTGGTTGACGATAGCGGCGCCGTCCACCAGCCAGCCGATCACACCGATATCGGCCCAGCTCAGGGTCGGATAGTTGAAGATGGAGGAGTATTTCATCCTGCCGTCGAGCATTTTCTGGTAGATGTCTTCCCGCGCGCAGCCCAGCGTTTCCGCCGCGCTGTAGAGGTAGAGCCCGTGCCCGGCTTCGTCCTGCACTTTCGCCAGCAGGATCGCTTTTCGGCGCAGCGTCGGCGCGCGGGCGATCCAGTTCCCTTCCGGCAGCATGCCGACAATTTCGGAGTGCGCATGCTGACCAATCTGGCGGATCAACGTCTTACGGTAGGCGTCAGGCATCCAGTCCTGAGGCTCAATCGCCGTCTCCTGCGCTATGCGCTGCTCAAACCGTTGTTCTTGCGTCACGTCATCACCTTTATGATTCGTTAGTTTGCAAATTAAGGCGTAATGTTGAATCACTTTGTTTTTTAGAAGTTACACATAGGTTAAATATAACCCCAAGAATTGTTTCCTGGTTTTGTGATGCTGCTCGCAAGGCTTTTGCATCAGGCCTTTCAGAAAGCGTCTTCAGGCGATGCGATTCATCCAGCCAGATCACAACGTTAACAATTCATTAAAAACTCAGCTTGATTTTTATGATTCACGATCAAACTATTAATGAGTAAATTACGTAACATTTGGAGATAAGCGATGCAGCAGTTAGCCAGCTTCTTATCCGGTACCTGGCAGTCTGGCCGGGGCCGCGAGCGCACTATTCATCACGCCATCAGTGGCGAAGCCCTGTGGAGCGTGACCAGCGAAGGGCTGGACATGGCGGCCGCCCGTCGCTATGCGATTGAGCGCGGCGGGGAAGCGCTTCACGAGATGACCTTTATCGAACGTGCGGCCATGCTGAAGGCGGTGGCAAAGCACCTGCTGAGCGAGAAAGAGACGTTTTATGCCCTGTCGGCCCAGACCGGGGCGACGAAGGCGGACAGCTGGGTGGATATTGAAGGCGGCATCGGCACCCTCTTCACTTACGCCAGCCTGGGCAGCCGCGAGCTGCCGGATGACACCCTGTGGCCGGAAGACGAGTTAATCCCCCTGTCGAAAGAAGGCGGCTTTGCGGCGCGCCACGTCCTCACCTCCAAATCCGGCGTGGCGGTGCACATCAACGCCTTTAACTTCCCCTGCTGGGGGATGCTGGAAAAGCTGGCGCCGACCTGGCTTGCCGGCATGCCCGCCATCATCAAACCCGCTACCGCGACCGCACAGGTGACGCAGGCGATGGTGAAATCCATCGTCGACAGCGGGCTGGTGCCGGACGGCGCCATCAGCCTGATCTGCGGCGGCGCGGGGGATCTGCTCGACCAGCTCGACAGCCAGGACGTCGTGACCTTTACCGGCTCCGCCAGCACCGGGCAAAGCCTGCGCGTGCACCCGAATATCGTGGCGAATTCGATTCCGTTCACCATGGAGGCCGACTCCCTGAACTGCTGCGTGCTGGGGGAAGACGTTACGCCAGACCAGCCGGAGTTTGCCCTGTTCATCCGGGAAGTGGTCCGCGAGATGACCGCCAAAGCCGGGCAAAAATGTACGGCCATTCGCCGGATTATCGTCCCGCAAAACCAGATTGACGCGGTGAGCCAGGCGCTGATTGCCCGCCTGGAAAAAGTGGTGGTGGGCGACCCGGCGCAGGAAGGGGTGAAGATGGGTGCGCTGGTCAACGCCGAACAGCGCGCGGACGTGCAGGAGAAAGTGGATCAGCTGATCGCTGCAGGCTGCCAGATCCGTCTGGGCGGCAAAGCAGATTTGCAGGCCGCGGGGGCGTTCTTCCCGCCGACCCTGCTGTTCTGCCCGCAGCCGGATGAAACCCCGGCGGTGCACTCCACCGAAGCCTTCGGCCCGGTTGCGACGCTGATGCCGTATCGCAACGCACGCCACGCGATGCAGCTTGCCCGCGCGGGCGGCGGCAGCCTGGCCGGTACGCTGGTCACCGCCGATTCGGCGATTGCCCGCCAGTTTATTGCCGGCGCGGCGCGCGCCCACGGGCGTATTCAGATCCTAAACGAGGAATCATCCAAAGAGTCTACCGGCCACGGCTCCCCGCTGCCTCAGCTGGTGCACGGGGGCCCGGGCCGCGCGGGCGGCGGCGAAGAGCTGGGCGGCCTGCGCGCGGTGAAGCACTACCTGCAGCGCACCGCGATTCAGGGCAGCCCGACGATGCTGGCCGCCATTGGCAAACAGTGGGTGCGTGGCGCAGCGGTGCAGGAAGACCGCGTGCATCCGTTCCGCAAATACTTCGAGGAGCTACAGCCGGGCGACAGCCTGCTGACGCCGCGCCGCACCCTCACGGAAGCGGATATCGTGAACTTTGCCTGCCTGAGCGGGGACCACTTCTACGCCCATATGGACAAGATCGGTGCGGCGGAGTCGATCTTCGGCGAGCGCGTGGTGCACGGCTACTTCCTGATCTCCGCCGCGGCGGGACTGTTTGTTGATGCGGGCGTCGGGCCGGTTATTGCCAACTACGGCATGGAAAACCTGCGCTTTATCGAGCCGGTTAAGCCGGGCGATACCATTCAGGTGCGTCTGACCTGCAAACGTAAAACGCTGAAGAAACAGCGTACCGCCGAGGAAAAACCAACCGGCGTGGTGGAATGGGCGGTTGAGATCTTCAACCAGCACCAGCAGGCCGTGGCGCTCTACTCCATCCTGACGCTGGTGGCGCGCCAGCAGGGCGATTTCAGCTAACGCCCCTCACCCTGACCCTCTCCCCAAAGGGGAGAGGGGATTGTTCTGCACGCGCATGTGATTTATCCCCGCTCTTTTTTTAACCTGGCAAAACTGGCAAATAACCTGGCAGATGCAGGCAAACGCTTTTCTCATAGGCCTGTCAGGATAAGGCTGTCACAACACAATAAACACAACAAGATGAGGTCTACGATGGGAAGCAATTCTTCTTTTTCTGCCCGTAGAACGGCGCTGGCCATGGCCGTTGCGCTGTGTTGCGCCTGGCAATCCCCTGTTTTCGCCCACGGCAGTGAGGCGCATATGGTCCCGATGGACAAAACGCTGCAGGACTTTGGCGCGGACGTTCAGTGGGATGATTACGCACAGATGTTCACCGTTGCGAAAGACGGTGCCTTTGTGAAGGTCAAACCGGGCGCTAAAACCGCCATCGTCAACGGTAAAACCCTCAGGCTTGAGGTGCCGGTGGTGATGAAAGGCAAGAAAGCCTTTATTTCCGATACCTTCATCAACGACGTTTTCCAGTCCGGCCTTGACCAGACCTTCCAGGTTGAAAAACGCCCTCACCCGTTAAACGCGCTAACGGCGGACGAAATTAAGCAGGCCGTTAAGATTGTGAAAGCCTCGGCGGACTTTAAGCCGAATACCCGCTTTACCCAGATCGCCCTGGCAGAGCCTGAGAAAGCCAAAGTGTGGGACTTTGTGCTTAACGGTACGGCAGTGGATGCCCCGCGTCAGGCGAAGATCGTCATGCTCGATGGCAAGCACGTTATCGAAAGCGTGGTGGACCTGAAGGATAAAAAAATCCTGCGCTGGGAACCGGTAAAAGACGCGCACGGCATGGTGCTGCTGGATGATTTCACCGCGGTTCAGCAGATCATCAACGAAAGTACCGAGTTCGCCGAGGTGCTTAAAAAACACGGCATCACCGACCCGAAAAAAGTGATTACCACGCCGCTGACCGTCGGCTATTTCGACGGTAAAGACGGCCTGAAGCAGGAAGATCGCCTGCTGAAGGTGGTGAGCTATCTGGACGTGGGCGACGGCAACTACTGGGCGCACCCGATTGAAAACCTGGTCGCGGTTGTCGATCTTGAGCAGAAAAAGATCCAGAAGATTGAAGAAGGCGCCGTTGTTCCGGTTCCCATGACCCCGCGTCCCTATGATGGCCGCGACCGCATGGAGACGCCGAAAAAACCGCTCAACATCACTGAGCCGGAAGGCAAGAACTACACCATCACCGGGGATATGGTGCACTGGCAGAACTGGGATTTCCACCTGAGCCTGGACTCCCGCGTCGGCCCGATGATTTCAACCGTCACCTATAACGACAACGGCAAAAAGCGCCAGGTGATGTATCAGGGGTCACTCGGCGGCATGATCGTCCCTTATGGCGATCCGGACGTGGGCTGGTACTTTAAAGCCTACCTCGACTCCGGCGACTACGGTATGGGCACCCTGACCTCACCGCTGGTGCGCGGTAAAGACGTGCCGTCCAACGCCGTGATGCTCAATGAAACTATCCCGGATTACACCGGCGCGCCGATGGAGATCCCGCGCGCGATCGCCATTTTCGAACGCTACGCGGGGCCGGAATACAAACATCAGGAGATGGGCCAGCCGAACGTCAGCACCGAGCGCCGCGAGCTGGTGGTGCGCTGGGTGAGTACCGTGGGCAACTACGATTACATCTTCGACTGGGTGTTCCATGAAAATGGCACCATCGGCATTGATGCCGGCGCAACGGGTATCGAAGCGGTGAAAGGCGTTCAGGCGAAAACCATGCACGACGCCACCGCCAAAGACGACACCAAATACGGCACGCTGATCGACCATAACATTGTGGGCACCACGCACCAGCACATCTACAACTTCCGTCTCGATATGGACGTGGACGGCATCAACAACAAGCTGGTGGCGATGGATCCAGAAGTGAAGCCGAATACCGCCGGGGGCCCGCGCACCAGCACCATGCAGATCAATCAGTATGATATTGATACCGAGCAGCAGGCGGCGCAGAAATTCGACCCGGGCACCATTCGGCTGCTGAGCAACACCAGTAAAGAGAACCGCATGGGCAACCCGGTCTCGTACCAGATTATCCCTTACGCGGGCGGTACGCACCCGGTGGCGACCGGCGCGAAATTTGCCCCGGACGAGTGGATTTATCATCGCCTGAGCTTTATGGACAAACAGCTGTGGGTTACCCGTTACCATCCGGATGAACTCTACCCTGAAGGGAAATTCCCGAACCGCTCCATTCACGACACGGGCCTGGGACAGTACAGCAAGGATAACGAGTCGCTCAACGATCGGGATGACGTGGTCTGGATGACCACCGGCACCACCCACGTCGCCCGCGCGGAAGAGTGGCCGATCATGCCGACGGAATGGGTACATACCCTGCTTAAGCCGTGGAACTTCTTCGACGAGACGCCAACGCTAGGGAAAAAGAAAGAGGAACAGAAATAAATAACGCACCGGGCGCAATGCCCGGTTTTTCATCTATTTACTTGCTGAATAGCTCTCCCCGATTATAGTTATTTCTACCTCGTTTATTCCTATTGCATTTCTTGAACCACTTTCAGCCAGGACACGAAGTTTCCACGAACGACGTAATACATCACTGAGAGGTTTAGGATGAAATTCAATTTGATCGTCAGGAGTCTTGCTCTGGCTGGACTTGTTATTTCCGTCAGTTCCGCGTATGCCGCAGACGCCCCGAAGGATGCCACGACTGCAACGCAACAAGCCAATAACGCCCTGTTTAATCAGCTTCCTTTCTCCGACAACACCGATTTTACGAACGCCCATAAAGGCTTTATTGCACCGATTCCTCAGGAAATTATCAAAGGGGAACAAGGGAATGTCATCTGGGATCCACAGCAATATTCATTTATTAAAGAAGGCGATAAAGCACCGGACTCCGTTAATCCCAGCTTATGGCGTCAATCTCAGCTGATTAATATTAGCGGCCTGTTTGAAGTGACCGATGGCGTATATCAGATCCGAAATCTTGACCTGTCAAATATGACCATCATTGAAGGGAAAGAAGGTATTACCGTGGTTGACCCGCTGGTGTCGGCAGAAACGGCGAAGGTCGGGATGGATCTCTATTTTAAAAATCGCGGCAAGAAGCCTGTCGTCGCCATTATTTATACCCACAGCCACGTTGACCACTATGGCGGCGTGCGCGGCGTGGTGGATGAAGCCGACGTGAAGTCCGGCAAAGTGAAGGTCTACGCGCCAGCCGGGTTTATGGAAGCGGCCGTTGCCGAGAATATCATGGCGGGCAACGTGATGAGCCGCCGCGCCAGCTATATGTATGGCAACCTGCTGAAGCCCGATGCCAAGGGCCAGGTGGGCGCGGGCCTGGGTACGACCACCTCCGCCGGAACGGTGACGCTGATTGCCCCGACCAATATCATTGAGAAAGACGGGCAGAAAGAGGTTATCGACGGCCTGACCTATGATTTTATGCTCGCACCGGGATCCGAAGCGCCATCGGAAATGCTCTGGTATATCGAAGAGAAAAAACTGATTGAATCCGCTGAGGACGTGACCCATACCCTGCACAACACCTACTCGCTGCGCGGGGCCAAAATCCGCGAGCCGCTGCCGTGGTCGAAGTACATCAACCAGGCGATTGTGCGCTGGGGTGACAAAGCTGAAATCATTATGGCGCAGCACCACTGGCCGACCTGGGGCAATGAAAACGTGGTCAAGCTGCTGAAAAGCCAGCGCGATCTCTATCGTTACATCAACGACCAGACGCTGCGTATGGCCAACGAAGGGTTGACGCGCGACGAAATCGCCGCGAACTTCAAGCTCCCGGATTCACTGGCGCATACCTGGGCCAACCGCGGCTATTACGGTTCGGTGAGCCATGACGTAAAAGCCACCTATGTGCTGTATCTGGGCTGGTTTGACGGCAACCCGGCGACGCTGGATGAACTGCCGCCAGAAGAAGGCGCGAAGAAATTCGTGGAGTATATGGGCGGCGCGGATGCCATCCTGAGCAAGGCGAAAACCGACTTCGACCAGGGGAACTACCGCTGGGTGGCGCAGGTAGTGAGCAAAGTGGTCTTTGCCGATCCGAACAACCAGGCGGCGCGCAACCTGGAAGCGGATGCGCTGGAACAGCTTGGCTATCAGGCTGAATCCGGCCCGTGGCGTAACTTCTACCTGACCGGCGCGCAGGAATTGCGTAACGGCGTGGTGAAAGGGCCAACGCCGAATACCGCCAGCCCGGATACGGTGCGCGCGATGACGCCGGAGATGTTCTTTGACTATCTGGCTGTCCATATCAACGGACAAAAAGCGGGTGACGCCAAATCGGTGTTTAACATCGATCTGGGCAGCGATGGCGGGAAGTACAAACTCGAGCTGGAAAACGGCGTGCTGAACCACACGGCGAACGCGGAAGCAAAAGAGGCGGACGCGACGCTGACGCTTAACCGTGACACCCTGAATAAAATCATCCTCAAGGAGGTGACGCTGAAACAGGCTCAGGACAGCGGAAATATTAAAATTACTGGCGACAGCGCGAAACTTGATGCCATGCTTAGCTATATGGACAAGTTTGATTTCTGGTTTAACATTGTGACACCGTAACGGTGCACGCAAAAGGGCGGTTCGTCCGCCCTTTCCTGCTTCACGTGTTAGCCAGAAAGGGTAAAAAGCGTCAATGGAAAAAAGAAAAAAACCGACACTTGAACGGGCAACCTGGCCAACGCGCCATGCTATGGTTATGCACGGGCTGGCGATGAACCTGCCGTGGCTGGCCTTCGTGAATATCAGCTTCGCGGTGATGATTCTGCTGCGACACGTTTTGCTTAATACCAGCGATCCCCTGTATCCCCATTCGCCGCAGCTGACGAGAATAGTTGATGCCTCCATGCTCGGCATTATCATCCTCTCCGCCGCGCTGATCCTGATGGCCTGGCGGCGCATCGCCGGCATCAGCGTGGTGTTGTTTATCTGCAGCGCCATCTGGTCGGTCTCCTGCTTCTGGTTTATCACCCAGCTGCTGCTCCCGCACGTCTGGCCGCTGTGCGTCATTTTATTACTCGCCGGCTTAACGGCGCTCTATTTTTATCCTGAAGGGCTACTCGCCTTTGTGCTCCCGCTCTGGATCACCCTGCCGGTAGCAAGCTGGATACGGAACGATGGCCTCAACCTTCACTTCATTGTTATCTGGAGCGTCTTTACGCTGATCCTGATTTGCGGACGTTTCATCCTGCTGAGCTGGTTTGACGAGGCCTGGCGACGTAACCAGCAAAATCAGCTATTGATCTCCAGGCTGGATGCGCTGGCGCATCAGGATCCATTAACCAAAACCGCCAATCGCCGGAAAATGGAAGTGGTGCTGGAGAGCGCGGTTGAGCAGAAAAAAACCTTCTCGGTGATTATGCTGGATATCGACTATTTCAAACGCTACAACGACACCTACGGGCACCAGGCGGGTGACGACTGCCTGACCCGCGTGGCGCGGGTGCTAAAGCAGTCGGTGCGCACGCCTGACGATGTGGTGTCACGCTACGGCGGCGAGGAGTTCGTGGTGATCCTGTTTAACTGTCCGGAAAACATCGCGGAAAAGGTGGCCTTACGCATTCAGGACGGCCTGCGTACAGAAGCTATACCGCACAGTGCGTCAACCGTTAGCGATCGTGTCACCGTGAGCATGGGGATTGCGAGCATGGCGGAGGGGTTAGCAGGCACCGAGATCATCGCCCGCGCCGATGCGGCGCTGTATCGGGCGAAAGAGGCCGGGCGGGATCGGTGGTCGCTGTAAACATGTCGGGTGGCGGCTACGCCTTACCCGACCTACAAAATTCGCCCGGTGCAGCCTGATGCCCTCACCCTGACCCTCTCCCACGGGAGAGGGAACAAACACAAAAAAGGCAACCTCCAGGTTGCCTTTTGCTTTTACTAGTAGCGCACGCACACCGATTTGGTTTCACACCAGCCGTCCAGCCAGTCCGGACCAAAGTCACGCCCGGTGCCGGACTGCTTCATGCCGCCGAACGGCAGGTTGGCGTCAATCAGCGTATGGCTGTTCACCCAGACGGTGCCCGCCTGCAGCCGGTCGGTGTACTCCAGCGCCTTGCTGATATTCTGCGTCCAGACGCTGGCCGTCAGGCCATACTCGCTGTCGTTTGCCAGCTGGAGCGCCTCTTCCCCGTCGGCGACGCGTACGAGGTTGACCACCGGGCCAAACACCTCTTCGCGGGTCAGGCGCAGTGAGGCATCCGGGTTCACCACCAGCGTAGGCGAAACGTAATAGCCTTTGCCTTCCGGCCCTCGGTTACCGACGATCAGCTCCGCGTTGCGCGACTTCGCTTCATCAAGGAAGGTCTGCACCTTGTCGCAGTGCGCGCGCGACACCAGCGGGTTGATAAACGCCTCCGGCGACATGCCCGGCCCGACGCTCAGGGATTTCACCGCCTGCTCAAACCCGCTGACCAGCGTGTCAAACAGCGGCGCTTCAATATAGATGCGCGAGCTCGCCGCGCACACCTGCCCCTGGTTCAGGAAGCTGCCGGTCATCAGGCCTTCGATCACCCACGCCGGGTCTGCGTCTTTTAGTACGATGGCCGGGTTTTTCCCGCCCAGCTCCAGAGTCACCCCGGTTAGCGTGTCCGCTGCCGCGCGGGCGATTTGCTTGCCCGTCGCCGTTGAGCCGGTAAAGCTCACTTTTGCAATATGCGGATGCGAGGTCAGCGCTGCGCCACACACCGCGCCGCTCCCGGTCACCACGTTGAACACTCCGTCCGGAATGCCCGCTTCGCTTGCCAGTTCCGCCACGCGCAGCATGGTTAGCGGCGTGGTCTCTGACGGCTTGATGACAATAGAGCAGCCCGCGGCCAGCGCAGGCATCACTTTCCACATCCCGATCATCAGCGGGAAGTTCCAGGGCACAATCCCGGCCACCACGCCAACCGGCTCCTTACGCGTCCACGCCTGATAGCGGGCGCCCTGCGGCAGCGGGATGGAAAGGTCGAGGGTCTTACCCGAAATTTTGGTGGTCAGTCCGGCGGTATAGCGCATCCAGTTCAGGGTGCAGCCGACTTCAAACATGCGGGAAATATTAATGGATTTGCCCTGCTCCAGCGTTTCAAGCTGGGCCAGCTCCTCGCTGTGCTGTTCGACCAGATCGGCGAAATGAAGCAGGATCCGCTCGCGCTCCGCCGGCAGTTTTCCGGCCCAGCTGCGGGCGACAAACGCGCGCCAGCCGGACATGACGGCACGATCAACGTCATCGACGCTGGCATCGGCAGTCGAGGCAATGACCTCGCCCGTGGCCGGGTTGAAGACGTTCAGCCGTTTTTCACTGTCCGACGCGGCCTGACGCCCCTCAATCCACAGGCCATGCTGTCGGTCTAAAAATTGTTGTACGGCAGGCTGAATGGCCACCTGTGATTCAGACATAGGATACTCCTTCGTTATTCTTCGCAGGGTGTCCATCCAGTCTAAGTGGGGTTTTGCGTTCTCGCTTTTGTCTCTGTGACATTCGCTTTGCCACCTGTGACAGGCTCCGCAAATCGCGATAATTGCCGCTTATATCGCTGTTACCGGTGAGTGTTCTTTCCTATAGTCAGCCTCATAGCTCTGACAAAATGCAACACAAATGCAACAATGCGAAAACGTTGACGGTGCAGTGAGAGAAACGATGGCGTGTGCAAGCGAGCAGGAACAGTATCAGCAGTGGCTGGCGCAAATTAACCAGGTTTGCGGGCGTTTTAACGCGCAGCCCACCGGGGGAAAATTCTTCGGCGAGCTGGAGACCAGCTATGCGCGCAGCCTGAAGCTCAGCACCGTGACCGCAGGCGGCGTCAACCTGTTCCGCTCCCGTCAGGAGATCGCTCAGAGTAATGATGCCTGGTTCTATACCGTGTTCCAGCTCGAAGGCAGCGCGGAAATTGAGCAGGATGACCGTCGCGCGCTGCTCAGAACCGGTGATATCACGCTGATTGACGCGTCACGTCCCTGCTCGATCAACTGGCGGGAAAAATCCCGCCAGATTTCGCTGCTGGTTCCCCGTCAGATTATTGAGCAGCAGTGTCGTTTCCAGGAGATAAGCTGCGCGACCGCCCTTTCCCGCACCTTGCCCACGGTACAGCTGAGCCATCGCCTGCTGATGGAGAGCATGAGCAATGCCGACCTGAGTGACCGGGAGAGCGAAGCGGCGCTCGAAGCGATGATCTGCCTGCTGCGCCCCGCGTTCCAGCAGCGTGAAATCATTCAGCCGCGCAAGGAGCGCCAGTTCCAGCATGTGGTGGCGCTGATTGACGACCATATTCAGTCTGAATCGCTGCGCCCGGAATGGATTGCCGCCGAGAGCGGCATGTCCGTGCGCAGCCTTTACCGCATGTTTGCCGAGAAGGGGCTGGTGGTGGCGCAGTACATCAAAAACCGTCGTCTGGATCTCTGCGCGCAGGCACTGCAATCTACCGGCGATGACGAAAAGCTGGCGGGCATTGGCTACAGCTGGGGTTTTACCGACCATAGCCATTTTTCAACGGCGTTTAAGCAGCGTTTTGGCGTCTCGCCGGGTGAATACCGCAGGCGCTACCGCTAACTACTTTTTGAGCCATTTTCCGTTAATGCCCTTCACGTATTCGCCCGGCTGCGCGCGGGCAACCAGTTTCTGACCGGCCATTTTAGCCACTTCATCGACCGGCAAATTATTGCTGTCAGCCAGCTTCTGGTAGTTTTCCGTGCGCGCCGCATTGATACGATTGACCAGCGCCAGCGTTTCCGCGTCCTGTTGAATCGGGGCAAGATAGCCGCTGAGGGTTTCCCCCACGCGCCCCTGCGCCCGGGCATCGTTTAAGGTCAGCGCTGCCGCCTGCACGTTCATCCCCAGCGCCAGTAAAATGAGAGCTAATCGTTTCATGGCATCCTCAGAACAGATCGCTGCGCGATTTCAGCAGGGTTTCAACGTCTTTATCGACCTTAATATGGATCTCATGTTCGATTTTGACATTCATATTAATTGTAATCGGCTCCTTTGGCGCAGCGACTTCAATGCGCGGCGTACAGCCGGTCAGTAGCGCGGCAACGGCAACGGTGAGCACACCAGCCATCTTTTTCATTGTTGTTCCTCACTTTCCTTGCCAGTCGAACTGCGGGGAGCAGGTATCGCCGCATGTTGCTCAAACCAGGTTTGCAGGTTGTCCCCAAAGCGCAGGCTGCGCCAGAGGGTAAAGACATTCTCATCATGGGTATAGTTCAGGTTGACGGAGCTGCTTTTGCCATCCACCCGGCTGGTCCCCTTGATGGTCGCCTGCATGGTTAATTCACCCAGATTATCTAAATTGATTCTCGTCCACGAACGCGAAATTTCCATATAGCGGAGCCAGTTAATCGCGGCGCCCGCCACCATATTATCTTTCACGATGGCGTCTGCCGTATCTTTGTCGATGCGCAGCGTCATTGGCCCCGGGTTGGTCAGCCAGCCATCTTTAATGATCCATTTTTCATTGTCCAGCCAGAACGGCAGCGCCCCGCTCACCGGCCCTGACAGGGCAAACTGTTTCGGATTAACGGCGCTAATCAGCTCGCTCGAAGAGATATTGTCCACGCGCAGCAGGGCCGGATCGTGCTGAGGCATCCGCAGCTGCTGCATGGTGATCTTCCCGCCGAGGGTTTCCACCTTCACGTTGGTGAGGAGCAGCGGATTGTCCTCCGTCCACGGATAATCCCCCTGTAGATCGGCGGTAATGTTGCGCGCGGTCACCAGGTTTTCCACTTCGCCAATGCGCAACGTGACCGGACCGCGCGTGCCGAGAGACCAGGTACCCTCGCTGAAGCGGAACGGCAGCACAAAATCGACGCCGTTAATCTGGTTATCCGGCATCCAGGCGCTGCCGGATTTCAGCACGCCGTGCCCGCCGGCCTCAAAGCCCTGATCGGCCGCCGCCGAGAAGGCGACCTGCGCGTAAAGCTCCCCGTCCCGCAGCGTCATTTTCCAGTCCGGCGGGATCAGCGGCTGGAATACGGTGAGCGACTGTTTCGGCCACCAGGCTTGCCCGCGAAGGCGCTCGCCATCCCAGCGTCCGTTCACCTGTACCGGGCCGATTTTGTCAGCATGGAGGTCGCCCTTAAACTGGAAAATGGTCGGGTCGGTGCCGTCGACGCTGAAGGTCAGGACCGAGGGCGGCAACGCGCTGCCGCCGGAGAAACGGGTTTGCCCGGCGTTGAGCGACAGCGCGCCGCTGAAGGCCGGTTTTTCGGGGTCACGCAGCCAACGCACCGGTTGATCCAGCACCAGACGCGGCTTGCTGACCTCCATCGTGCCGTACTGGAGCTTGTCAAAACCGGTGGAGAGCGCCGTCAGCTCAATAAGATTGTCGCGCCACTCGCCTTTCCCGGCGACATCCCAGCGGGCATGCATCGGCGTGAAACCGCCTTTCCCCCAGTAGCGCCACTGCCACAGGCCGTTATCAGGTAAAAAGTCGTTGGCCTGACCGTCCAGATGGAGTTCAAAATCGCCCATCTCGTTTTCATGAGCGCGCAGAATCGCCTGTAAACGACCGTCCACGCCCTTCTGCGTCAGCTTCACGCCCGCCAGCGGCCAGCGGATTTCATCGATATCGAGTGAGTCAATGATGCGCCCGCGCGAGCGGAGCAGCGCGCCCGGCTCAAAGGCCAGCTGCGGTTCATACAGGCTGCCGGTCAGCGTGGCGGGCAATTTGGCGTAAAGAATAAGATCGTTTTGCTTCGCCTCGCCGCTCAGATGCAGGGGCATGTCGCTGTTTTCCATGCTGAGCCTGCCGGGCCCAATGTTCAGTACCGCGTTGCCTTTCCCCGCGTCACCCTGGGTAAGCACATTCAGCCGTCCGGTCAGGGTGGTGTTATCCAGCCCCTGCTGCCAGTTGTCGGCGCGAAGGGATACCCGCCCGCTCAGCGGCATACCCGAGAGATCCCAGTTCCAGCGCCCGTCGCTGATGTTCAGCTGCTGCGCGGTGATCTGCCACGGCAGGTCAAGCAGCGGATCGGGATTATCCCGCGCCATCACCACCAGCTGACCCTGATTGTCTTCCCAGTCCAGATCGGCATCGACCAGAGACGTCAACTGTGGCACGTTAAAGGTCGCGACCGCGTGGCCCTTCACCGGCACGCCATCCGGTACCAGCGGCAAGGTAAACTCGCCCACCAGCTTAATCGGCTGCGGCTGGTCCGGGAGCTGGACATCGAACTGGCTGACCGAGAGCGTCTGACCGCGAAGCGTGCCTTTAATGCTGACCTGCTCGCCTTTATAGGCGATCTCCTGAATGGAGGGCGTCAGCGACGCATGCAGCTCGCCCTGCCACTGCTGCCAGGGCGACAGCGTCAGACGGTGAACCGTGATCCAGGTATTAGGTAATACCGCCTGCCACTGTGCCAGCGTTTTGGGGGCGACCGTTGAGGGCGCAGACTGGGGAATTTTGCTCAGACAGACGGAGTTAAGATCCAGCGCACCGATATCCAGCTTCCAGCGGCTCGGATGTGACAGCGTCACGTTATCGATGCGGGCAATTTCGCAGTCTTCAACCAGATAGCGAAGATCGGGGATCACCAGCGCGTGGCGGGTAAGTTTCGGACTCTCTTCGAAAGCGATGCGCGTCCCGACGGGCAGCCAGATCCCGACGAGCGTCGGTACCCACTGGGCGAGCGTCATCAGCAGCGTCAGCGGCAACAATATGAACATCAGTAAAAGCGCAAGAGCGGCTTTGTATTTACCCTTCATGGGCAGTTAATATCCTGATTTAGCGAAAGATTTAAGCCGGCAGTGCCGACTATTGTCGCATGTTTAGCGGTTGAGTTGAAGTTGACGCCAAGTTAAGAATAGATGCCGTAATAGTAATCGGTAATTTTTTTGCTATGCGTAACCTAAAGAATATAGTTTCGGTTCAATTGGTTACGCATAAGTTCAAGAATAATCGCAGAGCAGATTTGCGACATTAATACCTATTCCGTGGCATTGCCAGCAGGTAAAGCATGGCGAATATCAATGACCCCCAATACACCGAGTCGTACCGCCAGGGATCAAAATCAATATGTAAAAAACCGCTAACAAACTCATAGCCGTTGGCAAAAACGTTAATTTGAATGGCTGCGATGGCTATCACAAATAGCGTATAGGCAATGAACAGAGGATATTTATGAAGCCTGTTGACCTTGAGTTTCCCGAGATACAACAAGAAAAAAATGACAATAGATACAATAAAATAGCATACGGCAGGTAGAATCGGTGGGGTTAATGACAACTCGAATTGTTCCGACATAATTAATTCTCTTTAGCTATCTGGTACATCTGCCAACCTGTGACGCTTCCACTGGTTATATCCAGAGCCATCGCTGTTTTAGAAGCCTCTTGCCATCCTCTGATATAATCAGATTCGATGTTGCGAAACAGACTCCAGGATTTTTCTCTGGGAGCCAGTACTCTCCTGCCCGCGCCATAGGCTGATAAAGAGATATCAACTACTCCATAGACAATATCAGCTTCATTATTCCCATAGCCGAGTTTCGCTGCTGCGTAACGATAAGCATCTCTTAGCGTGCCAGACCGATCTTCACGATAAAGAAGATAGTATCCATTTTCATACATGTTGTTTAGCCCATGAGTAATCATAGGTGCACCATACGCAGCACAGGCCAGACCCAGCGAACCGACGCATAAACTAGCGCCCCCATACACTTGCGCACCACCGGCAACGAAACCGATCTGTTTAAGCGCTAAAGTCGTCGTTGTTGTCCGGTTTTTTTCAACAACAATAAATAACTTAGCTCTATTGAAGGTGAGTAAATCATCCTGTTCCTTAAGATGATGTATCTGTTCATCAAGTAATTGAATCCCGCCTGACCAGGTCAAGCAATGCGACTCGATCTCCCTTCTCAGGTGAGCAACAAGTTGTTGAGTTTCAAAAAACATACCAGCGGTACCATAAAGCAAATGCTTTGTGGCAATTCGCTGCGCAAGATTTTCAATCTCTAAGACTTTCTCTTCGAAATGACTTTTGTCCCGATTATGGTTGTACATTCGGTCTCCCTGTCATTTTAATATGATAGTAATAATACTACCTTCAATGTTAGGACATTCAAAGAGCTACGTCATTTTAACAGCTAAAGGTAGTCATATTTTCAAGCATTGGGAAACCACTTACCAAAACATACGCACTTGTTGTGACTTTAGTCTCCCCCATAGCCCCCTTAGAGTAAAACAAGCAGACATGTCGCTGGTGTCAGTCCCGCTTAAGAAATCGGTGGATATGAATATCATGGAGTTAGGGTGCACATATGCTCTAGAATAATTGATAGAACTTATTGAATTCAATAATATTTTAGAAATTGTAAGATAATTTTAATCATGCTAACGTGAATGCAAAATCACTGGAGAAAGTCTTATGAAACTCGCGGTATATAGCACAAAGCAGTACGACAAAAAGTATCTGCAACATGTTAACGAGGCTTACGGGTTTGAGCTTGAATTTTTCGACTTTCTGCTGTCCGAAAAAACCGCCAAAACGGCGCACGGCTGTGAAGGCGTCTGCATTTTTGTTAACGACGACGGCAGTCGTCCGGTGCTGGAAGAGTTGAAAAAACAGGGCGTGAAATATATCGCCCTGCGCTGCGCGGGCTTTAATAACGTGGACCTCGACGCGGCGAAAGAGCTGGGTCTGAGGGTGGTGCGCGTCCCGGCGTACTCCCCGGAAGCGGTCGCGGAACATGCAATTGGCATGATGATGTCGCTCAACCGTCGTATTCACCGCGCTTATCAGCGCACCCGTGATGCCAACTTCTCTCTGGAAGGGCTGACCGGCTTTACCATGTACGGCAAAACCGCGGGCGTGATCGGCACCGGTAAAATTGGCGTCGCCGCCCTGCGCATTCTGAAAGGCTTCGGCATGCGTCTGCTGGCGTTCGATCCGTACCCGAGCGCCGCTGCGCTGGAGCTGGGCGTGGAATACGTCGACCTGCAGACCCTGTTCTCCCAGTCTGACGTGATCTCCCTGCACTGCCCGCTGACGCCGGAGAACTACCACCTGCTTAACCAGGCGGCGTTTGACCAGATGAAAGACGGCGTGATGATCATCAACACCAGCCGCGGCGGGCTGGTTGACTCTCAGGCCGCTATCGAAGCGCTGAAAACCCAGAAAATTGGCGCGCTGGGAATGGACGTGTACGAGAACGAACGCGATCTGTTCTTTGAGGACAAGTCGAATGATGTGATCCAGGACGACGTGTTCCGCCGCCTGTCAGCCTGTCATAACGTGCTGTTTACCGGACACCAGGCGTTTCTGACTGCCGAAGCGCTGATCAGCATTTCAGAAACCACGCTGGGTAATCTGCAGCAGCTGGAAAAGGGCGAAGCGTGCCCTAACGAACTGGCGTAAGCGTGACGCCGGGTGGCGGCTATGCCCCACCCGGCGTACTGTCTGTTTCCCAGGTCCAGTGCGAAAAGCACCACCACAGCAGGACGGCCACCAGCGCAATCGCGCTCAGGACACTGAATGCCGTGGCAAATGAGTAATGACCGGCAATCGTGCCGGTTAACGCCGGGCTCATGGATGCCCCTACCCCCTGCATCAGCATCACCACACTCTGCCCGGCATTGACGTGCCCGCTCCCGCGCAACAGCACCACGATAAACGACGGCACCGCGACGCCCAGGATCCCTGCGGCGAGCCCGTCGAGAATTTGTACCGGGATCATCATGAGCGGCGCGTCCGTCGACGCCGCCAGCGCGGCGCGCACCGGCATCACCAGCAGCGCCAGCATAATTAAGCGCCAGTAGCCGTAGCGGTCTATTCGGTGGGCGACCCAGATGGCGACGGGGATCATCACGGCCTGAGAGATGATAACGGTGCCCGCCGCGTACAAACCAGGGTTGATCGAGGCGGGCGCGGCGGCCACCCTCATGCTCAGCATCGGCAGCAGCGCGGCGTTCGCCAGGTGAAACAGCAGCAGCGTCAGTCCGGTCACTAACAGCGCCCGGTTTTTAATCAGCACGGCAAAGCCGGGAACCGGCAGGCTCGCTGAAGAAGAGAGCCCCCTCGCCGCGTCGTTATCGATATCCCCGTTGCGAATGGCAAGCAGCGCACAGAGCGTTAACAGCGTGGTACAGGTCATCAGCAGGAAAATCCCGCCGACGCCCCAGTACCACGCAATGCCCCCTGCAATCAGTGCGGTAACAAAGTTACCGCCGTGATTGAACGCCTCATTTTTGCCCATCTGCGCGCTGAACCCGCTCTGGCCGGTCAGCCCCAGGGTAATCCCGGCGATCAGCGGCCCGACAAACGCCGCGCAGATACCGGAGACAATTTGCGAAACGGCGACAACAGCGCTCTGCTGGCTAAACCAGAGCAGGAGCGTGCTAAGAGTGATGAGCAGGCACACCAGCGCCAGCACGGTCCGCTTGCTGCGGGAGGTGTCGGTGATGAATCCCGCCGGCAGCGTGGCCAGTAATCCCGCCAGCCCACCGGCCGTCATCAGGATGCCGATATCATCGGGAGCCCAGTGGCGTTCGGTCAGAAAAATACCGAGAAAAGGACCGAGGCCATCGCGGACATCCGCGATGAAAAAACTTGTCAGGCATAATGCCCGCAGCGAACGAAGAGACATACTTCCTGCCTTTGTCTGTTATCGCCTGTAAAAAAGGAAATGTAGTATAGCGGGTATTTTTTAAAATCAGATGACGTCTTAAAAAATATGCCTTGCGAACTTAAACAATTCATAACGGAGGCTGTCTTTTCGCTTTACTCATTATCGACCCTGACTATACTGGCAATAAATTTTCACAGGAGTCCTTCGTTGGAAAGTTATTTTATTGTTGATACGAAGGTAAGCTAGCGCGATTTCCTCGCTGCTTACCTGAAACGGTGGGCAGCAATCCTCTTTAAGCGATTGTATCCCGAAATAGTAAAACCACTCAATTTGTGGGGCATCGCATGTTCATGTTTACACATTCACTCTTTCCGCCACCGTCGTCCTGACACGTTTAGCATTTAAACGGCGTTATGATGTGCTTAGCAAAGCACTGACGCTTATTATTTAATAACGTTAACAGGCGACAGGCTGATGTTCCCTTATATCTCTCATCTGCTCGCAGCGATGCTGCTGGGCGCAATTATTGGCGCGGAAAGACAGTGGCGCCAGCGTATGGCCGGACTTCGTACCAATGCACTGGTTGCCACGGGTGCGGCAGTGTTCATTTTAAGTTCGGTATCGACTTCTCCTGATAGCCCGGGGCGTATCGCAGCGCAGATCGTCTCCGGAATCGGCTTTCTTGGCGCTGGCGTCATTATGCGTGAAGGAATGAATATTCGTGGTTTAAACACCGCCGCAACGCTGTGGTGCTCGGCTGGAATTGGCGTACTGTGCGGATTAGGCCAGTTCTGGAATGCCGCCATGGCCAGCCTAATTATTCTCTGCGCTAACATATTGCTTCGCGAAGCCGCGCAGCGAATTAATCAACTGCCCGTGCTCCATGAAGGCGAAAAATGCTATGTACTTAAAATCACCTGCAATGATGAGCATGAAGATGCGGTGCGGCAGAGCGTCGTAAATATGGCGAAAGAGTTGACGTTAAGTCTGAAAGCGATTTATTCCGCTACGGCGCAAGCAGAAGGTAAAACCGAAATTCGGGCGGAAGTGATGACCCGGGAGGAATACCGAAAATTACTCGATCTGATTATGGGGAATATGGGCGGGAATAAAATTATCGCGTCCGTCAGCTGTCACGCAATATGAACAAGGTACCGGGCATTGCGCCCGGTTGAGGCTTTGGCGTTTTGCAGAAAACGGACCGTGACGCGGAGAGATTCATCCCCGAATGCCGTGTTCGTTGTCACGCCACGTTGACGAGATCACGGGCTGGTTCGACTGTACGCCTATCACATAACCGAAATTTGTCCCCGTTATGACAGCTTGCTCTCTGTTTTCCTGAAATTAACGGTCTACCCTGAATTGTGTGAAAAACACTCAGGAGGGACAAATGTATAATTCAATTTTGGTTCCAATTGACATTTCGGAGGATAGCCTGACGCACATGGTTATCCCCTTCGTTCAGGCACATACAGCACTTAACACAGCTAAAGTTCACTTTCTTACCGTCATTCCATCGCTTCCGTATTATTCATCATTAGGCCTGGCCTATTCGGTTGAAATGCCGAAGCTGAAAGAGTTCCAGCACGCGGCCTTAGCGAAGCTGGATGAAATCGTTAAGCAATTCAAAATTCCTCCAGACAAGATACAGACTCACGCCGTGACGGGATCTCCAAAGGATCAAATCCTTAAGCTCGCTGACACGATCGATGCCGACCTGATTATCATCGCTTCCCACAAACCTGACATATCGACGTATCTGTTGGGTTCGAACGCTGCGGCAGTGGTTCGGCATGCGAAATGCCCTGTCCTGGTCGTAAGATAGAAAGCGGCGTTTACGATCGTGGATACGAACGGAGAGCGGATAACAAAAACCGGGCGAGAAGCCCGGTTTTTCATTTGCGCTTTCCTGAGTGAAAACGCGATTTAGAGATTTACTCTGTTGGCGTTTAAATTTAAGTCCGTAATGGCGGCCGGTTTTCCAAGCAGGTAGCCCTGAACTTCATCACATTTATTTTTTTTCAGAAAAGACAGCTGTTCGACGGTCTCCACCCCTTCTGCGGTTACCGCCATGGAATAGGCTTTTCCCAGGTCGATAATTTTCTCCACGACTGACTGGTTCTGCGGCGAGTCACCGAGGGTAAAAATAAAGCTCTTGTCGAGCTTAAGCCCGTCAAACTGAAACTTCCGCAGATAGCTCAGAGAGGCATAGCCGGTACCGAAATCGTCAATCAGAATGCGGACGCCCATTCTTTTGAGAGACTTCATGGTCTGCAAGGTTTTTTCCGGGTCGGAAAGCGTAACGTTTTCAGTGACTTCAATTTCCAGCCGGTTGGGTTCAAGCCCCGTTTCGTGAAGGATCTCTTTTATTCTTTCGGCAAGATCGCTTGCCTGGAATTCGATAGCAGAAATATTGACGGAGACCGATAATCCCGGCAATTTGTCTTTCGTCTCCGTACAGGCTTTGCGTATGACCCAGTTACTCAGGCTAATAATCAGCCCGGTTTCTTCTGCCAGCGGGATAAACTGATCGGGCATTATGGTCCCCCGAGCCGGGTGCTGCCAGCGTACCAGCGCTTCGACGGCCTCAATTTTAGAATACCGGAGGTTATAACGCGGCTGGTAAACCAGGTAGAGCTGTTCTTCGCGAATCGCGGTCTTGAGTTCTAATTCCAGTTTCCTGCGTTCGGTCAACTTTTCCGACATATCCGGGCGATAATAGACCCATCGGTTTCTGCCGGATTGTTTCGCCTGATACAGCGCAATATCCGCGTAGCGCAGAAGATCGTTTGCGCTGCTGCTATCCCGGGGAGCCAGCGCAATGCCCATGCTTACGCCTATCGCCACATCATTGCCCTCAATGGCGAAAGGACGGTTAAGTTCTTGCACGATACGACGACACACCTCCTCAATCTGGTCTTGCTGGCTGGTGTTGCCGAGGAGAAGCATAAATTCATCCCCTCCCTGCCGTGCGACAAAATCACCCCGACGAACGCAATTTTTAAGACGTGAAGCGACCTCGCCAAGCAGGGCATCGCCGGTGGAGTGCCCGAAAATATCATTGACGGGTTTAAACTTGTCTAAATCAAGGCAGATCATGGCAAACGGATAACGGTTAAGGTCTTCTTTCGCCAACTGGCCAGCCAAAAATTCCTTAATATGATACCGGTTCGGCAGACCGGTTAATTCATCATGGCGTGACAGGAACTCCACGCGTTTTGTTGCTTCAACTTCCTGAGAGACGTCGGTTGCCGCGCCTCGCAACACCACCGTTCCATCAGGCTGAGCAGAAAACTTTGCCAGAAGCGTGCAATATGACGTGGTTTTTTGCGCGTGAGTATAAGGACAGTTTTTAAATTCAAAGCGTTCGGTTAAATCCCGCTGCCCGGCGCAGTCATGTGATAATCCGCCTGTCGACGGAAAGAGTTCATCCAACCTGCGGCCTATCCATTTGCTATTTTCATATCCCGTTATTGTAGAAAAACGACCCGATAGCCACGTTATCCTTAACGATAAATCTGTTTCCCAGAACCAGTCGCTGGTTGTTTCACTGACGTCCCGGAATCTTTTTTCACTCGTAATAAGATTCAACCGCGCCTGCTCGAGGAGAAACGTATTTTCGTCAAGCATTCTCGCCTTGTGCATAATATGGCGCATCAATATAACCGTCATCGATACCGTCAGAACGACGGAAAGAATGAGCAATGGCAAAAAATAAATTATTAACGCCTGGCCGGGATTTTCACCGTCCCAGATAATTTGCACATCCCCATTTTGGGTGCTTAAGGTAAATTCCGTCTGATTATTTATTTGAGAAGTGGCTGTATCAGGTGAAGTACGAACGTTCTGGATGCCGTCATCCTGCCCAATCGTGAGGAGTTTTTTAGCCGTTAACTTGTCTATAAACACCATTGTCGACGGTTTTCCGGGCATGGTTTGCACGCTCGCATCATCGCCCGTCGTTATCCATTGCGCAGAAACAATGGCCGGCACGGAATCGATAAGCGCTAGCACAGAAACCGGCACTCCCTTTTTTATACTCAACTCATGGAGTAAACGGTCTTTGGTTGATTTGTCTAACCAGCGCTCCAGCTCCTGAAGCTTCAGCTTCCCATCAACCACGCTGTATCGCGTACTCCCTTCCGGAGAGAGAACAAACACCCCTTCGTAGCCAAAGTTGTCATACAGGGACTTACCCAGGTTCTGCTTATCCCATGCCCAGTGAACGTCATTGTTCAGATGAAGATGTTTGTAGGCATCCCCCCACTCGGCATTATCTTTCAAATGACTTCGCATGCTCTCCTGGCGGGTCTCCAGGGCTTTCCTTAACAAAAATTCATCGTGCGTGTCGCTGATTTCATTCACATTATCTTTTATTATTAGCAGGGAAATTATTGCCGCAATAAAAATACTTATCAACAACGTTACAATATAGGTAAAGGTTTTATTTATCAGGCCTTTAGAAGGCTCGGTATCCGTGAAGCCCGGATTGTTCAGAGGTAGGGTCATCTTTCGCCTTCTTAACTGCTACTACGTCGATTTTTATGCCACTTTCATTTATCGGCACAAAATAACAAAAATTTATAGCTAAAAATCCGAAGCTAAAGGTTTTTATTTTTCGCAATCCAGAACAAACTATTAATCATTAATTCATTTAAAGCCTAACCTCGGTTAATTAAATATACTGGTCAAAGTAAGTATTAATCTCACCTGTTTTATTTATAAAGAACGCATATTAAAACTTTTTTTTGCAGAAGACGTTACAAGCACGTTGGAGCCTATAAAAAAACCGGGCGTAAAGCCCGGTTTTTTTTTCTGACGAGACTGGCTCTATTCGCTCAACCCGCGATTTT
Organism: Enterobacter cloacae complex sp. S3; assembly: GCF_014930495.1. Lineage (NCBI taxonomy): Bacteria > Pseudomonadati > Pseudomonadota > Gammaproteobacteria > Enterobacterales > Enterobacteriaceae > Enterobacter > Enterobacter cloacae complex sp. S3. The sequence goes on along the minus strand of NZ_JADBRD010000009.1, from coordinate 87,504 downwards.
CCAGCATCGGTTCAATCTTCGGATCGTGCCCGCGCCACTGCCGATAAAGTTCTGCCAGATCCGTGCTGTTACCACGGGACAAAATCGCCTCGCGGAATATTTGCCCGTTTTCACGAGTCAGGCCGCCCTGTTCGACAAACCACTGATAGCCATCGTCCGCCAGCATTTGCGTCCACAGGTAGGCGTAATATCCCGCCGCGTAGCCGCCGCCGAAAATATGGGCAAAATAGCTGCTGCGATAGCGCGGCGGTACGGCGGGCAGATCCAGCCCCTCTTTTTTCAGTGCTGCCGCTTCAAACGCGTCTACGCCCGAAACGGCTTCGCTGATCCCGTGCCAGTTCATGTCCAGCAGCGCGGCAGCCAGCAGCTCCGTCATGTCATAACCCTTGTTGAAATGGGTCGCGTTGAGCATGCTTTCCCGCAGCGCGTCCGGCATCGGTTCACCGGTTTCGTAATGACGGGCGTAGTGGGTAAATACCTGTGGATGGCTGGCCCAGTGTTCGTTGATCTGCGACGGGAATTCAACGAAATCGCGCGGCGTATTGGTCCCGGAGAGCGTGGCGAAACGCTGGCTGGCAAACAGACCGTGCAGCGTATGGCCAAACTCGTGGAACAGGGTGATCACGTCATCCCAGGAGAGAAGCGCGACGCCGCCGTTAGCCGGTTTTTGGTAATTACAGACGTTGTAGATCGCCGGACGGGCAGCAAGCTCGAAGGATTGCTCGACGAAATTCCCCATCCAGGCCCCGCCCTGCTTGGAATCGCGGGCAAAAAAGTCGCCGTAAAACAGCGCCATGCCCTCACCGGTGTGGTCGAAAATTTCCCAGACGCGGACGTCCGGGTGATACACCGGAATATCGAAGCGCTCCACAAAGCGGATGCCAAACAGCTGGCTTGCGGCCCAGAATACGCCATCGTGCAATACGGTATTGAGCGCAAAATAGGGTTTGATTTGCGATTCATCGAGGGCATATTTTGCCTGACGCACGCGCTCGGCATAAAAGGCCCAGTCCCAGGCCTGTACGGTGAAACCGCCCTGCTCGTCATCAATCACTTTCTGAATATCGGCCTGCTCGCGCTCTGCCCGGGCGCGGGCGGCGGGCACAATGCCGCGCATAAATTCCAGCGCGGCGTCCGGGGTTTTCGCCATCTGGTCGGCGATACTCCAGCTGGCGTAATCGTCAAATCCCAGCAGGCGGGCCTGCCGGGCGCGCAGCGCCGTAAGGCGGAGGATCAGCTCGCGAGTGTCGTTTTCATCCCCTTTCTGGGTGCGCGTCCAGCCTGCGTTGAACAGGTTTTCGCGGGTCTGACGATTGCGCAGCGCGGAAAGCGCGGGCTGCTGAGTCGTGTTCAGAAGCGGGATCAGCCAGCGGTCGTTTAACCCTCGATCCGAGGCAGCCTGCGCCGCGTCGGCGATCTCGCTGGCGCTGAGCCCGTCAAGCTGGTGCGCGTAATCCACCACCAGCCCACCCGTTTTATCGGCAGCCAGCAGACGCTGATTGAACTGGCTGGTCAGGGTCGCCGCCTCGGTATTCAACGCCTTCAGCTCGGCTTTTTCCGTTTCATTGAGACGCGCGCCGGCCAGAATAAACCGCTGATACGTCTCCTCGACCAGACGACGGGATTCGGCGTCCAGCGCGGCACGGTCCTGCCAGACGCTCTCCACGCGGGCGAAAAGGGTGTCATTCAGCCAGATGTCGTTTGCCAGCGAGGCAAGCTCGGTGGAGAACTGCTCCTCAAGCTCCTGCAGATACGCATTGGTGTGCGCGGAGGTCATGGCGAAGAACACGCTGCTGACGCGCGAGAGCATGGTGCCGCTTTTCTCCAGCGCCAGCACGGTGTTGGTGAAGTCCGGCGCAGCGGTTTGGGACACAATGGCGTCTACGTCCGCCCGCTTCTGGCGAAGCGCTTCATCAAAGGCCGGGCGATAGTGATCGTCGGTGATTTCATCAAAATGGGGGGCCTGGTAAGGCAGCAGGCTGATGTCAAAAAAGGGATTCGTGGCCGTCATCTTTCGCTCCTGAGTACGGGTATCCTCCCAGAGTAGGCCAGGCCGCCATCCCCTGCAACGCCGTCATACAAATGTTGCCTTAACGCACCCTCTGCGGCCGTGCTATGTTAGTACAACACAAAAAGCGTTGAGGAACAGTGAGATGATTATTTTAGTTACCGGGGCAACGGCAGGTTTTGGTGAAAGCATCACGCGTCGCTTCGTCGCCAACGGGCACAAGGTTATTGCCACGGGCCGTCGTCAGGAGCGCCTGCAGGAGCTGAAGGACGAATTAGGCGACAGCATCCTGACCGCGCAGCTGGACGTGCGTAACCGCGCGGCCATTGAAGAGATGATTGCCAACCTGCCCGCCGAGTGGCGCGCCATCGACGTGCTGGTCAACAATGCCGGTCTGGCGCTGGGCATGGAGCCCGCCCACAAAGCCAGCGTGGAAGACTGGGAAAACATGATCGACACCAACAACAAAGGGCTGGTCTATATGACCCGCGCGGTGCTGCCTGGCATGGTCGAGCGCAACCGCGGCCACATTATCAACATTGGCTCCACCGCCGGAAGCTGGCCTTACGCGGGCGGCAACGTCTATGGCGCAACGAAGGCGTTTGTGCGCCAGTTCAGCCTTAACCTGCGTACCGACCTGCACGGCACCGCCATTCGCGTTACCGATATCGAGCCGGGCCTGGTGGGCGGCACCGAGTTTTCCAACGTGCGTTTCAAAGGCGATGACGCGAAAGCGGGCAAAACATACGAAAATGCGAACGCGCTGACGCCGGAAGATGTGACCGAAACGGTCTGGTGGGTGGCAACGCTGCCAAAACACGTCAACATCAATACCGTGGAAATGATGCCCGTCAGCCAGAGTTTTGCCGGACTTAGCGTCCATCGTGGCTAACTCTGCCCTTCCCGGCCTGCGGGCCGGGTCTGTTTCGGGTTATAAAAGAATGGTAGTATGTTCAGGCTAACTCTCTGAGAAATGACAACTCATGGCCGCTGAATCGCAACTCAATCCCACCCAGCCCGTTAACCAGCAAATCTATCGCATTTTGCGACGTGATATTGTCCATTGCCTGATCCCACCGGGAACGCCGCTTTCTGAAAAAGAGGTGTCTGTGCGTTTTGACGTTTCCCGTCAGCCGGTACGTGAAGCGTTTATTAAGCTTGCTGAGAACGGACTAATTCAGATCCGCCCGCAGCGCGGCAGCTACGTGAACAAAATTTCACTCTCTCAGGTACGCAACGGCTGTTTCGTTCGCCAGGCCATTGAATGCGCAGTGGCGCGCCGCGCCGCAACGCTTATCAACGACAACCAGTGTTACCAGCTGGAGCAGAACCTGCACCAGCAGCGTATTGCGATTGACCGTAAGCAGCTCAATGATTTCTTCCAGCTTGACGATGAATTCCACCAGAAGCTGGCGCAAATCGCGGATTGTCAGCTGGCCTGGGACACCATCGAGAACATCAAGGCCACCATTGACCGCGTGCGCTATATGAGCCTCGATCACGTCTCCCCGCCGGAAATGCTGCTCCGACAGCATCATGATATTTTCAGCGCGCTGGAAAAACGCGACCCGGACGGTGTGGAAAAAGCGATGACGCTGCATCTGCAGGAAATTAGCGAATCCGTGCAGCTTATTCGTCAGGAAAATAGCGAGTGGTTTAGCGAAGAGTAATATGCGCCGCCCCTTTCGGGTGCGGCGAGGTGATTAGCGAACGACTAACACCGGGATCGTGGCGTAGCGCAGAATAGATTCCGCATTTGAACCCAGCAGATGCGTGGAGATGCTCGGATTTTTCGACCCGATGACAATCGCATCATATTTCCCCTCCTTGCTCAGCTTGATAATTTCATCCCGGACGTTGCCAAAACGCACCATGCTGTGAATATTCTCAGGGGCAATATCGAACAGTCTTTTTAACTCGTTCATTTTCTTGCCGGATTCTGCGGTCATATACTCTTCAAACTTTTTAATATCGGCGTTGAAACCGCGCAGCAGAGACCGGCTGCTGGCAGGCAGAATATTGACCAGGGTAATCGACGCGCCCTCAGCCTTCGCAAGGCTTGCCGCGTGGCGAACCGCTTTGTCGCTCAAATCCATTTCAAACACGTCTACAGGCATCAAAATGTTCTTATACATAAGCCTGACTCCTTATTCCGATGAAAGGGTTATTTCCTGCACACAGGATGACATCCGGAATATAAACCAACCCTCAACGCTTCCCTGTCGAAACTATCAATTAATGAAAATAACGGTCCACTTTGTAAATTACCGTCCTGAACCGTCAGCGCTCGACGAAATAAAGAAAAAAGTGTGAGTTTGATCAAAAACAAAAACATGAAGCGCGGACAGGCGTATTTATATGCCCCGTGAACGGCATAACCCGAAATAGCGCCGTAACGAACAGGTTAGAGAGGAGAAAATACCATGATGACATACGACCGTAACCGCAATGCAATCACCACCGGCAGCCGCGTCATGATTAGCGGCACGGGCAAAACCGGCGTGATTAAAGCGATCCACAGCGACGGGCTGGATGCCGCGCAGGTGCGCCGCAGCAAAACGGTTGAAGTGGAAGGATGCGAAGGTAAGTTCGAGCCGATTGAGCTGATTCGCCTGGGAATGCACTAAGCTGTGCGCAGCCATGCCGCCGCGCACGGCGGCATGTGCTGAACTACCGTTGAGACGCGTACTGCGCGACGGTCGCTTTCGCGCCTTTTTGCAGCAACGACCGGTACGCGGCCATCACCGCAGCCACAAAGCGCGGCTCCTTCGGTAACTCGTTACCAAAGATGGCCTCAATGCCGAGCAGCGCATTGACCCGGCTTTCGCCTTCCGCACTTTCGTTCACCGCCGCCTGAATCACCGCCAGCTGCGGATCGCTCACGTCAATGGCGTTACCCTGCTCGTCAATGCCGCCGACATAACGCATCCAGCCAGCCACCCCCAGCGCCAGCAGCGGGAAAGGCGTCTGGTGCACCAGGTGCCAGCGCACGGAGTCCAGCATACGCTGCGGGAGCTTCTGGCTGCCGTCCATCGCGATTTGCCATGTCCTGTGGCGCAGGGCCGGGTTGCTGTAGCGAGCTATCAGGAGATCGGCATAGCGACCTAAATCAACGCCCTTCACTTTCAGCGTGGGCGCCTGCTCGTTAAGCATCAGCGCGTGCGCGGCGAGGCGGTAGTTCTCATCTTCCATACAGTCGTTGATATGCGGGTAGCCGGCCAGATAGCCCAGGTACGCCAGGAACGAGTGGCTGCCGTTGAGCATGCGCAGCTTCATCTCTTCAAACGGGATCACGTCTGACACCAGCTCGGCACCGGCCTTTTCCCACTCGGGACGTCCTGCCACAAAGTTATCTTCGATCACCCACTGGCGGAACGGTTCACAGGCGACTGCCGCCGGGTCACGCACGCCGGTCAGCTGTTCGATTTTATCCAGCGTATCGGGCGTGACCGCCGGCACGATGCGATCCACCATGGTTGACGGGAAGGTGACGTTAGCCTCGATCCAGTCCGCCAGCTCGCCGTCTACCGCCCGGGCGTACGCGCAGGTCACATTGCGCATCACGTGGCCGTTCTCCGGCATGTTGTCGCAGGACATCACGCTAAACGCGGGCAGACCCGCCGCTCTGCGACGCGCCAGCGCTTCCACCACCACGCCCGGCGCGGATTTCGGCTGGTGCGGGTTTTGCAGGTCGGCGACGATAAACGGGTGATCGAGCATCAGTTGTCCTGTCGCCGGTGAATGGCAGTACCCTTTCTCGGTGATGGTCAGCGAGACAATCGCCACCTGCGGTTCGCACATCGCCGCCAGAACGCTTTCCAGCCCGTCAACCTGCGCATGCAGCGCTTTTTTAACTACGCCAACTACGCGGGATGTCCATGCGTCGGCAGACATCTCCGCCACGGTGTAGAGGTTATCCTGCGCCTTCAGATCGGCAATCTGCTGCTCGCCGCCAATCAGGTTAACCTCACAGTAGCCCCAGTCGCTGCCGTGCCCGGCGGCGAGAATGTCGGCGTACACCGCCTGGTGCGCCCGGTGAAAGGCGCCAAAACCCAGATGAACAATGCGTGGTTGAAGGCTGTCGCGATCGTACTGAGGCAGCGTCGCGTTGGCCTGTAATAAGGTGTTTTCCATGATTAAGACTCGTTAATTAGAAAGTCGTGGACCGCTGCCGCTCCTCTGAAGCGGCAGCGCCTGCTGACTACACCAACTAGAATGGCAGCTGGGGTAAAAAAATAACTGCCATCAACCATACTGATACTGCCGTTTGAGATTTTGATTTATATTAACTTTTGCTCATGTGGTGTGACATAAAGATAAAGTTATGTGACAGGTCACGTAAGTTATAAACCATTAGCGTCGCGAGGAGACCGCGCCGTAACCCACACTCTCCTCTGGCGCGGACTCCGCTGCGTCGTGCGCCGCGCTCAAATCACGGTCGCGCACTTCCGGCATCAGGAACGCCGAGACTAGCCCAATCACGGAATAGGCCACCAGCATGGCAACAATCGGCCACCAGGAGCCGGTCATGTTGCAGAAGATCCCCGCCAGTACCGGACCAAAGCCCACCGCCACCAGACCGCCCGCCTCTTTCGAGATAGCCATGCGGGTAAAGCGATTTCGCGAGCCAAACATCTCAGCCATGGTGATATTTTCCAGCGCAAACAGCCCCAGCACGGCGAAGTTATGGATAACGATGATAGAGAGCATGATTGTCCCCGGCGCATAGCTCTTATCGACGATGATAGAGAGCATCGGATACGCGAGAAGAATGGCGGAGACATTGAGAAAAATGTACGGCAGACGGCGCCCTACTTTATCGGAAAGCCATCCCAGCAGCGGAATGGAGATAAACCCGAGAATGGAGCTTATCATCAGCGCATCGGTCGGGATGGCTTTATCGAACAGCAGCGTCTGGACCAGATATCCGGCGAGGAACGTCTGGATCAGACCCGAGTTGCCTGCCTGACCAAACCGCAGGCCGGTCGCCAGCCAGAAGGATTTACTTTTCACCATTGAACCGAGCGAGGTGTCCGGCTGTACGGTTTGGGCATCGTTCACTTTCTCAAACACCGGGCTCTCTTTCAGGTTCATTCGCAGCCAGATGGCGAAAATCATCACCACGACGCTGGCGAGGAACGGCACGCGCCAGCCCCAGGCAATCAGCTCTTCACGGTCGAGGGCAAAGAACATCACCGCCCAGATCGCCGTGGCGCTCAGCGTCCCGCAGTTAGTGCCCATCGCCACTAGCGAGGAGATAATGCCGCGTTTCCCTTTCGGCGCGTACTCCGCCAGCATGGTCCCGGCCCCGGAAATCTCAGCCCCGGCCCCCAGGCCCTGGATGATACGCAGCGTTACCAGCAGAACGGGAGCAAAAATCCCGATCTGCGCGTAGGTCGGCAGGACGCCAATCAGCGTGGTGCAGATCCCCATCATGGTGATGGTGATAAACAGCACCTTCTTACGACCAATGCTGTCGCCCATTCTGCCAAAGATAAAGGCGCCGACAATGCGTGCGATATAGCCTGCGCCGTAGGTTCCCATCGCGAGGATCAGCGCCATCGCGGCTGACTGTTCCGGGAAGAAGATCTCGTGAAAGACCAGGGCTGCCCCCAGCGAGTAAAGCTGAAAGTCCATAAACTCCAGGGCGGTGCCCAGCCAGCCGGAAACGGCGGCTTTCACCAGGTCGGAGGTGGTTCTTTGAGGTTGTGCTTGCGTCATAATGGCTATCTCTGAAGGGTAAGATGCGTACCACATAGAGCCTGTCTGCGCAGGCTCTTAACCGCGTATAGGATTATTGCCCGAACGTGAGCAAGACTTTGCAGCACTGCCGCTGGTCTTTCTCAAACAGTTCAATGGCGTCTGTTACATGGTGATAGTCAAAGGCATGAGTGATCAGTTTTTCCGGGTCGATCAGCCCTTTTTTCAGCCAGTCGATGACGACCGGGAATTTGTTGGCATTGAGGCGCGAGGAGAAGATCGCCAGCTCTTTGCCGGTGATGCCCTGCTGGACAATCTGGCTCGGCTCGCTGGAGAACCCCATCAGCACGATGCGCGCCGCCGGAGAGGCCAGGGTAATCGCCTCCTGCAAAATCGCCGGATGACAGGCGGCATCAATGATTAACGTCGGTTTGATCCCCCTTTCCTCCAGTGCGGCCTGCAGCGACTGCTCGCCGTTATTCAACACCCAGTCCGCGCCGCTGCGCTGGGCCATTTTCAGGCGTTCGTCGATGCGATCAACCACGATAACCTGCTTCACCTTATAGACGCCCTTCAGCGCCTGCACGGTGACCAGCCCCATCGGGCCTGCGCCATAAACCAGTGCGACGTCCTGCTCGATGGGGTTGGCCTGCCCCGTTACGTTGGCGGCGATGGTGAAAGGTTCCACCATAACGGCGTGTTTATCCGGAATGTCATCGGGGATAGGCCAGGCATTTTTAGCGGGTACCGCCGCGTATTCGCTGAAGCCCCCGTCGCGGTGTACGCCCAGCACCACCAGCGAGGTACAGACGTTCGGTTTTCCGACGGAACACGGATAGCAGTGTCCGCAGCTGATCACCGGATCGACCGAGACGCGCTGGCCCAGACGTGCACTGTCGACCCCCTCGCCTACGGCGTCAATCACGCCAAAGAACTCATGGCCGATGACGCGTGGATATTTCGCAAACGGATTATGGCCGCGATAGATGTGGCTATCCGAACCGCAGATCCCCGCCAGCGTGATTTTGACGCGAACTTCACCTGCACCTGGCGCCGGGAGTGGCCGCTCTTCAATCACCAGTTCGTTCGGCTGTTGAATCACTACGCTTTTCATCGTTCGCTCCTCGTTTACCAGTTCCACAGCGTGCCGTCCTCAAGACGGGCCACCGGCAGATAGGCCGGATCGTACGGGTATTTCGCCGCCAGCTTTTCATCAAACTCGATGCCCAGCCCCGGCCTGTCGCCCGGATGCATATAGCCGTTATCAAAACGCCAGCTGTGCGGGAAGACTTCCAGCATCTGTTCGGAATAGCCCATATATTCCTGGACGCCAAAGTTTGGCACCCACAGGTCGAAATGCAGCGCGGCGGCGTGGCATACCGGCGAGAGATCCGACGGGCCGTGCGAGCCGGTTCGCACCTGATAGAGCGAGGCGAAGTCCGCGATGCGACGCATCCCGGTGATCCCGCCCGCGTGGGTAATGGTGGTGCGGATATAGTCGATGAGCTGCTCTTCGATGAGCTGCTTACAGTCCCAGATGCTGTTAAATACTTCGCCCACGGCAATTGGCGTGACGGTGTGCTGGCGGATCAGGCGGAAGCAGGCCTGGTTTTCCGCAGGCGTTGGATCTTCCATCCAGAACATGCGGAATTCCTCGATGCTCTTGCCGAAGCGCGCCGCTTCGATTGGCGTCAGGCGGTGGTGCATGTCATGCAGAAGATGCTCATTGAAGCCGAATTTACTGCGCACCGCGTCGAACAGCTTCGGTGTGAAATCGAGGTATTTTTCGGTGGACCAGAGCTGCTCTTCCGGCCAGTCGCCTTTGGTCGCAGGCTCGTAGGCAAGCCCCTTCCCTTTGGCCATGCCGTAGGTGGTTTTCATACCCGGCACCCCGCACTGCACGCGGATCGCCTTAAAGCCCATCTCTTTATGGCGGGCGTAGTCTTCCAGCACGTCGTCAATGGTGTGACCGGTCGTGTGGCAATAAACCATCACGCCTTCGCGGGATGCGCCGCCCAGCAGCTGGTAGAGCGGCATATTGGCCGCTTTGGCTTTGATGTCCCACAGCGCCATGTCCACGGCGGAGATGGCCGACATGGTGACCGGGCCGCGACGCCAGTAGGCGCCCTTATAGAAAAACTGCCAGATGTCTTCGATACGGTGCGCATCGCGGCCAATCAGCTGCGGGCAGAGATGGTCTTTCAGGTAGGAAGCCACGGAGAGTTCACGCCCGTTTAGCGTAGCGTCACCGAGGCCGACAATCCCCTCATCGGTGGTGATTTTAAGGGTGACAAAGTTCCGCCCCGGGCAGGTAACAAACACGTCAGCCGCGACAATCTTCATAATTCCTTTCCTTACATCATTCGTTGTGATGCTGGAAACTTACCCACTAACCAGACTACCATACAAGTATAATGATCATAAAATCCGCTAACGATCACAAAACCGGGGCCTCAGGCCCGCCCCCATCCCGCCACAATAATCAGCATTCCGCACAGGGCAATCAGCGCGCCGGCCCAGTCGTACGCGCTGAGCTTGACGCCGTCCACCACGCGTAGCCACAGCAGCGCGGTACAGACATAGACACCACCGTAAGCGGCGTAGACGCGGCCGCTCGCGGCCGGATGCAGCGTTAACAGCCAGACAAACAGAGCCAGCGCGATGCTTGCCGGGATGAGAAGCAATACGGATCCCCCCTTCTTCAGCCAGAGCCAGGGCAGGAAGCAGCCGATGATTTCGCATAGCGCGGTGGCAAAAAAAAGCAGCGTCGTTTTGAGCATATTTCACGTCAGGTGAGGATTTATTTAGACATCATACCTGATGATATCCTTTACTTTTCCATACTTGCACCGCGGGTATGCCGTCTTTTCGCTTTGGTGTAGAATCTGTTCGGGGTAACTTGATTATCTGCACCCGTTTAAAAGGAAACGCTATGACCACATTAAGCAAACGCCTTTGTCTGACAGCCCTGCTGGCGCTGTCATCGTTCGCCTTTGCCGCCTCTGCGACAGCGGAAACCAGCAAGCTCATTATTGAGTCTGGTGACAGCGCGCAAAGCCGCCAGAACGCCGCTATGGACAAAGAACAATGGAATGACACCCGCAGCCTTCGTCACAAGGTCAACAAACGTGCTGAAAAAGAGTGGGATAAAGAAGATGTCGCTTTTGACGCGCGCGATAAGTGTCAGCAAAGTGCAAACGTCAACGCCTACTGGGAGCCAAACACCCTGCGCTGCCTGGATCGCCGCACTGGCCGCACGGTAGCCCCGTAATGTCGGCGCCCTGCGACGTTAAGCTCCGTCCGCTGGAGCGTGAAGACCTGCGCTTCGTCCACCAGCTCGACAATAACGCCAGCGTGATGCGCTACTGGTTCGAAGAGCCGTACGAGGCTTTTGTTGAGCTGTCCGATCTCTACGATAAGCACATTCACGATCAGAGTGAACGTCGTTTTGTGGTGGAGTGTGAAGGCGAAAAAGCCGGTCTTGTGGAGCTGGTTGAAATCAACCATGTTCACCGCCGGGCGGAGTTTCAGATCATTATTTCCCCTGAGCATCAGGGAAAAGGCCTTGCCTCACGGGCAGCGAAGCTGGCAATGGATTACGGATTCAACGTTCTGAATCTCTACAAGCTTTACCTGATTGTGGATAAAGAGAACGAGAAAGCGATCCATATCTACCGCAAGCTGGGCTTTATGGTGGAAGGCGAGCTGATTCACGAGTTCTTTATCAACGGCGAATACCGCAATACCATTCGCATGTGCATCTTCCAGCATCAGCATCTTGCCGGGCACAAGCCGTCAGGCGCCAGCCTGCTGAAACCGACCGCGCAGTAACCTGCGCGGTTTTATTCTCAGTAGTATTCAATCGTGTTTTTGATGGTGTATTTGTGCTCAACGGCAGGTTTGACGCTATCGTCCGTGATCGTCAGGTCACAGCTCACCGGATTATTGTGTCGATCGTAATCGCAGCTCTGCTTCACGTTGCCCAGCGGCTTGTCATTCAACATGCTCACTGCCGAGTAATCCATTCTTTTGCGAACGTCTTTAGACGGCGTCGACTGGACGGACAGGTGCTGATCCCCCGAGACGGTGGTTTTGCCCAGCGGGTAGCCATCCGCATCGTAACGATACTTCACTTCCATCTCTTTGCCGTGCGCCGCCACCACAAAACCGTTGTCGTCGGTATCCCACGTTATCCCGGCTGACGGCAGTTCGGCCAGCTGGCATTTCCCCTGCAGCTTCACTTTTCGCTGCTGGGTTTCCGCATCAAGGTAGTAATTGGCATCCAGCACCAGCGCCACGCCGGTATTGGCCTCCAGGTCGTGCAGTTCCAGGGTATCGAAACACCCTTCCGCCGACACGGTGCCGGTCACCCGTTTGGACACTTCGCCCTTCTCGTTGAGCAGCGTCTGGGTGAAGTCTTTCACCGGGCCGCGCAGCGGATCAAAATCAAATTCGTTCGAGAAACTCGCCATCTCGGGCGTAAACGACAGCGGCGCGGAGCTGTTGTCGCACCCCACCAGTGTTGCTGCCAGTAGCGTTATCGCTGCGTATTTCTTCACATTTATTACCGTTCAGGGAGATTATTCCCAATCATATTAGCAAATACAGTTGTTTACACGAAGCCTGCTAAAATTAATCTCTACACAGAGAAAAGGAGCTACAGATGAAACGGTTACCCTGGATTACCGCCCTGCTGTTAATGAGTGCCTCAACGGCCGCGCTGGCGGCACCGGATTCCTGCGAGCGCGTGAAAAGCGACATTCAGCAGAAAATTATCAACAACGGCGTGCCTGAATCAGGTTTTACGCTGAGCATTGTGCCAAACGATCAGGCTGACCAGGCGGGCACTCAGGTGGTAGGCCACTGCGCCAACGACACCTTTAAAATTTTGTATACCCGCACAGGCAACGGGGCTGCTGAAGCGCAGTAATTTACCCTCAATCCCCTTTGATTTGATGAGGATTAAGATTTAATACCCCCAAATCAGTAACACTCACCCCATCATTAGCCCGGTTATCATTTCGGGAAAAATAATACGTAATTATAATGATGGGGTGAGCCATGTCCGATACTGAACATCACGGCGGAATTAGCCGTCGAACTCTCGTGAAATCTACGGCAATAGGGTCTCTGGCGCTGGCCTCCGGTGGGATCTCACTTCCTTTCGGCTTAAAAAGCGCCGCCGCGGCGGTGAAGAACGCCGTTCAGCCTGCTGAAGATAAAGTGGTATGGGGCGCCTGCTCGGTCAACTGTGGCAGCCGCTGCGCGCTGCGTCTGCACGTCCGCGACGACGAAGTGTACTGGGTCGAAACGGACAACACCGGTGAAGATATTTACGGTAACCATCAGGTGCGCGCCTGCCTGCGCGGGCGTTCTATTCGCCGTCGGATCAATCATCCTGACCGTCTCAACTACCCGATGAAACGCGTGGGCAAACGCGGTGAAGGCAAGTTCGTGCGCATCACATGGGATGAAGCGCTGGACGCCATCACCGCCAGCCTTAAAAACGTGGTCAGCAAATACGGCAACGAGGCGGTGTATATCAACTACTCTTCAGGCATCGTCGGCGGCAATATCACCCGCTCCTCCCCTTACGCTTCGCTGGTGGCGCGCCTGATGAACTGCTACGGCGGTTTCCTGAGCCACTACGGCACCTACAGTACGGCGCAAATCGCCTGCGCGATGCCCTACACCTACGGCAGCAACGATGGCAACAGCACCTCGGATATTGAAAACAGCAAACTGGTGGTGATGTTCGGCAATAACCCGGCGGAAACCCGCATGAGCGGCGGCGGGATTACCTATTATCTGGAGCAGGCCCGCGAGCGATCCAATGCGCGCATGATCGTTATCGACCCGCGCTATACCGATACGGCAGCCGGACGCGAAGATGAATGGATCCCGATCCGTCCGGGTACCGATGCCGCGCTGGTGGCGGGAATCGCGTGGGTATTGATCGACGAAAACCTGGTCGACCAGCCGTTTCTGGATAAATACTGCGTTGGCTACGACGAAAAAACGCTGCCGGAAGGCGCGCCCGCTAACGGCCACTACAAAGCGTACATTCTCGGCCAGGGCGATGACCGCACGGCGAAAACGCCGGAGTGGGCCTCACGCATCACAGGCATTCCCGCGGATCGCATCATCAAACTTGCTCGTGAAATCGGCTCCGCGAAACCGGCCTATATCTGCCAGGGCTGGGGGCCACAGCGCCAGGCGAACGGCGAGCTGACGTCGCGCGCCATCGCCATGCTGCCAATCCTCACCGGAAACGTCGGCATCAACGGCGGTAACAGCGGCGCCCGAGAGTCGACCTACACCATTACCATCGAACGTATGCCGATACCGGATAACCCGGTCAAAACGCAAATCTCCTGCTTCAGCTGGACGGACGCCATCGCCCGCGGGCCGGAGATGACCGCCCTGCGCGACGGCGTGCGCGGGAAAGATAAGCTGGACGTGCCGATTAAGTTCATCTGGAACTATGCGGGCAACACCATCATCAACCAGCACTCTGATATCAATAAAACCCACGATATCCTGCAGGACGAAAGTAAATGCGAAATGATTGTCGTCATCGACAACTTCATGACCTCGTCAGCGAAGCACGCCGATATTATTTTGCCGGACCTGATGACCGTCGAGCAGGAAGACATTATTCCTAACGATTATGCCGGTAACATGGGCTACCTGATTTTCCTCCAGCCCGTGACCGCACCGAAGTTCGAGCGTAAGCCGATCTACTGGATGATGAGCGAAGTGGCGAAACGCCTCGGGCCGGATATCCATCAGAAATTCACCGAAGGACGCACGCAGGAACAGTGGCTGCAGTTCCTGTATGCCAAAATGCTCGAGAAAGACCCTAAGCTTCCGTCCTATGACGAGCTGAAAAAAATGGGCATTTATAAGCGCAACGATCCGAACGGACACTTTGTGGCCTATAAAAAATTCCGCGAGAACCCGGAAGCCCATCCGCTGAAAACGCCATCTGGCAAGATTGAGATTTACTCCAGCAAGCTGGCGGAGATTGCGGCTACCTGGGAGCTGGAAAAAGATGAGACCATCAGCCCTCTGCCCGTCTACGCGTCGACCTTTGACGGCTGGGATGCGCCCGAGCGCGCGCAGTTCCCGCTGCAGCTGTTCGGCTTTCACTTCAAGGCCCGTACCCACTCGAGCTACGGTAACGTCGACGTGCTGAAAGCGGCCTGTCGCCAGGAGGTGTGGCTTAATCCTGTCGATGCTGCAAAACGCGGCATCAAGAACGGCGATACGGTGCGCGTATTTAACGATCGCGGCGAGGTGCGAACTGAAGCGAAAGTCACGCCACGCATCATGCCCGGCGTGAGCGCCATGGGCCAGGGAGCGTGGCATGATGCCAATATGAATGGCGATCGTATCGATCACGGTTCATGCATCAACACGCTGACGACCCATCGACCTTCTCCGCTGGCAAAAGGCAACCCGCAGCACACCAATCTGGTGCAGATTGAGAAAGTGTAGAGGGTGAAACGCGAGACCCTGGTTTATTCTGTGGTCAGTATTATCGGTTAACACAGTCGCGCGGGCGTCATCCGCGCGAGCAAGGAAAGTTTAATGAAAGACGTCTCACATCGTGAATCGTTCGCGTTCAGCGCCCGGGTGCTGGGCGCGCTGTTTTATTTCGCTCCCGACAGCGAGCAGGCCGCGCCGCTGGTGAAAGCGCTCACCGCTGGCGAATGGGTTCAGGACTGGCCCCTGCCTTCGGAAACGCTGCAGCCGGTTGCCGATACGTTTGCTTCATCTTCCGATGAGCCGCTGGCGGACGCCTGGCAACGGCTGTTTATTGGTCCGTATGCCCTGCCCGCTCCGCCGTGGGGTTCCGTCTGGCTGGACCGTGAATCCGTATTGTTTGGCGACTCGACCCTCGCGCTGCGCCAGTGGATGCGGGAGAACAATATCGCGTTTGAGATGCAGCAGAATGAGCCGGAAGATCATTTCGGTACGTTGCTGCTGCTGGCGGCGTGGCTGGCCGAGAACGGCCGCGAGCCGGAGTGCAATCAGCTTCTGGCGTGGCACCTGCTGCCGTGGAGCACCCGCTTCCTGTCGGTGTTTGTCGACAACGCCGGGCATCCGTTTTATGCCGCGCTGGGCAGGCTTGCGCAGCTGACGCTCGCGGACTGGCGATCCGGTCTGCTTATTCCGGTGACGGAAAAGACGTTGTATCGCTAAGGGTGTGGCTTGCTCGCGGTTGGCGGGCAAGCCTTTAGCTTATACCTCGCCACCTGATTCACTCGCACTCTCCTTGCTTTGAATGAACCGAAGTGCCAGATAGAGGTCTGGCGCCAGAATCATGTCATCATCATTCATCGTTGGCCGGCTATCTTTAAACCAGCGCGTTAATTCCGTTTTTCTGCCCGCAAGGATTAACGTAATTTCTCGACCTTTCAGATCGCGCTTTAACTCATTTATGGTTGCCAGAACGCTGATATCTGAATAGGTGAAGCAAGCAACGGCATCAATGACCACCCATTTAGGCTGTACTGCTGCACCATCAACCAGGTTCAATACCCGACGTTTAAAATAAGCCACGTTAAAATAGGTCAACGGTGAGTTAAATCGATACATCAGCACGCCCGGGACCATTTTAATATCGGTTGTATTCCCTAATGAGTGAATCATTCCATCTTCGTCGGTTCCCAGTAAGTGCTCAGAGGGACGAAACACCGTACGCAGGAACTGTAACAGGCCAAGCAACACCGCAAGGCCGATCCCCTGGATAACGCCGATAATTAACACACAGCCAAACGTGAAAAAGGCCAGGCGAAATGCCTGTTTATTTCTTCGCCTCAGATTCCATAACCCGCGCAGATCAATTAATGACCAGGATGCGTACATCAGAACAATTCCTAATGCAGATACCGGAATAAATTGTAATGGCTGAGTGAAAAACACCACCACGATACCGATGAGTAAGGCTGCGACGATGGAAACCAGCTGGCTTTTCCCACCCACTGAATCATTAACCGCTGTCCGGGAATCGGCTCCACTGATAGCAAACCCCTGAGATAACCCAGACATAATGTTCGCAATACCCAGCGCTCTGAACTCTGCATCAGCATTAATTTCATAGCCATTTTTCGCGGCGAAACTGCGGGCGGTCAGCATCAGGCTGACAAAACTGACCAACGCCAGGTTCAGTGCCGGGATCACTAAATCACGCATCGGACCGGGCTGGAACGCGCCCCAGTTAACGACGGGTAAACCAGGCTGGAAGCCTTCCCCCCCAATAGTGGCAATACCATACTGTTGTGCAGATGTCGCCCATACCAGTAGCGTTGTCATCACAATGGCAATCAACGGTGCTGGCCAGTGGCTGCGATACGTTTTGATCGCCATTAAAATAATTAACGTTAAAAGCGATATGCCAACGGTTAATAAATGGCTTTCTGAAAGACGGCCTGGCAAGGCCATTATTTTCTCAATAACCTGCGCTTCGTCGAGTTTTATCCCCAACACCTTGCCTAATTGCCCGACAATAATCGTCACGGCAACGCCATTAAGCAAACCCGTAAGGATGGGATGAGAAAGTAAATCGGCAAGTGCGCCCAGACGAAATTTACTGGCAAGCAGGCACCACCCGCCCATCATCAACGTCATGATAATGGTCAGCTGCCAGTGCAGTTCGGGATTACCTGCAGAAAGCGGAAACACGACGGCCGCAATCACCGCGCAGGTCGTGGCATCAGGGCCCACAATAAGCTGACGCGAAGAACCAAAGAGTGCATACGCTATCATCGGTAAAACGCAGGAATAGAGCCCCACTATTGCCCCAACACCCGCCAATTCAGCATAAGCAATAGCCACGGGTAGCGCGACAGCCGCAACGGATAACCCGGCTTTAATATCATGTTTTAGCCAGCTTTTATCGTAGGCTAACAAAGTTTGTAAACCTGGCATGTAGTTTAATAATTGTTTTCCGAACACGTTGTTCTCCGGATAAGGATATTAGCCACGTCATGCTGGCACACTTCTCAGTGAGGTTCTGGTTTTCAAATGCTCCGGATTAAGGCGCCACTGTTCAGAATCTAATAACAGTTGAACTATTTATTATTCTGACTGGTGTTAAACATAGTTCAAAAACGACCGCTTGTGACTATTCTTCGTCCGGGAACGTATCGGCTTCAGGAGAATAATGCTGAAAAACGCATGCCAGCTTATGCCCGTCAGGATCGCGCAGATAGGCAACATAAAAATCGGGGCCGTATGCGGTTCGTGTCCCTGGCATGCCTTCACTCCTCCCTCCCGCAAGAAGGCCTGCGGCATGGAAACGTCTGACTAGCTCCGCGTTAGCTGCACGGAATGCGAACATTGTCCCGTTTCCCGCCGTTGCGGGTTGTCGGTCAAACGGAGGACAAATACAGAAGCTAAACCCCTCATCTGGATTATTTTCATCTCCCCACGTTGCCCAGTCCTCGGTCCAGGCAGGAAAACGTGAATAGCCAAGCACGTTAAAAATCGCGTCATAAAACGACGCGGCGCGCTGAAGATCATTTGTACCTATGGTGATATAAGTCAGCATCTTGTCACATCCTCTTTGCCGTTTTCTGAACAGCGATTATACCTCAGAGGCTATGATTTTAGCGGCGGTAAAAGGCTGATTTTCACTCCTGTAAGCGCGTGGGGTAAGGGTTCTCAGAACATGTCCTATCGTAATTTCAGCCCCCAATCCGTGACGTGAATATCTCGAGTTTTGGTATGTATGCTAAAATTTATCCAGCTGAAGACCGAAAACAGTCCTTATAATTTCAGTACGTTAGCCAAAGTGAGCGAATATGGATAATATTCCACATAAGCAGACAGTTCGGAAAAGATGCCCCACATGGCTGTGGTGCGGAAGTTTTTATCTTTTTACGTTGAATTGCTCTGCAGATGAAATAAATCTGTATTCAATAAACACCGGCTCATACGTTTATCATCTGACGCATAATCGAGGACAATACACGGAGAACTTTGAAAATAAGTTCATATCCGTGGAGAGGAAATTCTCGGATACGTCGAAATACAGTCTTGTGCTAGGGACAATGAAAAACAGCTTTAATGACAGATGCCTCGCTGCCGGCGTAAGAAGAGACTGGGCTGGATGGGATAACGGTTGGGTTTTTAAAGGAATCTATGGATATGTAGGTGAATTTTTCTTTGATACTTTCGATGATTGTGGTGACCATGGTTCATACCATGATTTTAAAAAAGCAACAGGGATAGGATTTTCGCCCTATATATATCATGGGTTCCAGTATAATTTTACGTCTTATTTTGGAATGGATGTGGGTATTATCATACCTTCCGTGTTTGTCATTACGGCACAATGGAGCTTTAGATAAATCCGTCAACCTCGTGTGCAGTGCTGTAACTGTCTGCAAAGGGAACCGCCCCGCCATCTCAACCGGAGCGGCTTTAATTACCGCAAGTGCGTGCTCAAAACGTTAAGCCACCGCAGCCCACAATCAAAAACTGTACGTCACCTTCAAACTCCCCGTGGGCGATGTTTTGCGTTGCACAATGGGACTATCACCCGCATCCCCCGTCAGCTGCGTAACGCCCGCTGAGGCAAGGACGCTCCAGCGCGAGGTGAGCCTGTGGGTCCAGTCAAGATTCATCGAGTAGCCATAAATTCCCGCCCCGGCGTCATGTCGGGCAAAGCCCGATGCGCTCGACTGAGCGGCGCTGACCCCGTAGTAGGTCTGCATGTACTTGTCGGATCCCCAGCTGCCGGTCAGCGCCAGCGTCACCTCATTTTTGGGTGAGGTATAGAACGGGCTGGAAATGCCGAAATGCACCGCTTCACCGTTGTCCCTCTCAGAAACCGGAACCTCTGCCTGCAGCTGCAGGTGAAGCCAGTCGGTCACCCTGTACTCAAGCCCGGGCACAACGATTGCCGAGCCTTTTATCTCGCCCATTCCTCGCAGCTCGTCGCTGCCGGAGCTGATCGAATCGCTGCTCACGTCTTTATCTTTACGCCCAACTCGATAGCTCAGCGCGGCGCTGTAATCCAGGTTGCCGATGTTGTTGCCGTAACCGATCCCTCGCGTGGTGCCGATAAAGAAGCCGTTTGCCATGGCGTACTCCACCACCTGAGCTGCGGAAACGCGGGTTTTATCTGAACCCGAGTAGCGCGGCGCGACGTCCACGCCTCCCCCCAGGGTTAAGACGTTACCCTGGCTCTGTTCTGCCGCCAGTACGGGCGTAGCCAGTAACGCCAGAACGACGCCCGGCACGATGTTTTTCAGGCTGCGGCCCGGGAGTAAATGGGGGAACGTATGACGCAGTTCGATGTTTCTCATTAAAGAAGCCCTTCTGGATTCAAATGATGACGATGCATGCGGTTAACCGCCAGAACGCCCATTTTGAATACCGACCCTAAGGTTCTTATGAGCCGAACATGAAGAAACACTGAAGCGCGAGCCGGTGCTGTAATCCGGGCAGGTTTCCTGATACCGTTTTTTTCTTAAGATGTTCTTCATTCACGGTTGATACAGTTACCAGTGTGAAAATTCTACTAATCGAAGACGACCTGGATCTCGGCAACGGCGTACGTATCGCCCTCTCCGATCAAGGGTTTGACGTCATATGGGTTCGCCGCAAAGAGGATGCGCTGCATCAGCTGGACGTCTGCGTGCCGGAACTTATTTTGCTCGACCTGGGGCTGCCCGACGGTGATGGCATGAGCCTGATGACGCGTTTGCGTCAGCAGCTCAAGGGGATCCCGGTCATCATTCTGACGGCGCGAGGTACGCTGCAGGACCGGCTGTGCGGGCTGGATGCCGGTGCGGACGACTATCTCGTCAAGCCATTTATTCTCGCCGAGCTGCTGGCGCGGGTGAGAGCCCTGGCGCGGCGCAGCTACGGTTTCGAAAATGAGGCGATAGAAATCCGAGGCTTATCGCTTCATGTTCCAACGCGCCGCGTGACGGTGAGCGCGCGCCACGTAGACCTGACGGCGAGTGAATATGCGCTGCTGGAAACGCTGATGCTGCGCGCTGACCGCGTGATTACGCGACGGTTTCTGGAAGAACGGATATTCGGTAACAAAGAGAACCTCAGCAATGCGCTCGACGTGCATATGGGGAATTTGCGGCGAAAAATCGGCGATGGCTATGTGCGAACGGTGCGGGGCGTCGGGTATGTCATTGATACCGTTTCAGTCCAGAAGGTGACAGGGTAATGCAAAACGTCTGGTACCACCTGAGACGCCCAACGCTGGTACGGCGAATTATTATCGCCCAGCTGCTGCTGCTTACCCTGCTGTGGTGTCTATTTTTAACCTTCATTCTGTGGGAGGACCTGCGCAGTCCTCCCATCCTTACGGGCAGTCATACCTACGACACCCTTTTTACCCTGGTCGAGCGGATGGACGAACACCCGCAGGATCGCACCGCGGTGCTGGAAGCCTTTAGCAAGGCGCTGCGTGAGGGCTATGGCGGCGGCGAAGATCCCGCGCTGTCAATCAACTTCATCGTGCGCAAAAATAACGCGATTATTTTTTCATCGCCTGATGCGCCAACGGGGGTAACCAACACCCGGTTTGGGGAAATGCAGCGTGTTCAGAGCGATGGTCGTACCTGGACCAGCCGAACCCTTAAATCCGCTCATTCCGACGTGGAGGTCACCCTTTTCACCCCGGCCGGCGGCTGGAACTTCTTTATCTACCTGAACTCGCGCGGCTACTACATCATGCCGCTTCTGGTCTGCTTCCCTTTTCTTCTTTTTCCCGCGTGGCTGTCAATCCGCATTGCGATGCGCCCCTGGAACAAGGTGGTCAATGAAATTACGTTACGCACGCCTGACGATCTCTCCCCTTTAAAAGCCGTTCCCGGACACAGGGAGCTTCGCCAGATGGTGGATGCGATCAATGACTTCCTTGCCAGGGTGCGTGAAAGCGCGGAAAGGGAACGGGTTTTCATTGCGGATGCCGCGCACGAGCTGCGTACGCCCCTTGCGGCGATGCGCATCAACGTGGAAGCGCTGCAGTCCTGGGTCATTAGCGAGAGTCAGCAGGAGCTGCTTGCGGGGGTGATTCGCAGCAACAGCCGGGCAGCGCGTCTCGTCAACCAGCTGCTGCTGATGATGCACAGCGAAGCGCGGATTGATACGGAAATGGAGACCGTGCCGCTGACGACGCTCATCCAGGAGCGAATGGCCGAGCTGGAACCGCTGGCGTCTGCGCGCAGGATTGAGCTGGAATTCTTCGCCGAGGATGACATCTGGATCCCCGGCGTCAGGGAACGCCTGGTGTCGCTTATTGATAACCTCATTGAGAACGCTGTGAAGTACAGTCCCGAGCGCGGGCGGGTTCAGGTCGATGTCTGCATAGCAGATGGCTTCGCGCGGCTTCGCGTTTCAGATGCAGGGCCCGGTATTCCGGTTGAACTGCGCGAGCGCGTGTTCGACCGGTTTTTCCGTGACCCCAATCAGGTGCAAAGCGGGAGCGGGCTGGGGCTTGCCATCGTCAAAGCGGTGGCGCAGCAACACAACAGCAGCGTAAACCTGAGTACTTCCGCTGAAGGTGGCCTGATGGTGACGGTTGACTTCCCGAACCGCACGTTTTGCTAAATCAGAACAGGGAGTTCGATCGCAAATGCCGCAGATTGCTTCAAAATAATTACCGTATTTGTTATATTGTTGTTTATTGCTTATTCACCTCTGCGGTGCCAAAAAGAACAAGATTCACCGCAACCCAGGACAGAGAAATGTTAGATTACCGCTTCCCGACAGCTTTGCAGATGGTTCTCAGCGTAGCGATGGCGGAGCAATTGGGTGAACGTTCCACGAGTGCGATTCTGGCCTACGGCCTGGAAGCGAACCCGAGCTTCATCCGCAAATTGATGGTTCCGCTGACGCGTGACGGCATTATCGTCTCAACGCTTGGCCGTAACGGCTCAATTCATCTTGGTCGCCCGCCGGAAGAGATTACCCTGCGCGACATCTACCTTTCGGTCATCGAAGATAAAAAGCTGTGGGCGTCGCGCCCTGACGTGCCGGCCCGCTGTGTGGTCAGCGCTAACGCCTGCTGGTACTTCAAATCGATATCCGAAGAAGCCGAGGAGGCTTCGTTAGCGGTACTGGCCCGCCATACCGTGGCAAGCGCCCTGGAAGCGGTTAAAAACGCCGATAGCAGCGGATGGGATCCCCTCCCGGACCTTATTGCCCAGTATCAAAAAACGTCTTAGCGAACTTGCCGGGTGGCGCTGCGCTAACCCGGCCTACATTCAGATGTAAAAAAACCGCCTTCACAATGAAGGCGGTTTTTTATTATCGGCAACGTCCCTATGCGGGCAGAACGTCCCTTTCCTCTTTTTTCCCGCGCGTCACGAACTTACGCAGCGTCACGTAAAACACCGGCGTCAGGAACAGACCAAACAGCGTCACGCCCAGCATCCCGGAGAAGACCGTGATCCCGGTGACGCCGCGCACTTCTGCGCCCGCGCCGTGGCCGAGGATCAGCGGAATAGTCCCGGCAATAAAGGCGATGGAGGTCATCACAATCGGACGTAAACGCAGACGGCACGCCTCCAGCGCGGCTTCCATAATGCCTTTGCCCTGAATTTCCAGCTCGCGGGCAAACTCCACGATAAGAATCGCGTTCTTACACGCCAGCCCCATCAGCACCACCAGCCCCACCTGCACGAAGACGTTGTTATCGCCACCGGTCAGCCAGACGCCAAACAGCGCGGAGAGCATGGTCATCGGCACGATTAGGATCACCGCCAGCGGCAGCGTCCAGCTTTCATAGAGCGCCGCCAGGACCAGGAACGCCAGCAGCACCGCGACCGGGAAGACGATCAGCGCCGTGTTGCCCTGCGTCGCCTGCTGGAAGCTCAGGTCCGTCCATTCAATGTTCATCCCGTTTGGCAGGATCTGCTTAGACATGGCGTCCAGCTGCGTCATCGCCTGCGCAGACGAAAGCACGCGCGGGTCGGCATCGCCAATCAGATCCGCCGCCGGGTAGCCATTGTAGCGGATCACCGGATCCGGCCCGTAGGTGGTCGTGATTTTCACCATGCTGCCAATCGGCACCATTTCGCCCTGACTATTACGGGTGCGTAAATTCGCAATATCTTCAACGCTGTCGCGGAACTGCCCGTCGGCCTGAGCCATCACGCGCCAGGTACGGCCGAACTGGTTGAAGTCATTCACGTACGACGAGCCCAGATAGGTTTGCAGCGTACCGAAAAGATCGGTCAGCGATACGCCCTGCGCTTTCGCCTTGTCGCGGTCGACCTGCACGTCCAGCTGCGGAACGTTAGCCTGGTAGGTTGAGATCGGAAAGTGCATTCCCGGGGTCTGCATAATCGCGCCGGACATGGTGTTCACCGCGTTTTGCAGCGCGCCATACCCCAGACCGCCTCGGTCCTGAATGTACAGAGAATAGCCCGACCCCTGACCCAGCCCTAAAATCGGCGGCGGCAGGATGGAGAAGCCAAAGCCTTCCTGAATTTGCGCGATTTTCGCGTTAATCTCCGCGTTTATTTCCGCCGCAGTATGTTTGCGCTGGTCGAACGGCTTCAGGCCAAAGAAGACCGTCCCGGTATTCGGCGTATTGGTGAACTGCAGCGCGTTCAGCCCCGGGAACGCAACAGCGTAATCCACCCCTTCGGTATTCATCCCGATTTCGCTCATTTTGCGGATCACCGCGTCGGTGCGCGCCAGCGAAGAACCTTCCGGCATCTTCACGCCGCCAATCAAGTACAGCTTATCCTGCGTCGGAATAAACCCGCCGGGCACCGCTTTAAACATCACGCCAGCGGCACAGAGCAGCAGCAGATACACCACAAATACCGAGCCGCGCCGTCCCAGCGTTTTGCCCACCAGCCCCTGATAGCCGTTCGAGCTGCGGTGGAAAAAGCGGTTAAACGGACGGAAAATCCAGCCGAATAGACGATCGATAAGCCGGGTCGGGAAATCTTTCGGCGCGCCGTGCGGTTTTAACAGCAGTGCCGCCAGCGCCGGAGAGAGCGTCAGCGAGTTAATGGCGGAGATGACCGTGGAAATCGCGATCGTCACCGCAAACTGCTTGTAGAACTGACCGGTAACGCCCGAGAGAAACGCCATCGGCACAAACACCGCGCACAGCACCAGCGCAATCGCGATAATCGGCCCGGACACTTCGCGCATCGCCTGATGCGCCGCCGCAAGCGGCGCAAGCCCCTCTTCTATGTTTCGCTCGACGTTTTCCACCACCACGATGGCGTCGTCCACCACGATGCCGATGGCCAGCACCAGCCCGAACAAGCTCAGGGTGTTCAGCGAGAAGCCGAGCAGGTAGAGAATGCTGAAGGTACCCACCACCGAAACCGGCACCGCGATCAGCGGAATGATCGACGCGCGCCAGGTTTGCAGGAACAGGATCACCACCAGCACCACCAGCACCACCGCTTCCAGCAGCGTTTGCACCACCGCACGGATGGAGTCCCGCACGAAAACAGTCGGATCGTAAGGTGCCGCCCATTTCATGTCCGCCGGGAAGCGCGTGGACAGTTCGTCCATTTTCGCGCGCACCGCGTTAGACAAATCAATGGCGTTCGCCCCAGGTGACTGGAAGATACCAATCCCGACCGCGTCTTTATTGTTCAGCTGGGAACGCAGCGCATAGCTGCCGGACCCCATTTCGATACGCGCCACGTCGCGCAGGCGGACCACCGTACCGTCCTGCGTCGTTTTCAGGACAATATTGCCGAACTCTTCTTCGGTATGCAGACGCCCCTGGGCGTTAATGGAGATCAGGAAATCGCTCTCTTTCGGCAGCGGCTCGGCGCCAAGCTGCCCGGCGGACACCTGTACGTTCTGCTCCTGCATCGCCGTGACCACGTCCGACGCGGTCAGCCCGCGGGCCGCCACCTTGTTAGGATCCAGCCAGACGCGCATCGCGTATTCACCCGAGCCGAAAATCTGGATCTGGCCGACGCCGGGCAGGCGCGCCAGCTCGTCCTTCACCTTCAGCGTGGCGTAGTTACGCATATACAGGGAGTCGTACTTGCCGTTGGGCGAAAACAGATGCACCACCAGCGTCAGCGTCGGGGACTGTTTCTGGGTGGTAATGCCCAGGCGCCGCACGTCTTCCGGCAGACGCGCTTCGGCCTGCGCGACGCGGTTTTGCACCTGCACCTGCGCCTGATCCGGGTCGGTTCCCGGACGGAAGGTGACGGTGGTGACCAGCACGCCGTCGGAGCCCGCGACGGACTTCATGTACATCATGTTCTCAACGCCGTTGATCGCCTCTTCCAGCGGCGTCGCCACCGTCTCGGCAATCACTTTCGGGTTGGCGCCCGGATACTCCGCGCGCACCTGCACGCTTGGCGGCACGACGTCAGGATATTCGCTCACCGGCAGCAGCGGGATGGCGATTAACCCTGTGATAAAAATCAGAATCGACAGCACCGCGGCAAAAATCGGCCTGTCGATGAAAAAGCGGGAAAAGTCCATGGATGGATTCTCAGGTCAAGGGATCAGTTGAGGGCGGCGCTGGCGGTCATAGCAACGGTTTTCGCGTTAACCGGCATACCCGGCATAAACACTTTTTGTAAACCCTCGACGATAACTTTATCGCCAGGGTTCAGCCCCTGCCGCACGATGCGTAAACCGTCTGCCAGACGGCCTGGCGTGATGTCGCGGCGCTGCGCTTTCCCCTCTTTATCGACGATATAAACGTATTTACGATCCTGATCGGTCAGCACCGCTTTGTCGTCGATAAGCGTGGCTTTGAACTCCGCGCTGCCCGGCAGGCGGACGCGGGCAAATAGTCCCGGCGTGAACTGACGCTGGGCGTTATCCAGCAGCGCGCGCATGCGGATGGTGCCGGTACTCGGCGTCAGCTGATTATCAAGGAAGTCCACTTTGCCCTGGTGGGGATAACCCTCCTCGCCCGTCAGGCCAATCTCAACCGGAAGCGCCGTATGATTGCTGGACGCCCCCTGCCCGCTGCGGGCCAGATTCTGGTAGTGAAGGTAGGTCGACTCGTCCACGTCAAAGTAGACGTAAACCGTCTTCTGCGAGACCAGCGTGGTAAGAACGCTGGCGGTGTCGCCCGCAGTCACCAGGTTGCCGCTGGTGATCAGCGCCCGGCTGGCGCGACCGTCGATAGGCGCGGTGACTTTGGTGAAGTCCAGGTTGAGCTGCGCGGCGTCAACTGCCGCCTGCGCGGCGCGAATATCGGCCTGCGCCTGAGTGGCGGCCGAACGACGCTGCTCCCACTCTTCACGGGAGACAACGTTGGTATTGACCAGCTTATCGGTACGGTTAGCCTCACTTTGCGCCAGGCTGGCCTGCGTTTTAGCTCTCGCCAGGTTCGCCTGCGCCTGTTCCAGCGCCGCGCGATAGGTTCGGTCATCAATCGTGAACAGCACCTCGCCCTTCTTCACTTCCTGGCCGTCGGTGTAATTCACTTTATCAATGTAGCCGGACACGCGCGGACGGAGCTGAACGCTCTCCACCGCTTCAATCCGGCCATTAAAGCTATCCCACTGGCTAATGGATTTCACCACCACGTCAGCAGCGCTGACGGCGGGCGCAGGCGGCGCGGCGTTTTGCGCGACGCTGTTGTCGCATCCGACGAGCAGCACGGAGAGCAACATGACCCCCAGCGCGTTCAGATGAAAGTTACCCCAGGTTTTTTGCAGGCTCATTATTTTTATTCCGGTAATTGTCGCCGCCGGGCAAGACGCAGCAGGAGGCACTGCGCCACTTCCTTTGTCCGGTGGCTGTCTTAAGGCCATTTGTGTCGTTCATCGCCACAAAACTGTAACAGTTGCGAATACACTATCGCGGCGATTGTAGGAAGGCGCTTAACTAAGTGCAAGAATAATTGTTGCACTTTATGTGCTATTTGAGCGGATGTGAAAAGACCCGTTACGGTCAGGGATTTAAATGCAACAATAAAACTTGCAATTAATACAAAAACGCGCCACCTTTTAATGCAACAGACAAAGATACTTTTTAACAGGCAGCGTGGGAGTAACCCGATGAACACTGGCGCATTTATGCATGATTTACTCGACTGGATCGACAACAACCTGGATAGCCGTCTGGACATTGAGTCCGTTGCCAGGCGATCCGGCTACTCAAAATGGCACCTCCAGCGCCTGTTCAAAGAGCATACGGGCTATCCCCTCGCCGGGTATATTCGCGCGCAAAAGCTGCAAAAATCGGTTGAGCGCCTAACCCGCAGCGATGAACCGATTCTGAACGTGGCGATCGCGCTGGGCTTCGACTCCCAGCAGTCCTTCAACCGCAGCTTTAAGCGTCAGTATGGTCAGGCACCCGGGGCGTGGCGGCGGAGTGTGGGTGGCCCGGAATCGCAGCAGCTTTGCCAGTAATGCATATTTTGCTGCAACTTCTATCGGGAGCTGATATACTGTATATAAATACAGTATAACGAGGTGCACGATGGCTGTTGAAACAAAATTTGTTGTCGTTAGAAAAGGTGAAGAGAAAATGACATTTGCCAGTAAGAAAGAGGCTGACGCTCACGACAAGCTGCTCGATATGGCAGACGCGTTCACCGACTGGCTGTTGCAAAGCGGAATGCAAATGGATGAAACGCAGGCTGAAAATCTTGGCCTGTATCTCGCCGAGCAGAAAGAGACCGTGCAGCATATTCTGCGTACCAGCAAGCTTCCCGATCTCAATGCTCAAGCAGCAACGGGTAAAACAGAATCCGATGCGGCTGACACGAAAAAAATCAGGGCCGTGAAAGCGGCCTGATTGTCAGAAAAATCATCTCCGATCCTGGCGCCGTAAGCAGATAACTGCTTACGGCTTTTTTGCTGTCTGTTGGGATCCACTGCCGGTTGATGGTAACAATGTCATTGTTTCATATTCAGAACATAAATAAGGAGATGACGTGCGCCAGGAAATGAAAGAGAAAATCATCAGGATCTGTGATTCAAAAATTGCCTCTAAGGGAAGCCACGTTGGGCTTTCGTTTTATGCTTTTTTTGCTAATAAAAATGACGATCCAGAACTGCTTATGGAAGTTGCGCACTGGTGGATTATGGAAATGAAACTCGATCATTTTGAAAAGGCAGAAAAGATCAGAAACCTCGTCTCAGCTCTGTAACACGCTAAAGCGGGATGGCCGGTGAGGACAGGACGCCAGCTTACACGTCAACTTTTCGTTCAAAGCAGACATTTTTTCTGCTGATGTACGCTTTGCACTGTGTGTTCAATCGCTTAATGAGATCGCCCGGCGTTTAGCGCGTTCGGTGTCGAATCAGCTCTATCGCACCTGTCCAGGTTAATAATAGAACCTGTTATGCGCTCCGTAATAACAGATGCCGTTCAGTTTATTCTGAACGGCATTTTTCTTTTTATTTTCGTTTTATTAAAGAAAAATTAACATCATTTTCGTATTAGAGTGCAAACCTGTTATCAGGCAAAAGCCAGGGTAATAACGCCTCAAAAAAAACTCTATCCTATCAGTCGATTGCAACACCCGCCTGATGTCTGGGGATAAAAGTACTAAAGAGGACTATATTTTCGGAGTTTTTCTTCTTAAGTGAAAGTAAAATTTCTGAACTTTCTAGTCGGCCGCAATTAAAATTGCTCGTCGCAATGTATCGATTCATTTTTATGGCAAACCACACTCTATGGTGCAACATGGCAGACGCAATGAAACAGTCTAATTGTTTTAAACTTAAAACCAATCCAGTTAATATTTTTGTACTGGGTGTTCTCTATTCGACAGGACTTTTTTCGACGCAGGCCGTAGGTAGTACAACGGATATTACCGGACAAACTATCACCGACGGAGTGTTAGTTGATAATTCTGACGATATTGTTAATATTAATGGTGGTAGCAAGATAAGTAATGCTGCAGATCAAACTAGTGTAAAGATTAACCTTGCTTCATCGGACCCTACGAAAGGCGCAACACTGAATGTCAGCGGTGCGGGAACCACTATTTCTGGCGGGAATGTAGGTATAGATATAAACACCTCTAAAGGAAGTGTGGTTAACGTTACGGATAACGCCGAGGTTAGTGGTTCGCTATATGGTATTTACGGCCGGAATGATATCAATGGTCAGGCTATTGACGCAAAATTAAATATCGATCATGCGACTGTTACGGGTGGATCTGCGGCAGTATTTTTCTGGGAAAGCTCGTCCATCGATAACGCGACTAGTGTTGATATTTCTAACTCCACATTGATCGCTAATGGCGGGAGCGCGGATGACAATGGTCTGAGAATGACTCTAGGATCCGATACTGTCCATATAAATAACAGTAAGATTATATCGGATGGTCGTGGCGTCTATTCTAATGGTAGTTTCGCCGGTAGTATCAATATAGTGGACTCAACGATAAATGCTGTTGCCAGTGGTCTTCGATTACGACAAGTCCTCGGATGCAGTTACGATGTGTCTAACACGATTATAACGTCCGACGATACAGGCCTTTATTATGATGACGGTAACAAAAATAGCACCGTAACGTTGTCGAAAGGCACAACACTAAACGGCGAGAAATATGGGATCTACACTGTTGACGTCAGTGACAATGAAAATAATACCATCATTGTCGATGATTCCACTGTGCATTCCGCTGAAGGCAATGGTGTTTCACTAGGTGGCGGTTTTACGCTGAATGTGAATAATCATTCTCTTGTCGATGGCGATAATGCCATTGTTCTCAATGGCGATACCGCTGGCAGCACCGTAAACGTGAAAGATTCCACCGTCACCGGCAAAACCAATCTGCTGCAGTTCTCCGGCACCAGCGCGGTGGATACGGTCGATTTCACCGGCTCTACCCTGTCCGGCGCCATCACCACCTCTTCAGGTGCTGACCAGTCGGTGAACATCGACAGCTCAGCCTGGACCGGCAGCGCCGGGAAAACCGGTACCGGCGCGCTGGCGCTGAATATCAGCAACGGCTCAACCTGGATCAACAACGCGGCCACGGATGTCGATGCCATCAGCCTGACCGGTGGCAGCACCATCGTGATGGACGGCGGGAATATCCACACCGCAAGCCTGTCCGACAGCGCACCGACCACGCTGCTGGCGGCGGCCAGCCCGACGGCATCCACCATTTACTCCACGTATAACGCGGAAACCGGTTCAGCCTTCGTGCTCACGGCCGACAAGGCTACCGGCAGCTTTAATGCCGGCGTCACCTCCAGCTCCAGCGGTGCGGCGGGCGATATGACCGGCAACACCATTGTTCAGGTGACGGACGGTTCCGGTGCGACCTTCAACTCCATGCAGAGCGATGTCGGGGTTTACCGTTACGAATCACGCAGCGTGGCTAACGCAGACGGGTCAACCAGCGTGATCCTTGATAACATTACGCCAGAACCGACGCCAGACCCGGCCCCTGGCCCGAATCCGAACCCGAACCCGGATTCACGCACGCTCTCAACCGCCGCGCAGGCTGTAGTGAATACCCGTGCGGCAGCGATGAGCATCTGGAGCGACGAGCAGGATGTGCTGAACCGCCGTCTGGATAACGAGCGCCTCACCGGCAGCAGCGACGGCACGGTGAACGCCTGGGGCAGCTACTACGGCGGCTACCACCGTCAGCAGGTCGAGCAGACCAGTTCTGCCTACGATCAGACCAACAACGGCTTTATGTTAGGTGCTGACAAGCGTGTCGATATCGCGCCGGGCAACCTGCTGTTCGGTTTTGCCGCCACCCGCGGGTATTCGGATGTGAACATGCATGACGGCGGCAGTGCAGGTACTGATGTCGACAGCTACGGCGCCTCACTGTATACCTCACTGCGCCTGAACAACGGTCTGTTCTTTGATGCCAGCATCAAGGGCACGCACCTGAAAAACGACATCAGCGTGACGTCTCTGGACGGCGGTCATACCACCGGCGACTATAACAACAATGGCTTCGGCGGAGCTTTCAAAACGGGCTACCACAAGCAGTTTAATGCCTGGTATATCGAACCTTATGCCCAGATTTCTTATGCCCGCTATAACAGCGTCGACTACAAGCTGAAAAATGGCCTGCACACGAAAGATGACGGCAGCACGTCACTGGGTCTGGAAGGCGGTGTGAATGTCGGTACGGCGATGGCGCTGAACAATGGCACCGAGGTCCGTCCGTATGTGCATCTGGCCGTTGCGGGTGAAACCGAGAACAGCAACACCATGGACATCAACGGCGAAAAAATCAACGACAGCACCGACGGTTCACGCGGCATCGTTGGCCTGGGCGCGGATGTGAAGCTCAGCAAAAACCTGAGCGGATGGGCCGGGGCGAACTATGCCAAAGGTCAGGATCACTACGAGTCTCCATGGCAGCTGAATGCCGGTGTCAGCTACACCTGGTAATTTAATGACAGGAGCGAAAACCGGGCATAATGTTATGCCCGGTTTTTTTTTACGAAAAGCCTGCAAGGATAACGTCCTTTTACAAAGCTTCCGGATGCACAAAAGGTAACGCGTTTCTGTGCAGCTAGCTTTCTCCTCCGCCTCTACCGCCCTCACCTCAGAAACCCATTGCAATCCAGCAACCAAAGAGCCCTGCCTGCAGATACATCAGGTTGGTTCATAAACACGGTTTTATGATAATAGCGGACAAATAAAGAAATTTTGTCTGATGTAACAATCTGAACACAATCCTTTTAAGGACTTACAAAAAAAGACTTTTTTTATCTTCGCCAGTATCATCTTTTAAGATCTGCAAGGAGCTCCAGATAATAATATTACGGAGTTTGTTTAAATTAATTATTGTGGAGTCAGGATTGAAAGCCACATTACCTATATTAACTGGCTGCGTTGCAATTGCCCTCATTCATAATACCTCCGACACTGTCAATTTCCGCGGCACCCGTTTTTTAGATAAAGCAGCAAAAAAAGAAGTTTCATTAATCGTGCGCAACCCGTTCAGTGCACCGTATTTAATTGAGGCGGTAGTGAAAAATCTTAACAACGACGTGCACAAATCCCCCCACCTCATCATTCTTCCCTTCTGTCACCAGGAAGGCGGTAAAGAGAACCTAAAGCGCCTTGTTATTGCAGGCACGCTTTCCCAGGATAAAGAGTCGATGTACAGGCTTCGCGTCAAGGCGATTCCGTTTGCGTCTAAGGAAAATAAGACGCTACAGATTGCCGCCGCGACCAGTATCAAACCCATCTATCGCCCTGACGCGCTAAAAGATGCCCACGTTGAAAAACAGAGCGATAAACTCAAGTGGCATGTTACAGGCGAGCGGTTTGAAGGACTTTCTTATGAGGCCTACAGCGGCGGGAAAACAGGGATTATCGATACTGCCTCAGCAGTTGGCACGCCGACCTTTAAAATCCATACACATACTTTGAGTATGGCCTCTGGCAACATACCCGGTAAAATCAGTCCTGTTTTTACCATGTCATTTGCATACAACTGAGGACGAGCTGCGTACGCAAAACCGCTATCAGAAGGCGGTTTCATGTTTGTTTTTTCTCAC
Organism: Enterobacter cloacae complex sp. S3; assembly: GCF_014930495.1. NCBI lineage: Bacteria > Pseudomonadati > Pseudomonadota > Gammaproteobacteria > Enterobacterales > Enterobacteriaceae > Enterobacter > Enterobacter cloacae complex sp. S3. The sequence goes on along the minus strand of NZ_JADBRD010000009.1, from coordinate 54,360 downwards.
AAGGATGTCCAGATGAAGCTAATCCTCCAACCCCATATTCTGTTCAGAGCCTTATCAACCTCCTGACTGATTGTATCGATACGTTCTGATTCGGAATTTTTATCATCTTTTCAACAAACTCTTCTATCATACATTAACAATTATAATTTTTTTGGTAGCCATAAGTATGAAACCTGAAACACATTTCAATACCCTGATCGAGGCAGCCTCTGACACCAGGCGGATCCAGAGTGGTAAGCCACGCCAGCTCATTTCGCTGGAGAAGAAAACCGAGCCAGTAACGTTTATCCTGCATGAGGGAGTCGTTGCGATATACCGAAGCAGCGATCGGCTTCTAATCAAATACATCAAAGCCCCAATGATTACTGGCATGAACGAATTAATTGACACCAACGCCGACATTTTTATAAAGGCCTACAGAAATGTTAGCTATGAGATCCTGCCCACAAAAGAGATGCTTGACGTCATCAGTACGAAGGGATTATGGAAAGAGGCCGCATACTGTTATATGTATGCCGTCCGGCAACTGCTGGTCGCCCACTACTCATCCGTCGGGCTCTCCACCTATGAGTTGATACGACTGAATTTGATTGCCCTGATGAATGAAGATGAAGCGCTGAGTGGTCATGTCAACGTCAGTGATTATATTCTCGAAAAAACCCGACTTTCACGCAGTCGTGTTATGAAAATACTGGGCGATTTGCGTATCGGTGGTTATATTGAGATCAATCGAGGTATTCTGATAAAAATTAATAAATTGCCTGAAAAATATTAAGCGCTTTTAACGGATAATTAACACAGGTCCGTTATATCTGACAAACAATACCGGGGGATAAATTACCTGACGTAAGTACAGCTGCCGCATCACAGCGGCGGCTGGAGCTTTTGTATCGCTTTACGCAGTTGCAGATCATTCTTAACCCCCAGCTTAAACATAATCTTTCGCTTATGGGTACTGATCGTTTTCTGACTTCGAAACATTTCACGTGATAATTCAATCCCGGTTTTACCGCTTTTCAGGCCAATAAGTACTTTTTTTTCTGCATCGGTAAAAATCATACCGTCGGTTATATTATTCTCCTGCTCCTGCAGTCGCAGGAAGTGAGCACTGATATAACGTTGTTTTTTCATACTGTGTTTTATTAACTCACGCAGTTCCAGCAGACGTTCATCCACACAAAGCAGTGAACATCGGTATGACCTCATGAGCTGATGCGCCAGCTTCTCCTGACATGCAGAGAGCATAACCAGAGCAGTTCCTTCACCTGACCGGCAGAGACTTTCGTACTCCGCGGCGGAGATATCAGTAAGCGTGTCATATGCGGTGAAATCAAGCAAAGTCAGATGCGCGTTATCATGCCGTGTAAGTTCATATTTCCAGTCAGGGTTTTGTTCGCGAAAAGCCTTCAGGCTGGATATAAACCCGTTCAGTAGAGTCGGATGAACCACACGGGAACAAACAGTAAAAGTAAACATAGTTCTCCAGATGTTCAGATTGAATAAATCTGATCCAAACGGTTAAGCAGATCCAGCCAACTGGCTGACTTTTGCAGGCTCAGACGTAACCGGATGTTTTGTTTATGGGTGAAGACCGTTTTATATCCCATATGGCGCAGACTGGCGATCTCATAGGCACTCAGACCTCGGGCGCAGTCGATAAGAATATTCAGTTCAGAGTGTGTGAGCCTATTTTTTCTATTCATGTTATTTATTAGAGGGGAGCGTAAAGGCAAATATCCTGAACTGAAATTTTTGGATAACATGCGCTGAGCGAGTTCTTCTTCCAAATAATTTTCGCAGAGTAGCGTCTGTACACCAAGCTCGTACATCAGTCTGATAAGCAGGTCATCCCGTTTTGCGACCCAGACGATAATTTCTTTTCCCTGCATTATCAGATGATGAATTATCCGTAATAGAGAATATATTTCTTCACCGGCACCACTAACGCCTGCAGCGAATAAAGATGTTTGATCATTAAAAGGGGGCACCTCCTCTATTAGCGCGTCTGGTTCAATCACTAACAGAGAGCCATTGACGGCCTGGATGCTGTTTTTGGCCGCATTGCGAAACAGTGGCCGAGGTTCATAAAGTATAATTTCTGTTATTTTTTGCTGTAACATCGTATCATTTATAAATATAAGTCAATATAGATAATATTAGATAAACATGCTGCAATATTGGAGTGGTTTTGTGTCCAATAAAGGATGTCAATTGCAGATAATTATTTTCCAGGGGATTCCTGGGGCGGAATTTATTTTTTTCGGCAGGAAAACGATGATCGCTGGCTTTGTACCATCGACAACTCCTGCGGTACGAGCGCGGCGCAGTTGTCTGAGACAGCAAAAAGATAGGCATCCGCCGGAAGGGGTCGATTGGGCAAGACAGTACATCCCACTAAATTTTGCCCCAACCTTCCCCGCGCAACTGGTGTATTGTTTTTAGACAATTCATTCCTCTAAAGGACACCTGCGCAATGATCACCATCCTCGGCAAAACCACCTCCATTAACGTTCGTAAAGTGCTCTGGACCTGCGAAGAAGCAGGCCTCGAATATCTACAGGAAGATTACGGCAGCGGTTTTGCCTCAACGGAAACGGAGGCCTTCCGCGCGCTGAATCCCAACGCCATGGTGCCGGTGCTGATCGATGACGATTTCGTGCTGTGGGAATCCAACGCCATCTGCCGTTACCTGGCGCGCAAGGCCGGACGTCACGATCTGCTGCCCGCAGAACCGCAGGCCTGCGCCAACGTCGAGCGCTGGATGGACTGGCAGGCGACCGAATTTAACAACGCCTGGCGCTATGTCTTCCCGGCGCTGGGGCGTAAAAACCCGGACTTTAACGATCCTGAACGTATTGCGGCGGGAATAAAAGAGTGGAACCACTGCATCACCATCCTGGAAAACCAGCTGCAGCGCACCGGCGCCTTTGCGGCAGGCGAGACGTTTACCCTTGCGGACGTGGTGCTTGGGCTGTCGGTGAATCGCTGGAAAATGACGCCCTTTGATAAGCCCGACGTGCCCGCGATTGAGGCCTGGTTTGAACGCCTTAACCAGCGACCGGCGTTTTTGCGTCACGGAAATAACGGCATGATTTAAAGTATTCTCGACCCCATTTTGAGTAAGGATATTTTAATTAATTACTAAACCCTGAAAGTCGTCAGAGGGAATAATAATTAAGCCATATCCTGGACAGCCCGTTGCGCCGCTTTGCTAGCCTGAATATTCAGGCAAAGCTCAATCTGGAGGTATTCTTGCTGATTAGACTCAAGAAAGAACGAACGCATAAGGAGGATCGCCGGCTTGCTCTCTGGCTGGCGACCTCGGCAGGTTTGCTGAATGCCATCGCTCTCGGGGCATTTGGTTTTTTCCCCTCACACATGACCGGCAACACCTCCCAGTTATCCAGCGAAGTCTCTTCCACCGATCTGAGCGATATGATTTTCTTCGGCTCGATTATTCTCTCTTTTGTCGCAGGCGCCATTGTTGCGCGCATGATTGTGATATGGGGCATTATCCATAACGTCAGGCTGGTTTTTTGCCAGATCCTGTTTGTCGAAGGGTTATTACTGACCGGCGTATCCTTCTACGAGATGTATTTTCATGCCCTCACCAGCAACCGCGTGATTATTCTTTTTCTGTGCGGACTAATGGGCATTCATAACTCCACCTCCACGCAGCTTTCAGGCGGACGGGTGAGATCGACGCACATTACCGGCACGCTGACGGACGCGGGGATATCCCTGGCCTCGGTACTGGTGGCGATGCTGCGCAGGGATTACTCCAAAGATACGGCGGCACAAAAAAGCCAGCTGAAAACCCACTTAACCACCCTTTTCTCGTTTATTTCGGGCGGTATCGCGGGGCTGCTGCTGTTCAGATGGATCGGGTTTAACGCCATGCTGGCGCTCGGGTTGATGCTCGCCGTGGTCGCTATCGTTTCAATTATCACCGTCTCGACGCGGGTTCGACGGGTTCGTGCCTCTCTTTGAAGTTAATGACCGATATCCGGCGTATGAGCTCTTTAGATGTGACACCGTCACATCTAAAAATTCGCTTTAGGACTATTCTGCCTGACCCTCAATCAGCCCTTATGCCATAAGGCTTAACCCAAGGTTGTCACTGTTTTCATAGGGTTACTGATTTTACCCCTTCGCTGGAACCCTTCCCAAACGCTTGCTATAGGTGAAATACCCCTGCCGAAACATGGCATAACAACAGGCAACCGGTGGTTGCTATAACGCATGCGCACAGGGAGACACACCGCAATGCACCCATTACTCAAACGTTCGCTGCTGTTTGTCGGCGCCATTATCGTGGTCCTCGCCCTTCTCGTCTGGGGCATCGGGCTGGAGACGATCGGGGCGCGCCAGGTTGACCTGGTCTATCTCGGGCAACAGCACATGATTCTGGTTTTCTCTTCGATGTTTTTTGCCCTGCTGGTCGGTATTCCGGCCGGTATTTTGCTGAGCCGCCCGGCCGCGCGGGGTATCGCCGAATATGTGATGCAAATCTTCAACGTCGGCAACACGCTCCCGCCGCTGGCCGTACTGGCGCTGGCGATGGTGGTGATTGGCATTGGCGATACGCCCGCCATCATCGCCCTGTTCCTCGCCTCGCTGCTGCCAATCGTGCGCAATACCTACGCCGGGCTGTGCTCGGTCCCGCCGTCGCTGCTGGAAGCGGCAAACGGTATCGGGATGACTAAATGGCAGCGTCTGCGTCAGGTTGAGCTGCCAGCCGCCTGGCCGGTCATGCTCTCGGGGATCCGCATCGCCACCGCCATTAACGTCGGTACCGCGCCGCTGGCGTTCCTGATTGGCGCCAGCAGCTACGGCGAGCTGATTTTCCCCGGTATCTACCTGAACGATTTCCCGACCCTGATCCTCGGCGCGGCGGCCACCGCCCTGTTCGCCCTGATCCTCGATACCCTGCTGGCGGCGCTGGGTCGCGCGATGAGTCCCCATCTCGCTCGATAACAATAACAAGGAGCTTTTATGAGACTGTTTTCCGGCCTGACGGCGCTGTGTGCCGCGGCGCTGTTCACCAGCCAGGCGATGGCGGCCCCGCTGATTCTGGCGACCAAGAGCTTTACCGAGCAGCATATACTCTCGGCGATGACCGTGCAGTACCTGCAAAAGAAAGGTTTCCAGGTCCAGCCGCAAACCAACATTGCCACGGTGATCTCCCGCAACGCGATGATCAACAAGCAGATTGACATGACCTGGGAGTATACAGGCACGTCGCTGATCATCTTTAACCACATCAACAAGCGCATGTCGCCGCAGGAGTCTTATGAGACGGTGAAACGCCTGGACGCGAAGCACGGTCTGGTCTGGCTCAAGCCCGCCGACATGAACAACACCTACGCTTTCGCCATGCAGCGCAAGCGCGCCGAGGCGGAACACATCAACACCATGTCAGAGATGGTGGCGAAGATCGAGCAGGTCCGTAAAACCAACCCGGACAAAAACTGGCTGCTGGGATTAGATCTGGAATTTGCCGGGCGCAGCGACGGCATGAAGCCGCTGCAGGCGGCCTACAAGATGGATCTGGACCGCCCGCAAATCCGTCAGATGGACCCCGGTCTGGTCTATAACGCGGTGCGCGACGGCTTCGTTGACGCCGGTCTGATTTACACCACCGACGGGCGCGTGAAAGGCTTCGACCTCAAGGTGCTGGAAGACGATAAAGGCTTCTTCCCGAGCTACGCGGTGACGCCGGTGGTGCGTAAGGACACGCTGGAGGCCAACCCCGGTCTGGAAGAGGCGCTCAACACCCTCTCGGCGCAGCTCAACAACGACGTTATCACCGAGCTGAATAAGAAGGTGGATATCGACCATCAGTCACCGCAGCAGGTCGCCCGCGATTTCCTGCGTAGCAAACAGCTGCTGTAGGAGGCGCTATGGAGACGATTCACTACATTCTCGACAACTGGGATTACCTCTTAACCCTCACCCTTCAGCACCTGTGGCTGGTGGCGCTGGCCGTAGGTTTAGCCATCATCATCGGCGTACCGCTGGGGATTCTGATTGTCCGCCATAAGTGGCTGACAACGCCGGTGCTGGGGATTGCTACCATCGTGCTGACCATTCCGTCCATCGCCCTGTTTGGCCTGATGATCCCGCTGTTTTCGCTGATCGGTCAGGGTATTGGCGCCCTGCCCGCGATCACGGCGGTGTTTCTCTACTCGCTGCTGCCGATTGTGCGTAACACCCATACGGCGCTCGACAGTCTGCCGCCGGGCTTGCGCGAAGCCGGGCGCGGCATCGGCATGACCTTCTGGCAGCGGCTGCGCTGGGTTGAAATCCCGATGGCGCTGCCGGTGATTTTCGGCGGGATCCGCACCGCCGTGGTGATGAATATCGGCGTGATGGCGATTGCCGCCGTGATCGGCGCGGGCGGTCTGGGCCTGCTGCTGCTCAACGGCATTGGCGGAAGCGATATTCGCATGTTGATTGCGGGCGCGCTGATGATTTGTCTTTTAGCGATTGTGCTCGACTGGCTGCTGCACCGTCTGCAGGTGGTTCTGACTCCAAAGGGGATTCGATAATGATAAAACTGGAAAACCTCACCAAACAATTTTCACAGAAGCACGGCCAGTCCTTTAAGGCCGTCGACAACGTTAACCTGACCGTACCCGAAGGGGAAATGTGCGTCCTGCTCGGCCCCTCCGGCTGCGGGAAGACCACCACCCTGAAGATGATTAACCGCCTCATTACCCCAAGCAGCGGGACAATCCTGATCAACGGTGAAGACACCAGCGGGATGGACACCGTCACCCTGCGCCGCAACATTGGCTACGTTATCCAGCAGATTGGCCTGTTCCCGAACATGACCATCGAAGAGAACATCACCGTCGTGCCGCGCATGCTGGGCTGGGATAAAGCGCGCTGCAAAACCCGCGCCGAAGAGCTGATGGATATGGTGGCGATGGATCCGCATAAGTTCCTCAACCGCTACCCGCGCGAGATGTCCGGCGGCCAGCAGCAGCGTATCGGCGTCATCCGCGCCCTGGCGGCGGATCCTCCGGTACTGCTGATGGATGAACCCTTCGGCGCGGTGGACCCGATCAACCGCGAGGTGATCCAGAACCAGTTCCTGGAGATGCAGCGCAAGCTGAAAAAAACCGTCATGCTGGTCAGCCACGATATCGACGAAGCCCTGAAGCTCGGCGACCGTATTGCGGTGTTCCGTCAGGGAAAAATCGTGCAGTGCGCCAGCCCGGATGAACTGCTGGCGAAACCGTCGAACGAGTTTGTCGGCTCGTTTGTCGGTCAGGACCGGACGCTGAAGCGTCTGCTGCTGGTATCGGCGGGCGACGTCACCGACCAGCAGCCGACCATTACGGTGCGGGGCTCTACTCCGCTTCCCGAAGCCTTTGCGACCATGGATGATAATGACATTCGTGCCGTTACGGTGGTCGACGAGCACGGCAAACCGCTGGGCTTTGTGAAGCGTCGCGAAGCGCGTAACGCCAGCGGTACCTGCGCCGACATTCTCCATCCGTTCCGGATGACCGGCAAGGCGGAAGACAACCTGCGCGTGGTGCTTTCACGTCTGTATGAGAGTAATACCAGCTGGATGCCGATTGTTGATGAGGACGGTCGCTACAACGGCGAGATTTCGCAGGACTATATTGCCGAGTACCTGAGCTCCGGGCGCACGCGCCGGGCGCTGAATATTCATAGCGACAGCTAACCTTTCTGGCCGGGCATCGCCCGGCTTTTTCGCACGCAGACCTTTTGCTAACCCCGCGATTTCCCGCCACAATATCGTATCGTCCCCGTTAAAACGCGACCCATGCAACGTCTTCATACCTACCCCGATATCCGCGCGATGTTTCGTCGCCTGCTGATTGCCACCGTCACCGGCGTGCTGGCCGCGCTCGCCGTTGCGGTATTCCGCCACAGCATGTACCTGCTGGAGTGGCTGCTTCTCAGCAACGACAGCGGCAGCCTGGTGAATGCGGCCGCGTCGCTCTCGCCCTGGCGACGCGCATTGACGCCCGCACTGGGTGGGCTGGCTGCCGGACTGCTGCTCTGGGGATGGCAGCGTCTGACCGCGCAGCGGCCTCATGCCCCCACCGATTACATGGAAGCGCTGGAGACCGGAGACGGCCAGTTTGACTACGGCGCCAGCCTTGTGAAATCCCTTGCCTCGCTGCTGGTTGTGGCCAGCGGAAGCGCCATCGGGCGTGAAGGGGCGATGATCCTGCTTGCCGCCCTCGCCGCCTCCCTTTTCGCCCGGCGCTTTACGCCCAAATCCGAATGGAAATTATGGATAGCCTGTGGTGCCGCCGCCGGGATGGCCAGCGCCTACCATGCTCCGTTAGCAGGAAGTCTGTTCATCGCGGAAATTCTGTTTGGCACGCTGATGCTGGCCTCGCTCGGCCCCGTGGTGATCGCGGCGGTGGTGGCGCTTCTCACCACTCAGCTCCTGGCACCGGGCGCGGGTACGCTCTACGCGGTCCATCTGAGCGGCATCCTCACCGCGGCCGATTATGCTCTTCTCGTCGCGATGGGGCTGGTGGCGGGCCTCTGCGGACCGCTGCTGATGTGGCTGATGGACGTCAGCCACGGGCTTTTCCTGCGCCTCAAGCTTTCGCCGCCGTGGCAGCTGGCGCTGGGCGGTGCGATCGTCGGGCTGCTGTCTCTTCTCACGCCGAAGGTGTGGGGGAATGGCTACAGCGTGGTTCAGGCTTTTCTGCTCGCCCCGCCGCTGCTGTCGGTGATTGCCGGGGTGTTCATCTGTAAACTGCTGGCGGTACTGGCGAGCAGCGGATCGGGCGCGCCCGGAGGGGTGTTTACGCCCACGCTGTTTGTCGGTATGGCAACAGGAATGCTGTTCGCGCAGCTTTTCGCGCTGTGGCTACCGGGCTCTGAGACGGCGATTTTGCTGGGGCTGGCGGGGATGGCAACGCTACTTGCCGCCACCACGCATGCGCCCATTATGTCGGCGCTGATGGTCTGTGAAATGACCGGGCAGTATTTTTTACTTCCCGGCCTGCTGGTCGCCTGCGTGGTGGCGTCCGTGCTGTCGCGGACGTTACGCCACGACTCGGTCTACGGTCAACACGCCACCGAGGGCAGAGAGATCGATGTACTGCGCTAGCTCGCGCTGCTCGGCGCGGGGCAGATAAGGCAGTTCACCCACCAGCGGCCCGGGCAGCTTTTTGCTCAGCACGTCGATGATCTCGGCGTAGTGCGCCAGGCCCGGGTTAATGCGGTTTGCCACCCAGCCAATCAGCGGCAGGCCATCATTGGCGATCGCCTGCGCCGTCAGCAGCGCGTGGTTGATGCACCCTTCCTGGATACCCACCACCATTACCACCGGAAGCTGTTCCTGTACGACCCATTCAGACAGCGGGCGCAAATCATTCATCAGGCTGCGCCAGCCGCCCGTCCCTTCCACCACCACGTGGTCAACCTTCTCGCTCAGGTTCGCCAGGCCGTCGGACAACAGGGGATAATTAATCAGGCCGCTGTGCGCTACGCTGCTCTCCTCTTCGCTTAACGCAATGGGATTGACCGCGTGATAAGGCAGTTCCAGCGACGAGACGCTTTGCAGCACCAGAGCGTCTTTATTACGCAATCCCTCTGGCGTCTCTTTACTCCCTTTTGCGACCGGTTTGTACCCTGCCACGCGTTTACCGCTTGCTGCCAGCGCCTGCAGCAATGCGCGGGATACGACGGTCTTGCCGACAGAGGTATCTGTACCAGTAACAAAGAAACGCTTAAGCATGACTCACTCCACCTCTTGGGTATGCTTCGAAAATATAAACCAGGTAAATAATTCAGTGGAGGAAGTCTACGGGATGCGTGCGCTACCCGGCTTGAGATAGCGCAATTTTTCTTACATCTGCGGAAAAGAGTTAACCCTGCAGCAGGCGGATCAACAGCGAGCCGTTATACATGGCATCTTTGACCAGCGCCGCGCCGGCCATGGTTCCCTGGTTGGAAAACTGGGTGCTTTCTACCGCAATATTTTTGCTGTAGGCGGGAAGCGACTGCTGATGGATGCAGGCCGAAATCGCCGGGAAGAGGATCTCCGCCGCCTGGCTCAGCGGTGAGCCAATAAGGATTTTTTGCGGGTTGAAGAGGTTCACCATAATGGCCAGTATACGGCCAACGTTATTCCCCACGCCGGTAATAATGTCCTTCGCCAGCAAATCGCCCTGGCGCGCGGCGGCGCAGAGGGAATCCACCGTCAGGGGTTGTCCGTGCAGCGAAGAGCTCATGGACTGGCTGAGCCTGACCTGCGCCAGCTCCAGCACGCTTTCCACGCTGGCAATGGTCTCCAGACAGCCGTGGTTTCCGCAGTAGCAGCGCTTGCCGTACGGGTCGACCTGGGTATGACCGATTTCCACCAGGCTACTGCTCCCGGCGTGGAGAAGACGTCCGTCGGTAATCACGCCCGCCCCAACGTTATGGTCGATGACCACCTGAATCACATCCCGCGCACCGCGCGACGCGCCAAACAGCGCCTCCGCCATTGTCCAGGCGCTGATGTCATGCTGAATATAGACCGGCACGCCGGTATGATTTTTCAGCACCTCGCCCAGCGGCATCTCTTTGACATCGTCGTAAAACGGCATGCGGTGAACAATACCGTTTTCGGTATCAATAATGCCCGGCATGGTGATGGCAATCGCCGTTAAGCGTTCAAGCCGCTGCTGATGGCGGATAAAGAAGTGATCGATATGCGAGACAATCGCGTCGAGGAGCGGTTCCTCAGCGTTGAGCGGCAGTTCAAGCCGGTCTTCCACCACCAGCTTGCTGCTCAGGTCGCGCAGCGCAAGGAAGATCTCCCCCCGGCTGATGCGCAGTGACAGGTAGTGCCACGCTTCCGTTTCAACCACCAGCCCGACTGCCGGACGACCGCGGCTGCCCGGCTCCTGAATTTCCGTCTCCTGAACCAGGTGCGCTTCCAGCATCTCGCGGACAATCTTGGTGATACTGGCAGGTGCCAGTTGTGCCAGGCGCGAAAGATCGATACGCGAAACCGGACCAAGCTGATCAATCAGGCGATACACCGCGCCAGCGTTGGTCTGCTTAATCTGATCGATATGCCCTGGCTGACTATCAGCAACCACCTCGTACTCCCTTATTTTCGAGCTTCGAAATAAACTGTTTGCTATGGTGAAGCACTTGCATGGCCGTCGTCAAATATTTACTTAGCCATGTGATTTACCGCACATTTTTACCCTCTTTTGCGTGAAAATGCCGCCCGGCAGAGGCGCTCATTAGCTGCTGTTTGAAGCGCTGTGCGGCATGGCTCTGTTCACGGTGTTTTGACCACACCAGCCACATTTCGGAAACGGCATCCTCTTCGGCGATGCTCACCCAGCGCATTTCGCGCAGTTGCACCCGCTTAAAGGAGGCCGGAAGAATAGACACGCCCAGACCGGCCGCGACCAGGCCGATGATGGTCATCGCTTCCCCTACTTCCTGTGTGATGACCGGGGCAAGATCGTAGCGGCGCATCAACCCCAGGATATCGTCATACAGGCCCGTCCCGACCTGCGGGTCAAAAAAGACAAACGGCTCTTTTGCCAGCTCTGCCAGCGAAACCGACGGACGCGACGCCAGCGGGTGATCGTGCGGGATCATAGCCATCAGCGGTTCGCGCAGGATAACCTCCCACGCCAGCGTGTCCGGCAGCTGGGTGTTACGCATCAGCCCCAGATCCAGCGCTCCCTCATTCAGCGGCGCAATCTGCTCGCGGGTGTTGATTTCGCGCGTCTGAATGTGAACATCCGGAAAATGGCGACGAAATGACGAAAGGGTCTCCGAGACGGCGCTGATAAACGGCGCGGACGAGGTAAACCCGATCCGAAGCTCTCCGGCTTCCCCGAGATAGAGCCGTTCAGCACGGGCGGCGGCGTCATCGACCATGCTCAGAATTTGTCGGCTGTCGATCAGGAACTGTTTACCCGCCGCCGTCAGGCTCACGCTGCGGTTGGTGCGGGCCAGAAGGCGCGCCCCGACCTGCTGCTCCAGGATCTGAATCTGCTGGCTTAACGGTGGCTGAGAGATATTCAGCCGTGCCGCCGCGCGGCCAAAATGCAGCTCCTCGGCGACGGCGACAAAGTAGCGAAGATGACGCAGCTCGATATTCATATTTTTAAAGTATCATTTGAGATTATTAATATATTAGACAGAATATTTACATTTTCCTACCCTGAACAGGTGGTCATACCCGTCACCAGAAATCACGGGGATGTTTAAGCAAGGAAATTGTGTGAGCCGTACAACGACTATTGATATCGATCCGGCAAGAGATATCAATGACTTACCCGCAGCACCGCAGCCGGTCCAGTTCATTAAACGTGGTACCCCCCAATTTATGCGCGTCACGCTGGCGCTCTTTTCCGCCGGTCTGGCGACCTTCGCCCTGCTCTATTGCGTTCAGCCGATCCTGCCCGTTCTCTCTCATGAGTTTGGCGTATCGCCTGCCAGCAGCAGCGTTTCGCTCTCTGTTTCTACCGGCATGCTGGCGATTGGCCTGCTCTTTACCGGGCCGCTGTCCGACGCCATTGGCCGTAAACCGGTGATGGTAACCGCGCTGATGCTGGCGTCGGTCTGTACGTTACTCTCGACCATGATGACCAGCTGGCACGGTATTCTGGTGATGCGCGCGCTGATTGGGCTCTCGCTCAGCGGCGTGGCGGCGGTCGGGATGACCTACCTCAGCGAGGAGATCCACCCGAGCTTTGTTGCTTTCTCTATGGGGCTTTACATCAGCGGAAACTCGATTGGCGGAATGAGCGGCCGCCTGCTGAGCGGGGTGTTTACGGACTTCTTTAACTGGCGTATTGCGCTGGCGGTAATCGGATGTTTTGCGCTGGCATCAGCGCTGATGTTCTGGAAAATTCTGCCGGAATCGCGTCATTTCCGCCCGACATCGCTGCGCCCGAAAACGCTGTTTATCAACTTCCGCCTGCACTGGCGCGACAAAGGGCTCCCGCGCCTGTTTCTGATCGGCTTCCTGCTGATGGGCGCCTTCGTCACGCTGTTTAACTATATAGGCTACCGCCTGATGCTATCGCCGTGGCATCTGAATCAGGCCGTTGTCGGTTTGCTTTCTGTGGCCTATCTCACCGGCACGTGGAGCTCGCCGAAAGCCGGGGCGATGACCGCACGCTATGGACGCGGGCCGGTACTGCTGGTATTCACGGGCGTGATGTTACTCGGCCTGCTGCTGACGCTCTTTTCCTCGCTGTGGTTCATCTTTGCCGGGATGCTGCTCTTCTCCGCCGGGTTCTTCGCCGCCCACTCTGTCGCCAGCAGCTGGATTGGCCCGCGCGCGCGTCGCGCCAAAGGCCAGGCATCATCGCTGTATCTGTTCAGCTATTACCTGGGCTCCAGCATCGCCGGGACCCTCGGCGGCGTGTTCTGGCATAACTACGGCTGGAACGGCGTGGGCGGGTTTATCGCGCTGATGCTGTGCGCGGCGCTGCTGGTGGGCACCAGTTTGCATAAACGTCTGCATTAACATTCCAGCGCCTTCGTGTTTAAATCAAGCCGATGCTAATTTTTGTCATCGGCTGATTCAGACACGAGGACTTCATGAAAAACAATAACTACCAACAACTCACCCGCACCTTCCAGCGTCTCTCCCGCTTCTCCCACCTCTCCTCCATCGCCAGCTGGGACATGTTCACGATGATGCCGCCGGGCGGCAGCGCCGCGCGCGGTGAAGCACTCGCGGAGATGAGCGTCCTGCAGCATCAGATCCTGACCGATAAAAAAGTCGGCGACCTGTTAGCGGCGGCAGGTGAAGATCTGAATGATGTCGAACAGGCCAACCTGCGCGAAATGACGCGCCACTACCAGCAGGCCACTCTGCTGCCGGAATCGCTGGTGGAAGCCAAATCCCTGGCGGGCAGCAAGTGTGAACACGCCTGGCGTACTCAGCGCCCCGCTAACGACTGGCAGGGTTTTTCCACCAACCTGAAAGAGGTGGTCAAACTCAGCCGCGAAGAGGCTCGCCTGCGGGCCGAAGCCAAAGGCTGTACGCCGTACGACGCGCTGCTGGACATTTTTGAACCCGACATGACCAGCGCGCGTCTGGACGTTCTGTTCGGCGATATGAAATCCTGGCTCCCGGACCTGCTGGCAAACGTGGTGGAAAAGCAGGCTCAACGGTCGTTTATTCCGCCGCAAGGCCCCTTCCCGACGGCAACACAGCGTGAGCTGGGCCTGGAAGCCATGAAGATGCTTGGCTTCGATTTTAACGGCGGTCGCCTGGACGTGAGCGCACACCCATTCTGCGGCGGCGTCCCGGAAGACGTGCGCATCACCACGCGCTATGACGAAGATGAGCTGCTCAGCGCGCTGTTTGGCGTGATCCACGAAACCGGACACGCCCGCTACGAACAAAACCTGCCGCGCGCGTGGGCAGGACAGCCGGTTGCCCTGGCGCGCTCAACCGCGATCCATGAGTCACAGAGCCTGTTCTTTGAAATGCAGCTGGGGCGTAGTGAAGCCTTCCTCAGGCATCTTCTCCCTGCGGTACACGCCCGCTTTGGTAGCCAGGCGGCGTTCAGCGAAGAGAACTTTATTGCCTGGAACCAGCGCGTGAAGCCTGGCTATATCCGCGTCGATGCGGACGAAGTGAGCTACCCGGCACACGTGGTGCTGCGCTATGAGATTGAGCGTGCGCTGATCAACGGCGAGATCGAGGTGGACGATATTCCCGCACTGTGGGATGAGAAAATGCAGGCCTGGCTCGGATTATCCACCAAAGACAACTACCGCAACGGCTGTATGCAGGACATCCACTGGACCGATGGCGGTTTTGGTTACTTCCCGTCATACACCCTTGGCGCTATGTACGCCGCGCAGCTGTTCCATGCCGCCCGAACCGCACTGCCGGGTCTGCAGGCCTCCATCGCTGAAGGCGATTTTTCCGCACTCTTTGAGTGGCTGCGTCAGAACATCTGGCAGCACGGCAGCCGTTTCAGCACGTCGCAATTAATCACCCAGGCGACGGGTGAAGATCTGAATATCCGTTACTTCCGCCAACATCTCACCTCACGTTATCTTTAATTCCTCTGCCGGAGCCTGCTCCGGCACTCTTCTCACCCTTTTCAATAAGAATATGATTTAGCACATGTTGTCATGAATGTGTCGGGTGTATGAATGCGTGTCCTTCCGACACAATTAGACTGCCATCAGGTCAGGATTAAAAAAAAAAGGGATGAATGATGAAAGGCATAATGAAAACGATGTTAGCCATTCTGTGTGCGACCAGTTTAAGTACTTTCGCAGCCACGGATAATACCCCGCAAGACGCGTTCAACGATATTACCCGCTCTCTTGCGGACCTCCAGCCCATCACGTTTCAGGCTCCTGCTGAAAAATATAAGCTGCTGGTGTTTATTGATAATCAGTGCATTTACTGCAGCAACGTAGTGAAAAACGTTAAGCAATATACGGATGCCGGTTTGACGATGTCGTTTCTGACCGTTGCGCCCAACGCCATTCGCGACTCGGTAATTGAAGATATGGGGCGCGTCTGGTGTTCAACCGATAAGGTCAAAAGCCTGCAACAAGCGATGGCGGGATTTTTACCGGATAACGACACCACCACAGCCTGTTCCGATCTGATCGCGCGGCAATCTGCACTGACAGAACGACTGGGCATTAGCATCACCCCGGTAATGGTGGTGATCGAGCCTGAATCACGGACGATTATAGGCAGTCAGTCTCCGGCGGCTATTCTGGCCACACTGAACAAATAACAGAGGCCCGTACGAGCAGCGGCGTTTGGCCTGTTCGTACACTTTCCTCCCCTCTGTACATTCCGTTACACGCCGATACCAATCACTCACGGAAACCTCGAATTTACAGGGATATAGTTATTTCAACGGCCCCGCAGTGGGGTTAAATGAAAAACCAAATTCGAGGGTATGAGAATGAATAAAGTATTAGCTCTGGTTGTTGCCGCTGCTATGGGTCTGTCTTCTGCTGCATTTGCTGCTGACACTACCGCAACTGCTGCACCGGCTGCCGCGCCTGCTGCAACCACCACCGCTGCGCCAGCAAAAGCGGTTCACCATAAGAAACATCACAAAGCTGCAGTGAAAAAAGAAGCCGCTGCGCCAGCAACCGCAGCACCAACCGAGCAGAAAGCTCAGGCTGCCAAAAAGCACCACAAGAAAGCCGCTAAACCGGCTGTAGAACAGAAA
>NZ_JADBRD010000009.1:0-38079 GCF_014930495.1 Enterobacter cloacae complex sp. S3 | reverse complement strand
ACCGGCTGTAGAACAGAAAGCTCAGGCTGCTAAAAAGCATCACAAAAAAGCAGTAAAACACGAAGCTGCTAAACCAGCTGCACAGCCAGCTGCGTAAGAGTACAAGCTTAACCGTGCCCTTCGGGGCACGTTGGTAAACCGGCGCTGAACCGGAACAGGTTCCGCGCCGTTTTTTTATTTCCGGAGGGCGTATGCTGCGACGCTATCGGTTTGAGCTGATTCTGATCCTGCTTATTTTATGCGCGCTCATCGCCAGCCATTTTTATCTTTCCTGATTGTAGCACGCTGATTTTACTCCCACTTTAGCGCTGTCCCGTCTATAGTATTTTCATAGGGTTCACTTTTAATAATCATAATTACCCCCACCAGAGTGTGATATGCGTAAATCTGTTGTGTTGTTACTGGGAACGTTTGGTCTTTTTTCTGGATTCTCACATGCGGATGATGGCGGTGATGACACCATTAGCGCGAAAGAGCTAAAGACGCTTTTTTTCGGTCATGACGATCGTACGCGCGTCGCCGATCCCACCCAGGCCCCCTGGGATGCTATAGGTCAACTGGAAACCGCCAGCGGTAACTTATGCACCGCAACGCTGATCACCCCGCAGCTTGCCCTGACGGCAGGCCACTGCCTGTTAACGCCGCCAAACGGCAAGCCGGATAAAGCGGTTGCCTTGCGGTTTGTGTCGCAAAAAGGGACCTGGCGCTATGAAATCCACGGCATTGAAGGCCGGGTCGATCCGTCTCTCGGCAAACGCCTGAAGCCGGATGGCGACGGCTGGATAGTGCCACCGGCGGCCGCCTCATGGGACTTTGGCCTGATCGTTTTACGCTACCCGCCTTCGGGCATTACGCCGCTGCCGTTATTTGACGGCGACAAGGCCGCCCTCACCGCCGCGCTGAAAGCCGCCGACCGAAAGGTGACGCAGTCAGGCTATCCTGTCGATCATCTGGATACGCTTTATACGCACAGCGACTGTATTGTGACGGGCTGGGCGCAAACCAGCGTGCTTTCGCATCAGTGCGATACGTTGCCGGGTGACAGTGGTTCACCGCTGATGCTGAAAACCGACAATGGCTGGCAGTTGATTGGTGTCCAGAGCTCTGCGCCGGCGGCAAAAGACCGGTGGCGCGCCGATAACCGCGCCTTGTCCGTTACCGGTTTCCGCGACCAGCTGGAAGCCCTGGCGCAGCAGTAAATCAGCAGCGTCTGACCTTACGTAACGCTTTGATTGACTCAATTGGCATCGGCTGGCTGAACCAAAAACCCTGCAGTTGATCGCAGCCAGCCAGCCGCAACAGTTTCATTTGCTTCTCGGTTTCCACCCCTTCTGCCACCACCGCCATGCCCAGCGCATTGGCGATCCGCACCGTACCGCTCACCAGCGCGGCCGCCTGTTCATCGTTATCCACCAGCCCGGCCAGGGATTTATCGATCTTGATGGTGTCGAAGTTAAAACGCCGCAAATAGCCAATGCTGGAATAGCCGGTGCCAAAGTCATCCAGCGCCACCGCCGTACCCAGCGCTTTAAGATTCGCTATCGCCATGCGGGCTCGCTCCGGATTTTCCAGTACATACGACTCCGTAACCTCAAGCTGCAGCCGGTTGGCCGGGAAACGGGTGCTCTCCAGCACGCTGGCCACTTTTTCTTCGAAGGCAGGATCGCGAAATTGCGCGGGGGAGATATTCACGGAGAGCTTTAATTCACCGTACGGCTGCAGATCCTCACAGGCCCGCTGCAACACAAACTGACCCAGCTTGTAAATCAGACCGCTGGTCTCCGCAATGGCGATAAAGGTATCCGGACCCAGCGGCCCCTCCGGGCGACGTGGCCAGCGGACCAGCGCTTCGACGCTGCTCATTGTCTGACTGCGGGCGTCAACGATCGGCTGATACCAGACCTCAAACTCATCGCGCTCCAGACCGCTGCGGATCTGATTTTCAATCGCCAGCTTGCGTTCCCGGACGCTGTTCAGCTCCGCGTCGTAGTGGGTAATACGCCCTTTCCCGCTCATTTTGGCGTGATACATGGCAATATCGGCACGGCGAAACAGTTCGGAACTGTTGCATTCCGTCAGAGTTCCGCTGGCAATGCCGATGCTGGCACCGATATGGATGGTGCGTTCCCCCAGCTGAACCGGGGTGGTGAGAAAATCCAGCACGGAAACGGCAAAGGCGGTAGCCTGCGCCTCTGCATCATCACCGCCGATGGTCATTGCAAACTCATCCCCGCCCATGCGCGCCAGCATCCCGCCCGGCGGCACGCGTTCATTCAGCGTTTTCGCTATCGCCACGATGAGGTCGTCCCCCACGCTGTGGCCGTAGATGTCATTCACATCTTTAAAACCGTCCAGATCGATAAACACCACGCTTTTGACGTCGGTATCGCCGCGTAAACGCACCCGATCAAGCGTCTCGATAAGCGCGCGCCGGTTCGGCAGATGGCTTAGCCAGTCCGTTCTTGCAACCAGACGCGCCTGGCTTTCGCCGCGCGCGAGTTTGTACAGCCCCACGCTGCTCACCAGAATGAAGAGCAGAATCAGCCCCGACACCAGCACCACAATCTGCCTGATATCAGACGATGCCGCCCGGGCGGCCTGTGCGCCCGGGAGCCGCGCCTGCCAGTTCAGATATCCGACCAACTCCCCTGCCGCACTGTGCAGCGGCATACTGCGATCGTTGATTTTGCCTGGGGTAAAATGGAGGTTATCGATCTGAAAGGTGCCGCCCAGGTCGGATAATATTCTGGCGTTCAGATGGCGGGTAATCACCAGATAGCGGCGCGTTCCGTCGTGGATCTGTAAGCTGCCGACCATCGGGCGAATCAGCCCAATGCCGACAAAGGCCACGCCGTTGCGCGTCTGGCTGATCCCCGCATAGATATTTTTTTCGCCCGCAAGCTCGCGCCCGTGCTGGTCGATAAGCGCTTTGAGGCCTTTACCAAAGAAGTCGAGGTTTTTTTCGTTAAAGGGCCGGCTTTGAAACGATCCCCAGAGGACGTTGAAATGCTCATCCAGCACGAAGGTGCCGTCATAGAGGTTATTGATTTTAAAGCCAGTACCCCAGGTGTTGTACAGCCAGTCGGTATCGAGCGTGGGACGGTAGGCCTCCCGCACCGCATCGTCCCAGACGGCGTTATCAAGCACCAGAGAGGAGACGCGGTTAACCGATGTCTGAATAGACCCCTGCACGGAAAGCGCCGTGCGGTGTTCATCAATTTCATTGGTTTTGGTGCTGATAAGATGCAGGGATAGATAGAGCAGTGCGACGATGGAGATGATTAAGCCGATGCCCGCCATGAAGACCAGGGCAAACAACGTTCTCGCATTGGGAATATTGCGCCAGCTTAATGTGCGATACATCAGCCATCCTCTTCATGTTTTGCTTTTCTAAGCGTAATACAGGCAGCGAATTTCGCTGCCTGTAAATCATGGCGAGAGGTCTGTCAGGCGAGTTTTATCATGATCATGCCGGCAAGCAGCAAGATGAGCCCCATCCAGCCCTTGTTGTTTAAGCGCTGGCCGAAGAGTACCCAGCCTGCGGCCAGGGTTGCGGCGATACCAAAACCGCCCCACAGCGCATAGGCCACCGAAAGATCGATCCCTTTTACCGCCTGAGACAGCGCGCTGAACGCCCCCAGAACCGCGGCAATCGACATCAGGCCGTAGAGTTTACGGCGAAAACCATCCGAGAATTTCAGCAGAACGTTCGCCAGGATTTCCAGCACGATGGCGAGCCCCAGCCAGGCCGCATGAACCCACTCAAACTGTTGCATGGTTCTGCTCCTTCTGCTGTTTGCCAGGCTTACGGGTACCCGATTTAATCAGCACAATACCCGCGACCAGCGTCGTTAATCCGGCGACCTTCATTGTTGTTAATGTTTCGTCAAATATCAGCACGCTGAACAGCGTAATCAACAAAATACCGATCCCTTCCCACAGTGCATACGCGACGCCCAGCGCAATTTTTTTCACCGCAAACGAGAGGAAAATATAAGAAAGCGAAATCATCACCAGCATCAAAATAAAACCGGTATTGCCATCGCTGACGCTTGCCCATTTCATAGACAGCGTGCCGGTAATTTCAGCGATGATAGCCAGCGCTAATAGGATCCAGTAAAACATGTTTTTCTCCTGCTTGAGAATATAATCCATCGTGGCTCGCTGCGTGCAGCAAACCAAAAAAATACGAATTGAAATCAGATAGCTAAGCGCTTAGCGCCAGCTCAGGCAGAAGACGTGACTATAGTGCGGTGCGCCAGTGTTGCTCACCAGAAAGCAGGCAGAAGGAGGTGGAGTATACAGCGGTATTGTTTGAAGAGTACGTCCTGAACATATTGTCCATAAAATTACAATTATCCGCGTTGTTGCTTCTCGTCTTTGCGGATGAAAATTGTCCTCAGTAGTTAAACACACCAGATTTGTACCATAAGCCAGGATTTTACTCAAAGTCTTTGCAATTCTTTACCCATACCGTTTGATTTTGGTTAGTTTATTGCAACGCCTTTCACCTTTATTATAAATATAAAGAAAAATTCGGAGTCACCATGGCTAAACCCATTATTACCCTGAACGGGTTAAAAATTGTCATCATGCTGGGCATGCTGGTGATCATACTGACGGGCGTTCGTTTTGCCGCCGACATTATTGTGCCTTTTATTCTGGCCCTGTTTGTTGCGGTGATCCTTAACCCGCTGGTGCAGCGCATGACGCGGCTACGCATCCCGCGCGTGCTGGCGATTACGCTGCTTATCAGCATCATCATTGTGGCGATGGTCTTGCTGGTGGCGTATCTGGGGACCTCGCTCAATGAACTGGCGCGAACGCTGCCGAAGTACCGCTCTTCGCTGGCGATACCGCTGCTGCAGCTGGAACCCTGGCTGCAGCGCGCGGGCATCGAAGTCTCGGTTGAGGAACTCCTGAAATATATCGACCCCAATGCGGCCATGACGATCGTCACCAGCCTGCTGGCGCAGCTTTCCAATGCCATGACCTCCATTTTCCTGCTGTTTTTAACGGTGGTGTTCATGCTGCTGGAGGTGCCGCAGCTGCCGGCAAAGCTGCAGCAGATGATGGTCCGTCCGGTTGAAGGAATGGGAGCGATTCAACGCGCGCTGGACAGCGTCTCCCGCTATCTTGTGCTGAAAACGGCGATTAGCCTGGTCACGGGCGGTGTTGTCTGGGGGATGCTTCTGGCGCTGGACGTTCGCTTTGCGTTTGTCTGGGGGTTACTGGCGTTTGCGCTTAACTACATTCCCAACATCGGCTCCGTGCTGGCGGCGATCCCCCCTATCCTCCAGGTGCTGGTTTTCAGCGGGCTTTATGACGCGCTGATCCTGCTGGCCGGCTATCTGGTCATCAACCTGGTGTTCGGTAATATTCTTGAGCCACGCATGATGGGTCGGGGGCTGGGACTCTCCACGCTGGTGGTCTTTTTGTCCCTGATTTTCTGGGGCTGGCTTCTCGGGCCCGTTGGGATGCTGCTCTCAGTCCCGCTGACCATTATCGTCAAGATTGGTCTGGAACAGACGGCGGGCGGGCAAACTATCGCCGTGCTGCTGAGCGATATGAGCCATAAATAGCGCTGACAGGAGGGACGTATTGCCCCTCCTGTCTTCGCGATAAGCGCCCGGATAGTTACAGATTGAGAATCACGCCACGCGCTATCCTTGCGTGCCAACTACTCGCGCCAGCCCATTGCCGGTGCGACGTGTTTGAGAATGGATTCAATTACGTGCGCATTGTAATCCACACCGAGCTGGTTCGGCACGGTCAGTAATAACGTATCGGCTTCGGCAATCGCGTCGTCCTTTTTCAGCTGTTCAATCAGCTTGTCCGGCTCCGCCGCATAGCTGCGCCCGAAGATCGCGCGCGTTTTCTCATCAAGGTAGCCCACGCTATCGCTGTCGTTGCGGCTGGCACCGAAATACATCCGGTCGCGGTCGTCCATTAGCGCAAAAATGCTGCGGCTGACCGACACCCGCGGCTGGCGCGTATGCCCTGCCTCTTTCCAGGCCTGACGGTACGCGCGGATCTGTTTTGCCTGCTGAATATGGAACGGCTCGCCGGTTTCATCGTCCTTCAGGGTTGAACTTTGCAGGTTCATTCCCAGCTTTGCGGCCCATACGGCCGTCGCATTCGAACCGGCGCCCCACCAGATACGCTCGCGCAGCCCTTCAGAATACGGCTCCAGGCGCAGCAACCCCGGCGGATTCGGGAACATAGGCTGCGGATTGGGTTTGGCAAACCCTTCACCGCGCAGCACCTCAAGCAGCACCTCGGTATGACGGCGCGCCATGTCCGATTCGTTTTCCCCTTCCTGCGGGACATAGCCGAAATGACGCCAGCCATCAATGACCTGCTCCGGCGAGCCGCGGCTGATGCCAAGCTGCAAACGACCGCCGGAAATCAGATCCGCCGCGCACGCGTCTTCGGCCATGTACATCGGATTTTCATAGCGCATATCAATTACGCCGGTACCGATTTCGATGGTTTTCGTTTTTGCGCCAATGGCCGCCAGCAGAGGAAACGGCGAGCTCAGCTGTCGGGCGAAATGGTGCACGCGGAAATAGGCGCCGTCTGCCCCCAGCTCTTCAGCCGCCACGGCTAAATCAATGGACTGCAGCAGCGTGTCTGCCGCCGAGCGCGTGCCGGACTGCGGCGAAGGCGTCCAGTGACCAAAGGATAAAAACCCGATCTTTTTCATAACCATGTGTCCTGAGAATGCTTTGCGTCCTATACACTTTACGCATTACCCGGTAAGAATAAATGCCGTTTATTTAACGGAATAATTCAAATAAATTGATTGAATTTTTTTCAGGTCCGTCAGGTAAAAAACGGCTGGTTATCGGTTTGATTTAACGTTACTACTCTATGTCAGGATTTTTACACCGGACAGAAAATGAAGAGACGCTATGTTGTTGCGGATGTTTTTACTGACACCCCGTTTCAGGGTAACCCTGTCGCCGTCGTACTCGATGCGGAGGGTATGAGCAAAGCACAAATGCAGCAGGTCGCCGTTGAATTTGGCTACAGCGAAACCACGTTCGTTCTGCCGCCAGACAATCCCTCCAGTACGGCACGCGTGCGAATTTTTACGCCCTCGCGCGAGATCCCCTTCGCCGGGCACCCAAATGTTGGAACTGCGTACGTGCTGGCCTATCACGCCGCGATGAATCATCAGCCCCTGACTGAAACGCTGCACTTCGAGGAAATAGCCGGTCTGGTGCCAGTACGCCTGCTGCGTGACAACGATACCGTGACTGGCGCAGAACTCCTGGTGCCTGAGGCACTCTCCTGCCGCTCTGAAGTAAGCCCGGAAAGCGTGGCTGCCTGCTTATCCCTGAACGCAAAAGATATCCGTACCGCGGTACATATGCCTGTTGTCGCGTCGGTAGGTCTGCCCTTCCTGATAGCCGAGCTGACTTCTCGCGAGGCGCTTCGTCGGTGCGTGCCGAATTTACAGGGTTTTCGCGCAACGTTACCGCTGGATGGCGCGGTTTCCCTCTATGCCTATACCCTGGATACGGATCCCGATGAACCTCACGATGTGCAGGCCCGCATGTTTACTCCCCGCATGACAGAAGATCCTGCAACAGGTAGCGCGACCGCCGCTACAACGGCGCTGCTGGCGTTGCACCGCAATAAAACGACGCTTAACCTTAACGTCAGTCAGGGCGTTGATATGGGGCGAGCAAGCGTGCTGTTCGCGGGATACGATGCCTCGTCAGGAAAGGCGGTGGTTCGCGTAGGGGGAAAATGTGTGATTACGCTTGAAGGCGCATTTTCACTCTAACGGAGCAATGGCGTTTACCTTTACGGCACCCGATGGGCTATATTGGCACACTATTTTTATCACAGGTAAAACCGGCAATGGCTTTGATCCCCAAAAACTACGCGCGGCTGGAAAGCGGCTATCGCGAAAAAGCATTAAAAATCTATCCCTGGGTCTGCGGACGCTGCTCGCGCGAGTTTGTCTATTCCAATCTGCGTGAACTCACGGTTCATCATATCGATCACGACCATACCAACAACCCGGAAGATGGCAGCAACTGGGAGCTGTTGTGCCTGTTTTGCCACGATCACGAACATTCGAAATACACCGAAGCGGATCAGTACGGCACCACCGTGGTCGCCGGGGAAGACGCGCAAAAAGACGTGGGCGTCGCCACGTTTAACCCGTTTGCCGATTTAAAAGCGATGATGGATAAGAAGAAATAATCCTCTCGTCCCCTCGTGCTTCTCGAATTTAAAATGTCCAGGTGATAGCGGCGGTTGCAGCTCCCTCATTGCGCCGCATCACGATCGGGCTGTTATTCGCACGATCGCCCAGCCAGGTATAGTCCGCGCTCAGAACCGTTCCCCAGTGGGCATCGAACTGATGGCTCCAGGTCAGGCTGGTGTCGACGCCATAGAATCCACCCGGCGCAGCATAGCGGCGATAGCCGGTGCGGCGGCTCTGCTGCTCGCTGACCCCATACCAGGTATTCAGATAACGGCCGTCGCCGAACAGGGCCGCAGACTGAAAGGCGACCGTGTCCTGATTATTTTGTACCGGGATCAGCGTAACGGAAGCCTGATAGCTTCCCCCCTGGCTGTCCGTTAACGGCAGCGTCGCTTTGCCTTCCATACTCAGCCATGGCGTGGCCTGCCAGCCGACGGCAAGGCCGGTATTCAGGGTGGCATCAATGTCCCCCATCCCTTTCAGATTGTTTGCGCCCTCACGCCAGCCAGAATTTTTATCAGCCCTTCCGAAGTCGTAGCCCAGCGTGTGTTCGAAATACCAGCCGCTGTCGTTTTGCAGGTCATATCCCACCCCTTTTTGCGCATCAATAAAGAAAGCGCCTTTACGACCCTGCAGCACCGGAACCACCTGCCACACCTGCTTGTCTGAGCCTGAGTAACGTGGGGCATACTGTCCCCCCAGCCCGACGGTTAAGGAATCGGACGCGGAGCCATCATCCGCCTGCGCGCCGGAACTCACGGCCATCAGAAGCGGGACGGACATATACAGGACTTT
The DNA here is from genome assembly GCF_014930495.1 of Enterobacter cloacae complex sp. S3. Lineage (NCBI taxonomy): Bacteria > Pseudomonadati > Pseudomonadota > Gammaproteobacteria > Enterobacterales > Enterobacteriaceae > Enterobacter > Enterobacter cloacae complex sp. S3. Next base: position 29,060 of record NZ_JADBRD010000009.1, on the reverse strand, counting down.
TTTTATCGCTATCATACTGCTCTCCATACGGACGCTGGCGCCTCCTGATACGGGGGCGGCCACACAATGTTGGCGCAGTATGATTTGGCTGAATCAATGAATCGTCGGGATAGTGTTAAGAAATGGTCAAGGTGAACGGATGTTGTCCAGAAGAGTGCTGATTATTGAAGATGACGCCGATGCGGCCGGCGTGCTCGAAGCCTATTTACGGCGGGAAAATTACGACGTGACCATTACCGGAGACGGTCATTCCGGGCTGGATATGGCGCAGCGGTGGAAGCCCGACCTCATCCTGCTGGACGTGATGCTGCCGGGGCTTAACGGCACCGAGGTGCTGGCTGGCCTGCGTCGTAAAAGCGATGTGCCGGTGATCATGGTCACGGCCATGGGGGATACCCCGGACCGCATTGGTGCCCTGCGGTACGGTGCGGATGATTACGTTGTGAAGCCTTATCATCCGGGCGAAGTGGTGGCTCGGGTGCAGGCGGTGCTGCGGCGCAGCAGTAAAAAAGAGACGGATGAAGCGATCCTTCGTTGGCAAACGCTCGAGGTGGACGTTGCCGCCATTGTGGCGAGCGTGGATAACGGCGGCGACGCGCCCGTGATGCTCGATCTTACGCCAACGGAATTCTCGCTTCTGGCAACGCTGCTGCGTTCTCCGGCGCACCCGTTCTCCCGCCAGTATTTACTGGAGCACTGTCTGCCGGAAAGCGAGGCGCTGGAGCGCGTGGTGGACACCCATATTTATAACCTGCGTAAAAAACTCGAAGCGGCGGGGATCTCCGGCGTGCTGATCAACGTTCGCGGCGTGGGTTACAGGTTCAGACAGCCATGATTAAAAATCAGCACTCCTCTCTGTGGCGCTGGATTTGCGCGCGCATCCTGGCGCTGGCTATCGGCAGCGTGATCGTCATTGCCACCTGCATGTGGCTGCGCTATGCGGTACAGAACTACTGGATAATGGGCAAAATGCCAGCGGCGGTCCGCCAGGAGTTTCTGACGCTCAGCCAGAACCCGCAGGCCAATCCGGCCCGCTTCCACTCGATTGTGGACACCTGGTGGGGCCTGAGCTATTCCACGCCGTCTATCGCCTCAGCCGACTGGGCCACGGTGGCCCTGCTGGTGCTGGTGATGATCCCGTTTATCGTGGTGATGGGGCTCAAACACGCCCGGCCGCTGGCGCTGCAGTTCAGCCGCCTTCGCGATGCGGCAAAGGATGTCGCCGACGGGCAGTTTGGCCGCCAGGCGGAACTGATCGAGGATGCGCCGGCTGAAATGGTCAGCTTTGCGACCGACTTTAACTCCATGACGGGACAGCTTGCCCGCTATGAAAAAGAGCTCCGCGCCTCGCACGTCGCGATGGCGCACGAGCTGCGCTCGCCCCTGACGGCCGCCATCGGGCGTCTGCAGGGCATGTTAGACGGCGTGTTTGATGCCAGCCCAGCGCAGCTCGGCATGGTGATGAAACAGCTCCAGCACCTCAACCGCCTCACCGATGAGCTTCACCTTCTCTCGCTCGCCGACGCGGGTAACCTCGTGCTGGAGGACAAGCTATTTTGCCTCGATGAGCTGATTCAGGAGCGGGCTGCCTGGATCATGCCCGAGGCTGACGCGCATCATTTTCGGATAACGCTTCGCAACCCGCGCACCAGCCCCTTCAGAGGCGATGCGTTCCGTCTTGGACAGGTCGTTACGATCCTCATGGAAAATGCGCTTCGTTACGGGCGCGATGGCGGCCACCTTGAGGTGGCGCTGCACTACGCCAGCGGGCATTACATCCTCGAATTTACCGATGACGGGCCGGGCGTGTCGCCCCAGTTCTTACCGGAAATGTTTAAACGCTTCAGCCGCGAGGAGCAGTCCCGCGCGCGGCATTCCGGCGGCAGCGGCCTCGGTTTATCCATCGCCCGGGCGATTTGCGAGGCGCATGGGGGTGAGATTAGCGCGTCATTACCGGAAACCGGCGGCCTCGCCGTGCGCATTTTATTGCCCTGGCATCCGTCCGGTAATGAAAATCTTCACTCTTGATAAAGCCTTGACAGAACATCGAATCTTTCTCGACGTAGCGCGCATTTAATAACGCCATTCCCTTTATGGAGCGGCGTTATGTCAGACGAATTTTTTCTCTCCCTCCGCCACTGCCTGCATCATTTGTACGGCGTGGCGCGCACCCTTTCCTGGCTGCATTTTCTTCCCCTGGCCCTGCTTGCGCTGGCGATTTTTCCGCTGACCGGCTGCGGTGATAAACACGAAAATAAGCCCGACCCTGCGCGAGCGGTACGCTACGTCGTCGTTGGCACCGCCCAAACCCTTCCCGCGCTGGAAAGAACCGGTGAGATCCGTGCCCGCGATGAAACGACCCTGAGCTTTCGGACCGGGGGCCGGATACTGACGCGCAGCGTTGATATTGGCGATCGGGTCACTGCCGGACAGCTGCTGGCCACGCTTGACAACACGACCGGGCAAAACCAGCTCGACGGCGCGGCGGCCGACTATGAAGGTGCTAAAGCCTCGGCGCAGGTCGCCGCGCTTAACGTCAGTCGAATGCAAAAGCTCATGCCAACGGGCGCGATAGCCCGCACGCAGCTCGACAGCGCCCGTGCGGACTGGCTTGTCGCCCGCGCGCGCTTAAAAAGCAGCGAGGCCGCGTGGCGAAATGCCCGCGAAAGCCTCGGCTGGACGCGCCTGATCGCGCCGCAGGCGGGCGTCATCACCGCCGTGAACGCTTCTGCGGGGCAGGTTGTCAGCGACGGTCAGTCCGTGCTGACGCTGGCAACGGGTGAAGCCCGCGACGTGGCGTTTGATATTGCCACTCCGGATGCGATCCCGCCTCTGGATAAGGCGGAGTTGCGGGTTTCCCTCCTCAGCGATCCGTCGGTGCAGGCGTCTGCCGCGCTGCGGGATATCACGCCGCAGGCCGATCCTCAAACCCGCACCTGGCGCGTCAGGGCCACCCTGCAAAACCCGCCGGCGGCCATGGCGCTGGGCGCCAGCGTAACCGTCACGTTGCCATCGTCTGCCCCGCGCGGCTACACCCTTCCCGCCTCGGCGCTGACCCGCATCGGCGACAAACCGGCCGTTTTTGTGATTACCCCGCAGTCGCGGGCGCAGCTGCGCGCGGTGGTGCCCGCGAGCTATACGGCCACCTCCGTCATGATTGCCTCCGGCCTTGAGCCGGGCGACAGGGTGATTACGGCGGGCGTGAGCACATTACGATCCGGCGAGCCGGTGATGGCCGGAGAGGTTCAGCCATGAACACAGAACCGGAAGCCAAATTTAACCTCTCAGCCTGGGCGCTGAAGAACCAGCAGATGGTCAGCTTTTTCATGCTGCTGGTGATTGCGATGGGCGTGTTCTGCTATGAGAAGCTGCCGCGTAACGAAGATCCGGCTTTTACCATTAAAACGGCCGTCGTCTCCGCGCAGTGGCCGGGAGCCTCCGTGGCGGATACCACCCGCCTGCTGACCGATACGCTTGAAAAAAAGCTGCAGGAAACGCCCTGGCTGGACTATCTCGAAAGTGAAACCCGGGCCGGACGCACCGTTATCCACGTCAACCTCCGTGACGATACGCCCCCGCAACGCGTGCCGGATATCTGGTATCAGGTTCGCAAAAAAATGCAGGACATCGCGCCGTCCCTGCCCGAAGGGGTGCAGGGTCCTGCCGTGGACGACGAGTTTGACGACACGTTCGGCACAATTTACGCCTTTATTCCCGAAGGTTTTACCCTGCGGGAGGTGCGGGATCGCGCAGAAACAATTAGTCGAGAGCTGATGTCCCTGCCGGATATAGGCAAAACCACCCTGCTGGGCGAACAGCAGGAGCAGTGGGTTCTCGCCTTTTCTCCGGCGCGCCTGGCCGGGATGGGGCTCGATATTCAGGCGGTTGCCGACGCCCTCCGGGCGCAAAATGCGGTTGTCCCGGCAGGAACGATGCGTACCGAAAAAGAGAACATGGCGATCAAGGTCAGCGGGGCGCTCACGACCGAGGAGAGCTTACGCGCCGTCACGCTGCACGTGAACAATCGCTATATTCCGCTGACCGACATTACCACCGTCACCCGGGAAATCGCCGAGCCACCGGCTCCGGCCTACCGGGTGAACGGCAAACCGGCTATCGGGCTGGCGGTGTCGATGGCGCCAACGGGCAACATGCTGCGTTTCGGCGCTGCGCTGAATGCCAGAATGGCGGCCCTCAGCGCCGGGCTGCCGCACGGTATCGAGATGGTGAAAGTTGCCGATCAGTCAGCGGTGGTCAGTGACGCGGTAAGCGGGTTTATCCGGGTGCTTATCGAAGCCGTTGTTATCGTGCTGGCGGTTTCATTTGTCTCGCTGGGGTTACGGGCCGGACTGGTGGTGGCGACGGCCATTCCGCTGGTGCTCGCCATGACGTTTGCCGGCATGATGCTCGCCGGCATCGGCCTTCAGCGTATCTCGCTCGGGGCGCTGATCATTGCCCTGGGCCTGCTGGTGGATGACGCCATGATCGCCGTCGAAACGATGGTCTCCCGGCTGGAAGCGGGGGATTCCCGTCGGCACGCGGCCACCCATGCGTTCAAAACGACGGCCTTCCCGATGCTCACCGGTACTCTGGTGATGATTGCCGGCTTTATTCCCGTTGGTTTTGCGGCCTCCAGCGCCGGTGAATACTGTTTTTCCCTGTTTGCGGTGGTGCTCATTGCCCTGCTCTGCTCCTGGGCTGTCGCGATCCTGTTTTCGCCGCTGACGGGCACGTGGCTGCTGCCGGAAAAAGTCAGACATCACGCGGCAGGCCCCGGCAGGATCGCGCGCGGGTACGGACGGCTTTTACGCCTGGCACTGCGCCACCGGCTCGCTACCGTGCTGATTGCGCTTGCCGCGCTGGGGCTGTCAGCGTACGGCACGACGTTTATGCAGGGCGAGTTTTTCCCCGCCTCGGACCGGCCTGAGCTGCTGGTCAGCCTGACGCTTCCGGCCAACGCGTCGCAGCCGGAAACGTTAAGAGAGGTGGAAAAGCTGGAAAAGGCGCTGGCAGGCAACGGCAACATCGATCGCTATTCGACGTACGTCGGGTCGGGAGCCATCCGTTTTTACCTGCCGATGGACGTGCTGCTGGAAAATGAAAATATCGCCCAGATGGTCGTGGTGGCTAAAGATCTTGAGGCGCGGGATCGTCTGCATGCTCAGCTCAACAGGATCCTGGCGACGCAGTTTAGCGACATCATCACGCGCGTGTCGCCCCTTGAGCTGGGGCCGCCCGTCGGCTGGCCCATCAAATACCGGGTGAGCGGGCCAGATTATCTGCAGGTCCGGGCGTTGGCGAACCGTCTCACGGACGCGATTGGCCGGTCTCCGTACTCACGCGACGTTAACCAGACGGCCGGAGAGCCGGAGAGGGTCATTACCCTTAAGGTGAATCAGACGGCGGCCAGAGCGGCGGGAATATCGTCAGAAAGCCTCGCCCGCACGCTGAACACCGTCTGGTCCGGCAGCGTTGTCACCTCCATCAGGGATAATGACCGCCTTGTCGACGTGGTGCTGCGGGCCACGGACGATGCGCGTCACAGCACCGCCACCCTCTCCTCGCTCACGATTCAGGGGAATGACGGTAAAAAAATTCCGCTCAGCGCCGTCGCGACGCCGGTCTGGGGCGTGGACGATCCGGTCGTCTGGCGTCGGCAGCGCGTGCCCTTCATCACGGTGCAAACGGATCTTGCCCCGGGGCTGAAGGCTGAAGCGGTATCCGCGGCGCTGCGTCCGGCGGTCGACAAGCTGCGCGCGAGCCTGCCCGCAGGTTACAGCATTGAAGAAGGCGGCGCGGTTGCCGAATCGGACAAGGGGAACAGCTCCGTCTTTACCGTTCTTCCGGTAACGCTGGTCATCATGCTGTTGCTGCTGATGCTTCAGCTGCGGCGTTATTCCCGGATGCTGCTGGCCCTCCTGATGGCCCCGTTTGGCCTGCCGGGGATCGTGCTGGCTATGCTGCCCGGCGGCACGCCGATGGGGTTTGTCGCGCTGCTGGGCGTCATCGCTCTGGCGGGAATGATCGTGCGCAACGCGGTGATACTGATTAGCGAAGTTGACAGCAATCTTGCTCAGGGGATGGCAAACGATGCCGCGATTATGGCGGCCGCGGAGCACCGGGCCAGGCCCATCTGCCTGACCGCCTGCGCCGCCATTCTGGGCATGATCCCGATCTCTCATCAGGTCTTCTGGGGGCCAATGGCCTATGCGATTATCGGCGGGCTGCTGGTCGCGACGCTGGTGACGCTGACCGTATTACCCGCGTCGTTTAGCCTGCTGTTACAGTGGGGAGCTCAGCGCAACGCCACAGAAGACGGACTGCGCTGAGGCTCCACCGTTTCCCGGCAGATTACGCGGCGGTCAGCGCAAAACGGTCTTTCAGGACATGGCGGATTTCATCCTCCGCCAGTTTCCGCGTTTCAGTGCCGTTCGCCGTGATGGTTTTCAGCATATCGCCCAGCAAAATCTGGCGTCCCTCCGGGCTGTGTTGCACCACCACCCGCTTCTGCACAAAGATGGCATCCGGGTGCGTGGAGTTAAGGTAGTTGGCCGGAACGAAGTCAATCCATTCCTGAGGGGTGAGATCAAAGCCGTACTGCCGGGCCCACTCTCCCTCAACCTTCGCCTCAAGCAGATACTCACCCTCCGCGCTGCGGCTTAGCCGAAACGTGTCGAAATCCTGCGTGATATCCACATCAAGCGTGTCCAGCGCCATCGGCGCACGAATGCCGTAGCTGCCGAACCCGAGGTCGCAAAGCCACTGTCGGCTATCTACCTCAGCGACGATCGCCATGTGGGTTTTCGGCCGCCGCGCGGGGTAGAACATCGGGCGCGCCGCCACGAAGCGGTAAGGGATCCCTAACGCCGCCAGCGCCATGGCAAAAAGCCCGTTTACCTCATAGCAGTAGCCGCCGCGCCCCTGCGTTAACACCTTATCGGCGATATCGTCTGGCGCCAGCGAGACAACTTTGCCCGCCTGCACGTCCAGATTTTCAAAGGGAACGGAAAAGAGCTGATGACGCATCAGCGCATGCAGGGTGGCCGTATTGGCACCCGCCGGTCCGGTGTAGTTTATGCGGTTGAAATAGGTGGAAATGTTGAAGTTATCACTGTGCATAATGCCTCCTTGTCCTGAACATGCCGGACACTATAGATGGCGCGCATCAATGGCTGTATAGTCAGTTTTATCGAAAATTAGCCTGAACAGTTACCCATGTCTGCCCCGTCCCAGTCCTCTCCTCACTATCGCCGTATTGCGGATATGCTGCGTCTTACCATTACGTCCGGCGCGCTGCGCGCCGGCGACAGGATGATCTCCGCGCGCAAACTGGCCGAACGCGAGCGCGTTAGCCTTCCGACGGCGCTGGAGGCCCTTCGCTGCCTTGAGGCTGAAGGGCTGATCGTTGCGCGCCCGCGGTCAGGCTATTACATCCGTCAGACCAGCCAGCCTCCGCGCGCGGAGCCCGCGCGCTCCACGCCGGGCCCGGTCCCCGTCACCCTGTCCGCCGTGGCCCGGTCGCTGTTCAGCAGTGCAGAAGCCCGGCTGATCCCGCTGGGCGCCGCCCTGCCCGATCCCGCGTGGCTGCCGGGAGATGCCCTGCAGCGGGCGTTGCACTCTGCGGGCCGTCGTCTGGACGCGCATGGACAGAGCTACAGCCTGCCTCCGGGAAGGCGGGATTTGCGAAGCAAGATTGCCGCGCGCTCTGCACAGTGGGGAGCCCGGTTCGGCGCGGACGATCTCATTATTACCGCAGGCGCGACGCAGGCGCTGCGCCTGGCCCTTCGGGCCGTGTGCCAGCCGGGTGACGTCGTGGCGATTGAGCAGCCCGCCTACTTTGGCACGCTCCTGCTGCTGGAAGATTTAGGCCTGAAGGCTTTAGCGATCCCCACCGACCCTGTGGAAGGCCTGCTGCTGGAACCGCTGGCGGACGCCATTCGCTGCCACCGCCCTGCGGCCGTTCTGGCCTCGCCCACCGTGCAAAACCCTTTGGGTGCCAGCATGCCCGTCGCGCGCAAGCAGGAACTGGTTGCCCTGCTTGAAGAGGCTGAAATTCCTTTGATTGAGGACGATGTTTACGGTGACCTGGTCGGCGAGGGGCAACGCCCTCCGGCCTGCAAGGCGTTCGACCAGAGCGGGAATGTGATTTACTGCAGTTCCCTGTCCAAAACGCTTGCGCCGGGATGGCGAATCGGCTGGATCGCCGCCGGACGCTACTCCCCGCAGGTCTTACAGGCCCGCATGGCCGGAGAATGGGCTGGCGCCCCGCTGCTGGAAGCGGCGACGAGCGAGGTTCTGGCGAGCGGCGACTACGATCGCCATCTGCGGCGGCTGAAGCGCCGGATCGCAGAGGGCGTTCACGCCGTCGTGGCGCAGGTCAAGGCGAGCTTTCCCCCCGGAACGAGCGTTAACGTGCCCGCTGCCGGTTTCCTGCTGTGGGTTGAACTGCCTCAGCGGGTCAACGCGCTGGAGGTGCACCGTCGCGCGCTGGCGCTGGGCATTGGCGTCAGCCCTGGCCCCCTGTTTTCACCTGCCGCAGAGTTAACGCACTTTCTGCGGCTGAACTGCGCAAACGAACCCACGCCCCGCCTGCTGAACGCCGTAGAACAGATTGGCGCGCTGTGTCACGAGCTGGCCGCTTTCACACCAGAGTCTCCAGCCACTCGGTAAAGACCCGCACCTTGCGGGAGAGGTGGCGGTGTGGATAGAGCAGTGACAGCTTGCGGTCCGGCGAGCGATAGTCCGGCAGGACTTCAACCAGAAGACCGCGGTCAATGTAAGGCTGGAGAAAGAGATTCATCCCCTGCATTAACCCCAGTCCGGCCAGACCTGCCGCGATGTAGGCTTCGGAGTTATCCACGACAAGCTTACCGGGCAGGGTAATTTCCGCGATGCCTTCTGGCGTGGTAAACGTCCACGGATGAATTTGTCTGCTGCGGTTATTAATCCAGTTGATGGCCTGATGTTTGCGTAAATCATCCGGCGTTTCTGGCGTACCGTGCTTTGCCAGCCAGGCCGGGCTGGCGCAGGTCGTGATTTTGATGTTCCCGATTTTACGCGCGATATAGTCCTGGTGGGAGCGAAGCTGCAAAATGTGACATGTTAAAAATATTGAAGTTTAACCCATCAAAACAATCAGATTGATGCTCAAAAGGATCTCAAGAGGATCCTTTTGATTTTACTGACCGTTATGCCCTACCAGTTGCCATACGGATAGATTTTCCCTTTGATGAAATCGGGTGTCTTTCCGTAATAAATATACCCGTTAGGATGTTTCGTTACCCCTTTGCATATCAGCATATCCTCCCCTGTCAGAGTGAGTTGCCGCGCAGGATGCTGAAGCACAACAGGATCGCCGTTATTCTCCAGCCAGACCCGCACCGTTCCACCCGGTGCCAGTCCGATAATCATATTATCCCGGTAATACGTCTTTCCCGGCTTATAGGTATCTGGATAGGCTGTGAGCATCTGCTGCCATGTCTCCCGACTGAACCAGATCTCCGTTTCGTACGCCTTTTTGTCGATAACCGAGTCCCAGCACACCGTCATCCTGACAGGTAACGCCTTGCCGATATTAAAATTGGCTGAAAAACCACCCACGCGCTGGCTCCATGTCCCCACGCTGCTCTGGCTCGGTTCCGTGGGGTCCAGTCGCCGGAAAATACTTTCCCGGATATCCCCGTCCTCCAGATACACCATGGTCACCAGTGCCGGCAGGTTGACGGGATAGAAAAAATTAAACTGCCAGTGATCGTAAGGCAGTTTCTGCCCCCACTGTTCTACACCATCCCCTGACAAAGACTTCACACCCTCCCGGCGATCGTGGCAACCGGCGAGTGATATGACACCCATCATGACCGCTACCAGCGGTAATCGTTTCATCCCTGCCTCCTCAGAAAAGTCCGTCCAGCGCGTCCGCATTCCCCCTTTGCCCTTTGCCATCGGCCACACGAAGGAGCGTTCATCCATAGGCGTTTAATGAAGCCGCTGGCCACCGGACGGCGCCTCCCTACCAATTACCATACGGATAGCGCTTCCCCTCGATAAAATTGCGGATGAAGGGATCGTAACCATTAGCCTCGATGTAACTGAAATCAATCCGGTTGGGAACGTTTTTGCATATCAGCATATCATCCCCTGTCAGCGTGAACTGTCTGGCGGGATGCTGGAGCACAACAGGATTACGGTTATCCTTCAGCCATACTCTGACTTTTCCTTCCGGGGCCAGACCTATTATCATTTTGTTTCGGTAATACGTATTACCGGGACGATAGGTATCAGGATAGGCTGTGCGCATCTGTTGCCATGTCTCCCGACTGAACCAGATCTCCGTTTCGTACGCCTTTTTGTCGATAACCGAGTCCCAGCACACCGTCATCCTGACCGGCAGCGCCTTGCCGATATTAAAATTGGCTGGAAAACCGCCTACACGCTGGCTCCATGTTCCCACGCTGCCCTGGCTGGGTTCGGTCGGATCAAGTCGCCGGTAGATAGTTTCACGGATATTCCCGTCCTCCAGATACACCATGGTCACCAGTGCCGGCAGGTTGGCTGGATAGAAAAAATTAAAGTGCCAGTGATCGTAAGGCAACTTCTGTCCATACTGCTCCACGCCGTCCCCTAACAGCGTTTTCACACCTGCCCGACGGTCATGGCAGCCTGAAAGCAGTATGACGCCCAGTACAGCTACCATAAGAGGTAATCGCTTCATCCCTGCCTCCTCAGAAAAATACGTCCAGCGCGTCCGCATTCGCCCGCGCCCTGTCTTCCCATTGCTGCTGATCGTCCATCCGCCATACCGTCCGCACCCACCCTTTGCCCGGAGCCATCGGCCACACGAAGGAGCGTTCATCCGTCGGCGCATAGTGGTTTCTCAGAAAAACCTCTCCCGAGGACGGACTCACCCACAGGCTCAGGTCAGAGTCGATGTTCCAGTTCGCCGAACAGTGCAGGTAACGCCCGATGGTCTGCATATCCGCTGCCGTGAAGCCCTCAGGCTCTACGCCCTGGCGGACTGCGCGCCCCTGCGCTATCGCTTTCTCACACAAGGGAATTAGTTCTGACGGCAGTGCCAGCTCCTTGTTACTGCTGAGTATCGGTGCAAAGATAACCCCGGCGTCCTGTGCCGCATCGAGCATCACGCGCATACTCACCTTTTCCCAGTCGTTCGGCACCGCCCGGCGAGTCATAAATACCGCCGCGCCGGATTTCTTCTCAAAAATAAACGCCCGTGCCTTATCCCGGTTAACCAGTGGCCACGAAATCATTTTCGTCTCCACCTCACCATGCGGCATCAGGTACTTCAGCGCCGGCAGCGAATATAGCGTCTGACGCATCTTCTCCGCCTTACGGTATACTGCCGTCTGCATTTCATCCGAGCTTTCCGGTATCACTTCAAAGTCCGGCATCGTCAGCAGGGTTATTTCATCCTCTCCCGCGTTGTAGCCTCCGCCGATATCCGAGTGCGCACCGGGCAGCGCCAGCTCCGGCCACATCCCCGCTATGCTGTTCAGGCTGAAGTTATATCTACACTCGTGCATTGCGCTTATCTGAAACACCTTCTGCGCCACCGAGGGACGCAGTTCGAGATTGACGCCGGGGTTGCTGCGCCCGTTGATGCCGTAGAAGTTCAGCAGACTCCCGATGGCCGCCACTGTGTCAAACAGTCCCAGAAAGCGTACCTCTCCCGCCGCTTTTCCATGGTGCCCTGTCAGGTCTAATCCTTTGTCTATCGCCACCGCTATCTCCGCGTCCTGGTTCATCACCCGGTTGGCGAAGTGCCGCGCTGCCGCTGCCCCGCGGCTGAAACCGAACACGTCAAACTGCACCTTCGCTATTGCTACCTCTGTGCTGTTAACATCAATGAATTCCCTGAGCGCCGTGATAATTTTATCCAGCGCCTCATCGGTCTTTGTCACCACCCCCTCAAACTGCCGGATAAGGCTGCTGCCCAGCGCTTTACCCATCGTCGAGTCGCTTTCCCCGTCCGCCGTGCCGATACCACATACGTAGGCTTTGACCTGCGCCTCTACTTCGCCGTTTTTAAGTTCATTGTGCTGCTGGTAAAGATCGAAAAGCCGCGAAATATTAGTGGGGCCACCTTGCCAGCTGGCGTTCCCTAACCCTGCTCTGGCATGCTTTTCATACTTCTCGCACGCCCTTGCACGATCCTCGCCAACCAGATTAGCGCAGTGGGCATATGCCAGCCGCAGATCGTCTGAATTCGCCCGGTTATTCCCAGTGCCGTCAAAGAACACACCTACGGTCAGCGCGATCCCCCTGACTGGCACCCGCCGGCACTGAACGGTTTTTACAGTCCCGACAGCGCTGGTTCGCAGAGTGCAGTCCCCGATAACTTCATACCGGTAATAGCCGATATCTTCTGGTGCGGCCTTTTCGTTTGTGCTCATGGAAAATCCTTTTAGTTTTGAGGGTTAATTAATATCCCATCATACCTTAACCAAAATCACCGCTCTATCTTCAGTAGATGATGCACATGCTCAAATGTATCGAGGGGATTGTATCCGCCTGTTCCTGCATACCCGGTAAAGAGCCGTTATTTACTCAGTTCCAGTTCAAAAAAAGCCAGATGTCGCATTTTGCAGCTTCGCTCCCACTAGGCCATATAGTCGCCGTCGCCCAGTTCGCCCACCCACAGCACACAGTCAAGGCAGCACCAGAACATATCCCGGCGGTGGTCAGAGCTGCTCGGAATGATATCGATTTCAGGATGCTGACGATAAAAATCAGGCATGCCGGGCATCACCCGCAATGCCGCAAAAGAGATAGGAACATCCGCAGCGTGAAAAGCGTGGCCGAAGTTGTGAATGCGTTAACGGTTGTGTAAGCACCCGGCGTCCTGGCCTGCCCCAGGACGCCCAGGTTCATCAGGGAATAATCCGCGCGGCTCTCAGCTGCGCGAACAGGCTGAAAAACATCTCATCGGTCGCCTGCATTTGCGTAAAGCCCGCCCTGCGCAGTTTGCTCCCGTCACCAAACATGTCGTAATTCCAGCCAAAGACAAAATCGGCAAAATGCCCGTCACTCAGCTGCAAAATATCCGCTTCCACCAGCCGTTCTTCGGCAAGCTCGCGCCATACGCCGCGATAGTCGTTAAACAGCTGATGAAATGACAGACTCACCGGCGGCGCAGAGTCCAGTTCAAACCAGCGTGCGATGCGCGGCCACAGCTCGCTCCAGCGCCAGATATCGCCATTGTTCACGTTGAACGCCTGATTCTGTGCCGCAGGTGACGCGGCGGCCCACACCGTGGCCCCGGCCAGCAGCCCGGCGTCGGTATGGTCGACGATGCTGTGCCAGGCCTGTTCCGAACCGGGAAAACGCAGCGGTAAACCCTGCGCCTTGCACAGGGAGGCGTACAGGGCGATGCTCAGCGCAAGGTTCATGGCATTACCCGGTACCGGGCTCCCCACCACGCCCGGCCTGATAGCATTCCAGTGCCAGCGTTTCCCCCGCTGAAACTGGCTGAGCCACGCGAGCTGCGCGGCGTTAAATTCGGCACCCGGCACGCCGGGATCGCTTTCCCGCGCCGGGGTTTTAAACGGCCCCAGATGCGCACCATAGACTTTGTACCCCTGCATCAGGCTGACCGTCTGCAAAGGTGCCGTTTTTTCGAGGGTGCTGACCAGATTGCGCAGCATGGTGACGTTCGGCTCAACCATGTCCGTCCAGTTCGCCGCGTTCGCCCAGGCGCTGTAAAAGATGTGGGTAATACCGTTCAGGGCGTGCAGCGCCCTTGCGGTGTCCTGCGCATCCAGTAAATCAACGTTCACCATGGGAATGCCGTCCGGATGGGTTACCTCGCGGCGACTGAGGCCGATCACTTCCCACTGATGGTGCAGGAGCGTGTTGACCAGCTGTCTGCCGACAATGCCGCTGGCACCCGCGACCAGGGCGACGTTGTGTTGCTGCATCTTATTCATGGTGTTTCTCCGCAAAGGGTGACAGACACAGTGTGATCTATTATTTTTTCTGGAGATATCCCCTGAAACCGATGGCACTTATAAGCAGAATCATTAAATGAATAATAAGCTCACCGCCATTTCTACCTTTCTACGCGTCGCTGAAGCGGGCTCGTTTTCAGCGGCCGCCCGTCAGACCGGCATTAAGCAGTCCGCCGTCAGTCAACAGATCGCGGCGCTTGAGGATGAGCTTGGCGTGGTGCTGCTGCACCGTACGACGCGTACGATGAAGCTGACCGAACAGGGTGAACGTTACCGGCGTGATATGCAGCTTGTGCTGGACGCCATGGGGGAAGCGGAGAGGCGTTTACATCCTGCCGACCATCGCGTTCAGGGACGCGTCCATGTCCAGTTGCCGAGCGGCCTGGGGCAGATTTTTTTGCCGCATCTGCTGGCGCTACAGCGCCTGCATCCCGAACTGCAGCTGATGATTTCCCTGGATGACCGCCTTGCCGATCTGGTGACGGAGGGCGTGGATGTCGCGATACGGCTGAGCAGTGAGCCTCCGCAGGCGCACGCGGCTCGCGTGCTGGCGCGTATTGAAGCCGCGCTGTTTGCCGCTCCCGGTTTTCAGGTGGTACACGCCGTCAGCGAGCTGGCGACGCTGCCACACGTACGGTTCAGCGGTATTCCGCTGGATGCCCCCCTGCGCCTGATGTCCGACGAGGAAACGGTCGAGATCAACGTGAATACCGTTTTCCGAGCCAACACCAGCGACGCGCTGCTGCAGGCGCTGGAATCCGGCATGGGTATCGGCGGCATGCAGCGACCGCTCGTGGCCAGGGCGCTGCAGGCGGGCACGCTGGTACCGGTGCTGCCCGACTGGCGGTTACCCGATCGCTTCCTCTATGCCGTCTACCCTGACGCCCGCTTTATTCCGCAGCGCGTCAGAAAGGTCGTCAGCGTAATCGAGCAGTTACTGCCTGAAATAATAAAGAAAAATTGATTATTTCCGCCGTAAATCACGTGCATTTTTTAACCGCCAGGAATAGAGTGTTTTTACCGTATCCTCCTCTTTCTGGAGCACTTATGCCGGATTACCGTTTTTTCCAAAAAGGCCCGAACCTCATTGCGATCGAGAGCGCAAACACCGATGCGGCCGCTCAGCTCATCGCTCAGGGGTTTGAAAAACAGTTTGAGGAGATTGGCGCCGCGGATGAAAAAGAGGCGCTTACCCGCCTTGCCGATATCCGTAAAAATAACGAGATCGATCGCCATAACTTCCTGGCCGGAGCGGGCCAAATGCCGTGGATTGGCGTGCTGACGGCTGCGGCAACCTGGTTGACGCAAAAGAAATAACGCAACCATCTTCTACTTCGCCACCGGCAAATCGGCGTACCGCGTCGTATAGGCCGGTGACAGCATCTCACGCTTCATCGCCCAGGATTTCTCAATACCCTGCCCGGCAAACCATATCTTCCCTTTGCCGGAATGATTCAGGCTGTCGATCGTTTCCATCAGCGCCGCGCTGTTGGCGCGCAGGCGATTATCGTCAAACAAGTTAAGCTGGGCGACGCCGCTGCTGAAAAAGTCCGCAAGCATGACCCCGGCTTTCATATAGCGATAGCCGTCGAGCCATATACGCCCCAGCGCCTCCGTGGCGGCGCGGATGATATCCCGTGAGTCATTGGTAGGCGTCATCAGGGTGACGGAAGCCTGATTGCCGTAATAAATTTCGTTATCCGCGTGCGGGCTGGTGCGCACAAACACGCTGATAAAACAACAGTATTGATGCTCGCCGCGCAGTTTTTCCGCAGCGCGTTCCGCGTAGGCGCAAATGGCCTGGTGCATCTCTTCATATTGGGTAATACGGTGTCCAAACGAACGGCTACAGATGATTTGCTGCTTGGTGGGGGTGAACTCCTCCAGATCAAGACAGGGCTCACCGCGCAGCTCGCGGGCCGTCCGCTCCAGTACCACGTTGAAATGTTTGCGGATGACCCAGGACGACGCTTCCGCCAGCTCCAGCGCCGTGGTAATGCCCATAGCGTTGAGCTTTTTCGTGATGCGCCGCCCTACGCCCCACACCTCCTCTACCGGAACCTTTTCCAGCAGCTTACGCTGCCGCTCGCGGCCTGAGAGATCGACCACGCCGCCCGTGCTGGCCCAGCGTTTCGCCGCATAGTTGGCCAGCTTTGCAAGGGTTTTGGTCGGGGCAATACCGACGCCAACGGTTAGGCCCGTATTTTTAAAGACCTCTGTGCGCATCTGGTGACCGAACGCTTCCAGCGACAGGCAGTGGCTGACCCCTGAAACGTTCACGAACGCTTCATCGATGGAGTAAATCTCTATTGCCGGGGCGAGATCGGTCAGCGTCTGCATGACCCGACTGCTGAGATCGGCATACAGCGCATAGTTCGAGCTAAAGACGTAAACTTTTGACGGATATGGCTTTTCTTTGAATTTAAAATACGGCTCACCCATTTTTATGCCGAACTGCTTTGCCTCCCGCGACAGCGAAATAATGCAGCCGTCGTTGTATCTGAATGAAACTAACAGTTAGTTATTAGCAACTATATGATTTATAAACATATTTAATTACTAACTTTTTTCAGTCTTTTCGATTTGGTGACTTGCTTAAGCAAATAGATCCAAAGGCTATGTTGGAGAAGCCCTAAAAGTGGATGGTACAGATTTCAGGGAGAATTACAAAAGCAGGGAACGCTATAGTGAGACCGTAGCCCGGGCAGGCCTATTTAGTTATATACGAACATCTCGATTTAGCTACAAGACCTGACTAACCACTAGCATGCACCCTTAAGTTAAATACGTATTTATCGTACGGAAGAGAAAAACCACCTATAAATAACTTTAAATATCTGAAAAACGGCCCTGATTAGGGCCTTTTTATGCACAATAATGGGTTTTATTCCTGCATAAACCCCCCTTGGAAAAACCATGGATCGGCAGACAACGCCTGGTACATTGCTGTTTTCCAAGAGTTAACCTCTAAACTTCTTGAGGCTGCTTCCTTTTTTATTAACGTTCTTTGCACTTCATTTACTCCTCCTGTTCTAAAATCTATCAAAAGCTCTTTCCTGAGGGATGCCAGTTCACTTCCTGCCTGCACTGAAAATCGGTTTGCAAGATCATATTCTCTGAAATGATAAATTACCCTACCGAAATTTATATCGCTCCACAAAGGTGGCCGCTGTACATGAAAGGTAACAACTGCCGGAGAAGAATGAACGACAGTGGCAAAAATCCACTGCTCATTAATGAAAATAGGATCACTGAAATAGGGATGTAAGCACTGTTCTCCCTGAGCTACGGCGACATTTGCAAGTTTGCCTTTGTTACAGTCGGTGCAACATGGCACTAGATTTGAAGGGAATATTGATAGTAGCGGAAACTTTGATTTTGGAAGATAGTGATCCAAAGTTTTTACATGGCCAAATCCGCAGAAAGGGCAAATACCAAGGGGTGCCAATAGTTTTATATCATCGTAATAGATTCTGCTGGGCTTGTTTGCGGGAACCATCTGTGCAGTATATAGATTTTTGAGTTCTTTTTTTGTAACAGACTCGACCACGACATCATCATCATTGCCTGTGAAGCAAGCCGTCTGAAAGAGATTTGCATGAGTTGCAGCCAGGTCATACGCAACTCCCGCCCTGAGTAGATGAGCTAACGCAGTTTCAAGACGATTGCGTAACTCTTCCGAGTCAATACTGCCAATACAACTGCTAATCAAATCATTATATGTAATTGAAGGTAGATCTACCGATTTCATAATACCTCCTTCAATTAAAAGTATTTTTTTTATTAGACAATATAGCTCGAAGGATCGCCTTTCCTTCAAACCCTATCTGATCGCCATATAATTTTATTATATCATCGTAATTAAGCCCGCTTTTAGCTTCTGCCGCAAGAACATCATAAAAACCAGAGCTTGATACTTCAAGTCCAAAGACCTCCCGAGTCAGAACCCCCACGTTCTCTCCAAAAGTCTCAATCAATGGCTTATCCACCACACATGACATTCGTGTTCTTCTAATGACCGATACACAACTCTTAGGAGCCTCCTGTAATACCACAGGAGAATGAGTTGCCAGTATAGCAACGCCATTACGATTCAATAATAAATCTGATAATGCTCGTGTGAAAGCGGAAAGCAAAGGAGGATGTAAATGGCTTTCAGGTTCATCAATCAGGACAAGAGTTTTCTCTTCAACAAGCTCAACAAGCCTTGTCAGGGTTAACAGCACTATTGCATGTCCTGAACTCAAACTCTTGAATATAGGTGATACCTTTTCTTCAAAAACACTTTTATCCTCTGTTTCATCAGAATCAAAATCGGATTCAATATCACTTAAGCTGATGTCTGAAAAATTATTATCAGCATCTAACTGATTCAGTGCATTAATCCAGCGCTCTCTTTTTCCACTTAGTGACATGCAATTTTTAAGGCTGCCAATCATTTCCTGATGAAGATCTTCAGTAGATTTTATAAGTATTTCATTCCTTCCATTATTTGTGATTATTCTTTTGAGACCCACATAGTTATATCGTGGCCCTTTCGATGGTTCGATTCTTGCATCGGGTGGTATAAATGGGTCAAAGGCGCTAAATGATACTGAAACAACTGCTGTAAAATAATCTGAATCAATAGGCATATTAAGATTAAATCTTAATTTTTGAAAAAAACCATCAGTCGAGATATCATGTTCCTCTCTGACTATAGCCTTAACCATATCGTTTAATATCGTAGTTTTCCCAACGCCATTTCTGCCTATGAGAATATGAATATTAGTTGAAGGTTTAAGATCCGGATCAACTTCAAAATGAAGTTCTACTTTAGAATGCTTTTCAGTTTTGTTTCTCTTGAAAAGGAACGAATATGGCGTAAGGGGAATACCATTTTGTAAAATTCTGGAAAATTGATTTCGAATGACAGAAGCACTTAAGTCTCTGAGCATGGAAACTATATAAACAGACGATTTATTACTATCACTCAAAGACTGAGCATCAGATTCCACTAACGTAAAGAGTTCTTTATCATAAACAATGTCACGCATTGCTTTTAAGTATTTTGAAGATGTTTGCTCACTTAAATCATTCATGATTTTTTGATAATAGTCTGCATCCTGACCTAATGAAAAGAAATTTTCTTCGAATTTATCAAATTTACGTTCTAGCTTTTGTGAAGTCCAGCCCTCTGACTGAGATAAATAGCCAATCTTTGCATTGCCGAAGTCATGTCGAGCAGAATGTTCATCATAAAACATAATATGGAAAATTGTTTTATACCCAAAATCATCCCAGTTACTTTCCTTAAGAAAGATTACATCTTTTCCACTTTGGGGAAACTGGTCGTTTTTGCTTAACACTACAAATCTGAGTGACATAGATACCTCTTATGAGATTGAGGCTGGACAACAGTGCCAGCCAGTATTGGATATATGCGATCACTGGCATTTTCTATCCTCGGTTCAAGAGCAATTACCACGAGACAAGCAGCATCATGACCAAATCGAGATAATATCCCACCTCCAAATTACCACGCTTAACACATAGTTCAAGTTTTAAAAATAGCTATCCAAATTTTTATTTTGGAGAATGAAAATTCACAGATAAAAAACCGACATCACTAACTGACGGTTGTATCTAATTCTGGGGGCAGGTCATATCCTCATGCCATGAAACGAAGAACTCGCTACACGCCAGAACACAAGGCGATTATATGGGACAGATATAAACAAGGTGATTTCCTGCATGATATACCCAGAATGTTCGACAAATTTCACTCTTCTATTATGCTGACTATCCACCAGACTATAATTTACTCATTCACACGAACACTACCCCGAAGCTTAGCGTTTCCTCAAAACGTTCATAGGAGCCCTTTCTGTGGAGTGTTCGTACACGCCAGAAGTAGAACGACCGAATATCTTGGTTTGGCACATCGGGTAGTTCTCGATAGGCTTTACCTTTAGAAACAAGAGCTGTACCACAGTTACCATCAAACTGCATAGGCCGAGCTGGTCCCCAGCCCGCATTCCAGTAATAAAAATCGGCGACAACATCATTATCTGATTTAACCTCCAATTGCCCGTTACGAGGAATGACCTCGATCAGGTCATAGCCAGGCATAATGGGTAATAAGAGTCGCTCCGGGTACAGATCATGTTGCAAGTAGCCCAAACGGTCCATACCGATCGGCATGGCTAGAGGCCAGGCCCTACTGCTCTCGTCGACGACAGAGTAAAAGGCGGGCGATATCAGGACAGTCGTTGTGCTTAGCGGCTCCGGTGCATAGCCGTGAAGCATTTGCCCGCTACTCCAAAAGTCTTTTAGATGCTCGGCCAGGTTCTCATCCTTGATGCAGCCACCTGTTATCTGCTCCCAGCGGACGATCGAGACTTCTACACAGCGCTCAGTTGAAATTACGATAGGCGACGTGAAGGCTATCAGCTCGTCTCCAGGGCGTTCGGTTTGGGCTTGTTCAATCAGACTATGCACAGCGGCATCTATTTCCTTGTGATTGCCATCGAAGTCAGCTCGGTTGGGAAACCAAGACGGACGTCGAGGTCTGAGCAACGCAAGAGTTGGGTGTACAGGCAATGCCAGCAGAGTCATTTTTTCCGCCAATTCTGAAGGCATGCTCCAGAACTCTTCAGCAACCGACAATGTGCGGAGATAGGCGGAGATCATCCGTATGGCAGCCCTGGAAGAGATGTGACCGATGAACCCGTCGCCAAGTGGTCTCACAAAATGCCAGTGATCTCCCTGAAAAGGAGCATCTGGATAGACATTGCTGTTTACTGACCACTCGAACGCCATCTGACTGACAAATGGGAAGCCGCTATCATGCTCAAGGTTAACCATTGTGGTGTGAAAAATCCGTGGGAGATCCGCTCCTTGAACACCGTTAAAATCCTGTGGAATAGCGAAGCTCTCAGTCACCTCTTCCAGACCGGTTATAGGAGTCTCAGTCTGTAGGCCAAAGCTTTCCAGCAATAGATTTGAGAGAATGGACGGTTTAGGAATGCTTTGCGCCAATTTCTGGCTCGCCTTGTAACGATGCATCTGCACCGCTATCCAGAATACGTAAAGTACCTCCACCACTTCGGCCTCAAGCTTACGAGAGCTCAGAAACCTAAGTAACGCAGCCTCCGTTGTAGCTTTCGATGCTGATTCACCCAACCGGGCGGCAAGTTCTTGCATGGTCCACCACCTTGTAGCGGTTGATGGCCAGCCGAGTCTGGCGATTAGAATACTTAGGTCGTCCATCATTTTCCCATTGTCATCGAAGCATCAAGTTCTGTTGCCCAACGTGGGCGTTCCAGAGGCAGGGTTCGGGTATCTTCACGCACGCAGTTGACCATCATTTCGGCAAACTTCACGGCATCTGCTACGCGTTTTTGTTGCACATAGAAATAGACCATCAGCTCTGTCGGCGCTACACGCTGCAGCTCGGGCTCTCCGAACCAGCTGTAGGTAGTAGCATCAACAAACTCATCGCAACGGCTCGGGAAGTACTTCACTACCATGTCAAACCTTTTACAGGTATCCGCCTCTCTCTCCATCATTCTCATCCAGCCGCCATTTCGAATCTGCGCCTGGACAAGATATTTCCACGCAGCTTTCGAGCCGCTCAACCTGCGTTTGGTCTCAAAAGCAAGGTCAGACAGATCGAAGATGCCCTTTTGCCGCCCCTCGTCTGACTGCAGCAAACCATCCAGAACCGCGAGCAAGCGTTTACCCTGCCCGGAGCGATCCCAGTACTCATACCAGGCTCGAAGCAGTCTTTTCTTTTCGCTGTAGCTTGTTGCCAGACTTATTAGCAACTGATCCAGTTGCTCTGGAGCAAATGTCGTAACATCGCCAGTATACGGGTTACTGTCGTTATCGCTACTGGACGAACCAGTACCCTGTAGTACACCAATGTCCCAGCCGACATGCTCCCTAAGAACACGTAGCTGTCCTGCGGCACCATCCTGACCATCGCGTTCAAGCTGTATTAACTCGTCCTGAACGTCGTGATGAACTCCCGTACGCATGAGGGCATCCAGCGGCCAGCCTTCCCTGACACCCTGTTGCACATATGCTCGCAAACTGTTCTCCGCATGCGACCATTCACCTGCGTGCGTGTGTTCTTCGTATTTTACGACCAAAGCCATCGGGCTCAGTTTTGCCAGCAGATGGTCCGCAACTTCAAGCAAGTGCCTCGTGCCTTTTCCGTCGGTGTAGTCCAGCACGTGATGGATTTGTGGCGAAAGCAGACTGAGTAGCCGCCGAGCATCATCTGGTGATGCATCTACAAGGTAGTCAATGGCATCGACCGTGTTACTCAACGTGGGATCTTTACGGTGCCCATAGCCGGTCGTTAACTCCCAGACCTGTTTACAAAGCTCTTGAGCGCTGACGTTTAATCCATGGGCCAAAGTGATGCCACATAACTGCAGAGGCGTCTGCAGATGCACGCTAGTTTCTTCGCGGATATCTGCATCCAACATGACGCGTTGAGAATGGACGAAAGCTGCGGCCGCCTCATCACTCATCCTTGTCAGCAATCCTGCCGCATACTGAGTGCGGAAGGATATACTGTCAAACCACTCAGATGTGGCTGCCGCTGCCAAGGTTGCCTCAGTAAGTGTCACATCGTCACGATTGAAAAGCAGGCAGCTTCCAAGTCGAATATCGCAGGCAACACGATGTAACCCAGCCCGGAAATCCTTCGCCGCTGAACTCGCATTATGATCCTGCCTGAAATCCCTGAACTTGACTGGTTTGAGCAGTTCGAATATTACATGAAAGTCTACAAATTCCCTTTGCCACCAACGCTCTGCAACTTGAGCAGCAATCGCAGAGAGAGCATCCAGGAAGCGGCTGATATTCTTCCTTTCCTCGTAGCTGGGTGCTAGTACGAACTCGAAGTCGATTTGCTCCTCGGCTTTCATGCACAGGCCCAGGTGCACACCGCTGAAGAACCAATGGTGTACCAGCGTGTTCAGATCGTCTTTACGCTCGTAATAGTTCCCCTTGAGCCACTCGACCGGAATAGGCTCATTTAGTGGCTTCGAAGTCCGCTTACAGGCCGCTTCCACCGCTGCAACAAAGGGGGTTCGCGTCAGCTTGCTGAAGTCATCGTGGTCGACGATACTTACTCCTGCCGTTACGGCCGCGCGAACGCAGAAGTCACTTAGAACACTCGTGTCCGAATCAGGTTGTAGCGAAACAGCCGCCCCCATCAAGTCATCCAGGCAACCGTTCTCAACCAACATTCGGGCTCTTGGCATCCATACAATGGGGTTATTTTCTCTAACTAACTGGGCAAACATCTCTGGGGTCGCCCCGATGGCACCAAGGCGTGTGAACGCATCGACCAGAAACTGGAATTCGTCAGCCCCCGTATTGGTTGAATACCTATTAGAGAAGCGGCTAAGGCCTCTAAAACGACGCAGAGTCTCCTCACCGCAGGTCTCGGCCAGTACAGTTTGTCCACGTGCTTGCAAAGCTAAGCCGAGAGCTGCCA
The DNA here is from genome assembly GCF_014930495.1 of Enterobacter cloacae complex sp. S3. NCBI lineage: Bacteria > Pseudomonadati > Pseudomonadota > Gammaproteobacteria > Enterobacterales > Enterobacteriaceae > Enterobacter > Enterobacter cloacae complex sp. S3. The sequence continues at coordinate 5,600 of NZ_JADBRD010000009.1, read as the reverse complement.
CGTCCAAAATATCTGTCTCGTGCCGCGAGGCTATAGCCTCTTGAACAACCCCCTCATTGGCTGTCAGCGTCAGGGTAAATGACACAAGCCGGGCTATGTCGTCGCTCTGCATCTGAAATTCGCTGCCGCCAACCATCCGGGACTGCAGGTGTGCGAGCCGATATGCGTCCGCAAATGCGTTGGTCTCCAGAGCTGCGACCAGTGCCTCGGATAGCAGAGTGTCAAAGAGCGATTCTGGATAGCCTTCCTCTAAACGAAGCATGATCCAGTCACGAGTTAGCCCAGTAATGAGATTTTCAGGATTACCCAACCTTGCCTGGACCGTCCAGAGCCAGTTAACGCGAAGAGAAGGTGGCGCCTCAGTTTCCAGCCAGATCGCCACCGCTGGCATCAGGTTCTTGATACGCTCGCCGTAGTCAGAGGTCGAGCGTACAAAAACCGCCAGACTCTCATGGAAGACCTTTAGACCAGCAGCCGATGAGTGCAGCAGATGTTCCACCTTGGCGACATCTGGCGGCGCAGCACCCTGCTTAGCGGAGATCTCCAGAAAAGCGGCTTTGGGCCAAAAGAAGGGAAACGCACATACTAATCGCAGCGTGTCTTTGAGACTTGGTAGCAGCTCTTCCCACAACGATGCGTAATAGAACTTTGCCTCTTTGGTCATGTCACCCTGTAGCCGCTCAATATTCCAGCTGTCCAGGTCTCGTCCTGCGTGCTCAAGCTCAGCCGTGGCATAGATAACGTGCAGCGGGTGGCCGTTGGTCTTAGTTCGAAGTGCGGTCGCAGCTTCCTGTAGCTGACGTTCTATCTGATCTTCATCGTTGAACCGGATCAAGAGCCTGCCTTCGTCAACCGCCTTGTGAAGGTAGGACAGGACGGCGTTCTCGGACATCGCCGGCAATGTTCGCCAACTAGCCTTAGGTGCAACTGACAAGAGGTCCCTAGGCAGTTGAGTATCGTCGACCGGCTGTGTACCTACCAACAGAACCATGTTATCCGGGCAGGGAATAATCTGGGAGAACACATCGTCCAGCGGCCGTTTATCAGCGCTGTTAATGCGCCAGACATGGTCCAGGCCGTCCAGAACCAGTACGAACGGCTTGTCCTTAGTCTTGTAGTAGGTTGCGCACGCTTCGAGGAGGCCCCGCAGGTCACTACCAGGCGCATCAACTTCCGGATGTAACCGTTTGACTTGCGCCTCGATCGATTGCTCAACCACGTAGCTGTTCACACGGTCTCGTCCCCGCTCGGTCGTCGAGAGGAAGTAGTGGTGCCGTACCGTGGGAACCCCTGATTCAGCAAGCACTTCGCACATCGCGCTCAAGTATGTGCTCTTCCCACGACCAGGCGGCCCTGTGAGCACGATTGTCTGCCCGGCCCCGGCAACCGTGTCACGTACGAATTCACGGTGGAACGTCTCGTCAGGCACCTCATATCCGAGAGGCACAACAAAATCTTCCGGCATGGGGGCCGGCGGTATTGCCCGCAGAATAGTGCGGACTTGCTCCAGAGAAATCCACCCTTCTGGCGGCGGAAAGTTTTTCTGAATCGACCAGTTCAAGGCGACGTTTTTTAAGTTCGCAACTCCCTCTGGTGTGCCGTGAAAGCGCAATCGCGCATCGATCTCGTGTTCAAGAGATTCGAAGCTCTTATCGCTGTGAACAATCTGCAACCGCTTGAAAAATAATTCACATTTCTTTTCGTCGCCGAGTTCAGCGATAACCTCTAATCGCCGTGGCTCTGGAACTTTGGATAAATCGATTTTTCCATCAGTCAGGCAAGACTCAATGTCGGCATCTGGTCGGCGATTGGTCTTCAACGATAGCTCTCCGACGCGAGCAGAATCCAATTTAACAAAAGCATCAAACCACTTACGCAACATCGACCTCGATCGTGCTGTCTTTCCGGTCCTCTCCAACATCCACGCCCAATTCAGGGGGTGCTCGGCAGGATTAGGAGTATATTTCACCTGCTGGAGGTCAACGAGATGGTTAGGGCGCTCGGCGACGATGTCATCCAGCCCGGTCGGAGCAACAGCCTCGTCGTCGCACTCAAACTTCACTCGGGTATAGCGTGTCGGCACATCTAGCCAGTCACACAGCAGTTTCAGCCCCTGCCGGTTCTGATAGACATAGCCTGCAGCAGTGATCGCAGTATTTTTGATTTCTTCAGACATTAAAGGGCCACCTGTGTTCTGGATACTTGACCAACGCTTTCGTAGCTGGCCTGCTCCCTGTTTCTGAATGGACAGGACTCCGATTCAGGGGCACGCTTTTCAGATATTTGAACTGGCAACTAAAAATTGCATGACGGTTATGCAGAATACTTTATTTTCTGATGTACTTATCGCATATGCACGTCCAATTCCTGTGAATAAACTCGGTGGGAGCTGGTTCTTCATCGAAGAGCAAGGAATCGGCGCGACTTACTGCCAGAGTGCTACGGTTTCGCTGAACTGGGTTTAAGTCAGGCAACAAAACTATATTAGATACCACACAACTAAATTAACAGACACTTCAAGCACTTTCAGGAGTCGCTTCACAAGTTTCTTGATCCTTAGCTGCTTTCAGTAATACTGTATATAAACACAGTATAATAGGATCAACATCATGCTTTTCACCCGACCAACTGAGATTTCTCCCCCGCTCATACTTCACCTCTTTTCTGAGAAAGTACCCTGCGGCTTTCCAAGCCCTGCGCAGGACTATGTTGAGGACAGACTGGATCTCAATAAATTGCTGATAAGACACCCGAGTGCCACTTACTTCATAAAAGTTAGCGGGGAGTCTATGCATGACGCCGGTATCAGTGATGGGGATCTTTTAGTGGTTGATCGCTCGCTTTCGGCCATACATGGCGATATTGTTATTGCTGCTGTTTCAGGTGGGTTTACCGTCAAAGAACTTCGTACTCATCCTTATCTACAGCTAGTACCTCACAACCATGATTATTCTTCGATTTCATTTCAAAATGCAGATGAATTAGAAATATTTGGGGTGGTGATTTTCAGTATTAAGGCGCATAAATAAACATGTTTGCTCTCGTAGATGTAAATAGTTTTTATACTTCTTGTGAAACTCTTTTTCGGCCAGACTTGCAGGGAAAGCCTGTTGTCGTGGTTTCCAATAACGACGGCTGTATTATTTCTCGTTCAACTGAAGCAAAATCCCTCGGTATAAAAATGGGTGAGCCTTTTTTTAAAATAAAAAACAATACATATAGCTCTAGGATTCATGTATTTAGTTCTAATTATGCACTTTATTCCGATCTAAGTGAGCGAGTTATGCAGACGCTAACTGCAATATCTCCTTCGATCGAAGTTTATTCAATAGATGAAGCCTTCGTTAATTTATCTGGGGTGATAAACTGCATGCCATTAAGTGATTTCGGTCATGAAATGAAAAACAAAGTATTTAAAAATACAGGTTTAACTGTGGGAATTGGTATTGCACAAACAAAAACATTAGCAAAGCTAGCTAACCATGCAGCCAAGAAATGGCGTGGCACTGGTGGTGTTGTCGATTTATCTAATATTGATCGGCAGCGTAGGCTAATGGCACTTACCTCTGTTGAGGATGTGTGGGGTGTTGGTCGAAGAATTAGTAAGAAACTTAACTCCATGGGTATTAATACAGCACTTGATCTGGCTGAAAGCTCATTGTGGATAATAAGAAAGCATTTTAATGTCGTGCTTGAAAGGACCGTCCGAGAACTTCGTGGTGAGCAATGCCTTGAACTAGAAGAGTTTTCACCAACAAAACAACAGATCATCTGTAGTAGATCTTTTGGCCACCGTGTAACTCAGTACTCAGATATGCATCAGGCCATTTGTGCTTACGCCGAACGCGCAGCGGAAAAACTGCGTGGCGAGCGCCAGTTTTGTCGTTTCGTTAGCGTTTTTCTTCGTACAAGCCCACATGCAGATAACGAAATATACTATGGAAATCAAGCTTCCGTAAAACTACTAATACCATCAAATGATACACGTGACATTATAAACGCTGCTACGAACGCCCTAAGGAGGGTATGGGTTGATGGTCATCGATATATGAAGGCTGGTGTTATGCTTGCTGATTTTTTTAGTACTGGAGTGGCTCAGTTAAATTTATTTGACGATAATTCCCAACGAAGAAACAGCGCTGCATTGATGGGGGCCATAGACAAACTGAATAAGTCAGGAAAAGGGAAGGTTTGGTTTGCAGGTCAGGGGTTCGAAAAATCATGGACTATGAAACGTGAGATGTTGTCTCCCGCTTACACAACCCGATATTCAGACTTGCCAGTGGCAAGGTGAAATTATTTTGAACTGAAGCCCTGATGGAGATTTATATTATAGGCGTAAAGATAAGCTATATTAAAATGCATTTTCCTACTGTAGGGGGGGATATCTAACGTGGCAATGATGGTTGGTAGTGCTTCTGCTGGGTTATCAACTTGGCACCGAGTATGAATCTGACCTGCTCCCCGTTGATTAACACACCGCGATGTTAGTAATGTCTTCATAAGCCACATGAGGACATCCCCATGAAGAAGTGTTTTTCCGACGAACAGATCATCAGTATTCTCCGCGAGGCTGAAGCCGGGATTTCTGCCCGTGAATCTGCCGTAAAGCACACCATTTCCGACACCACCTTTTACACCTGACGCAAGAAGTATGGCGGTATGGAGGTGCCTGAGGTTAAGAGCCTGAAGTCCTTCAGCTTAATCACTAGCGCGTGTACTGCCTTTATCATCTCAGCGGGCTGGGCGTAAAACGCAGACGATGTCGTAAAGGACTGGCAACGGAACGTCTGCCGCTGCTCCGCTCGGCGGAGCCCAACCTGACCTGGTCGATGGATTTCGTCATGTACGCGCTGGCCACCGGCCGCACGATAAAGTGCCTGACCTGCGTGGACGACTTCACGAAGGAGTGTCTGACTGTAAGTATCCCGGTAAAACGAACCATTCACTTTTATATATCTTCCGACATACTGATTATATCCCCTTAGGAGATCACTATACGCAAGATCCGATTCACTGAGCACCAGATCATCGCCGTGCTGAAGTCCGTCGAAGCCGGACGAACCGTCACAGATGTGTGCCGTGAGGCCGCGATGTTCGAAGCCAGCTATTACAACTGGAAGGCGAAATATGACGGGGTGGAAGCGGCCGATATAAAAAAATCAAAGTTCTGGAAGACGAGAATCGGAGGCTTAAACAGATGTTTGCTGATCTCACCCTTGAGTGCCGGGCACTTAAGACGTCATCGAAAAAAGATTTAAAACCAGCGATAAAACGTGAACTCGTTAGCTATCTGACGGCATAATTTGTCATGAGTTTACGCCAGAGCTGCAGGACGTTATCGCTGAGCAGGACAGTGTAGTTTTATCAGCCTGTTACCCGGAGTGATGAACCGGTGATTCATGCGCTGACTGAGCTGGCAGAACGCTATCCGCGCGACGGTTTTAGGTTTTAAGAAACTGTTCCAGCTGCTGCGCAGGCAGGGCAATACCTAGAACCATAAACGTGTTCACCGAATTTACTGTCCGCTGAAACTGAATTTTCGCCGCAAGGGAAAGCTGCGTCTGACGGTGAGAACCCCTGACCTGCCCCCACGATTA
>NZ_JADBRD010000089.1:0-4471 GCF_014930495.1 Enterobacter cloacae complex sp. S3 | reverse complement strand
GAGAATTTTGAAAAATTTACAGAAGAAAATTGGAGAAATCGAATCTGAAATATCGAATCTAAAACGTTTGAATGTGAATGTAGGTACATTCGATGAGTTGAAAAAATATTCAGAGGAGTTACGCGATCCGATGAATGTAGATATAAGACTTGATTTTAACATCAAGATTAAACGTGTAATTAAAAGCATTGTTATAAAACGCTATAGCGATTCTATATTTTTAGTTGTTAATTACATAGCAATTAACGAAAAACAAGCGATCGTAATTAATAGTAAAAATGGTGAAGTACTGTACATGGGTGTTCAGAATGATGACTTAAAAATAGTCGAGCATATAATTGGAAGTTAATTCTTTTTTTCGATCTTTTCCATTATAGTTTGGGATTAAGGTTTGATAATGTATACTCTAAATACAATAACTAAAACGACGAAAGGCCAGACACTGGAATGGCTGACCTTTCTAAATTAATCAACATGGAGCGTGAACAAATGATTAATCCTACACATATTTATAACAAGTTTAAGTATGTATCTGCTGAGTGTGGCTCAGGCAAAACCACAGCTATATGTAATATAATCAATAACAGTGCTGAAAAATATATTGTAGTACAGAACACACAAGAACTTATTAAGCAGACGGCTAAGCAAATCAATAATTGCGAGTATATTATTACGGATACAGTACCAAAAGATGAAAGTGTTATTAGTTCGGCTATTGAATTCCTTTCATCTGGAAGTAATAAAACATTAATCATAACAGATAAAACATTTTTCAAAATCCCTCGTGAATTGTTATCTGACTGGAATATTTACATTGATGATGTGACTAATTTCCACTCTTTCCAAAACATAAATGAAGGTAGTGCTGAAATAAAAAACGTTATTCGTAATTATTTAATCCACAAAGTTCAGTCATTAGATGACAGAAATATATATATTGCGGCTGAAAGAAATCCAGAAGTAAAGGGCGATGTAGTAAAGAACATTTTAAATCAACTTTCAGTATTGAATGATAATGATTTTTTTATAATGAATAATGAGTACTTTACCGATACGGAAAAGGAACAGCTTAATATTACCGCCTGGAAAGATCTCAATAAGTACAAAGATGTATCAATTACCTTTCTCGGGGCTAATTTTGAAAACTCATTGATCTATAAAGGCAATAAAGAACTCTTTGAAAGTACTGAACTTGAAGGATTATTAACACGAAAAACAGCACTCAAAGACAGATTACAGGTTTATTACTTCTCAAAAAATCACAAGCTATCAATGACATGGAAAACTAACAACCCTGATAAAGTACAAAAAATATACGATTTCCTCGATACCAGACTTGCCGGGCAAGACTTCTTCTGGACGAAGAACAAAAGCGACTCTCAGAACCTCAAGAACGGCACAGAGATCAGCCCGGATGCCAGAGGATTTAACCAGTACCAACACCTTATGACGTGCGTCTGGTTGGCCTGTATGCGTCCCTCAGAAACAGAAGCTAAACAGTGTGAATTGTTCTTTGAGATTGACGGCGAGGCGATACACGCCGCAAGGGAATATGAAAGTTTACACCAGTTCGTACTACGAGGGATTTCGAGGAATTTTGACAGTACTGAAACGCAGATAGTCTATGTTTTTGATGAATGGCAAGCGAGATCACTTACGGATAACATTGAGTACATAGATCTTGGTATTGATGATGATGAACAAGGGCAGAGAGGCAGACCGCAAGGCTCAATGAACAAGGAAAAGCGTTTCACTCTTGATGATACCAAAGCAAAGCGTTTCCGCCGCTGGAAAGGCAGCAATCCAGGGCTTGAGTTAGAAGCGTTCAGGGCATTTCTTACCAGTACTACTAACGAAGATCTCAGTACTGAGGAAAGGGCAGCCATGTACGAGAAGTACGAAAAAGCAGTACAAAAGAAACAGAAATAGTCCCGCTTATTTGTCAGAAACACCATCATAAAACCAATAAATGTCCGGAAAATAATACCTTAAAAAGTTATTAGGTAATAAATTTCGGACATGACACCGAGGAGCGAAAGCGAATTAACTACCGGAAAGCAGGAGCGGCGAAGCAAGCGAACTGTTTCGGGTAGTTAGTGAGAGTGCTCACGTAGTGAGTACTTGATAGCTATCACATTGTTTATATAGATAAAACATTTAAACAGCACCCGCTTCGCGTGTACTGTTCGCTGGATTAGGTTCTACTGCTGTGTTCCTTTCAGTCACTGGCAGAGCGAACCAATCGCGTTTTATTGTTCTGTCAGTAAGTACATAACTTATTGTTATTTCATTACTTATTATACTAATGATTCCTTTATGTACTTAGTGTGTACCTGCTGTTTCAGTTACTGGAAAAGCCCTGTCAGTACTGACCAGAGCGAAGCGACCCCGATCCAATTAATCCGCCTTCATAATGGTGTTTCGGGCAAAACGCACAGGAAGCCCCTGAACGCGATCTTCGTTACTGACATACACGTATGTACAAAACCCCATAAAACGCCGTAGCGACGCTTTGAGATCGTTTTCGTGATGGAATCGCCAGTACTCCCCGTATTGAAATCAGATACATAACCCTTTTCATGGATGGCGAATCCGCTTGATCGATTTTACCTATTGATTTGTATTGAATTAATAGTTGTTGATAGATTATAACGATCAATAAATCAATAATCGATCGTTTTTATCGATCGATTATTGATGTGCGTGCTACCCTTGAGCACCTGAACACGGACGGCTTTAAGTCCGTACTTTTGGCCTGAGATAAGCTAACGGGAGTGACAAAACGGTGAGACTGGTACAACTGCTAATCTATAAATTTTGGGGGGATTCTTTTTTAAGGGTTCTACCTAAAGGCAAACGAATTATTGTCGATAATACTAATAGAACGAACCATAGATTTGGAAAATTATTAAAGGATAATTACGGTGAGTAAATATTTAAAAATAGGAATTTATGGTATTTGGGGAGTGTTTTTATTCCTTGCGTCAATGGAGAAATTTGGTGATCTTTTCGCAGTCGGTACAGGCTTCTGGTCGGTAGTCATGCTTTCCGTCGCTGGATTGTGCCAGCTACTGGCAAGTACTGCCGCGATAGGTTGGGCTGTTTTGGGTTTAGGTACTCTCCGGGCTGAGTACTTACCCTATAAACTCGTTAACAATTATACAGTGCCAGTATTGATCATTGTACTGGCTTTCGTGGCAAGTGCTGCCCGATCCTCAAGTGATGAATCCAGAGCACAAAAACTTGGATTTAAAGACGGCAAAGATTTTTCTATTGCTCGTGAAAATAACATTACTAACGTTGCCGATTATGCCAAATTCGTAGAAGAGCAAAAAGTTATAAAGGCTGAAAAGGCGGCTCAAGATGCTTTAGCGGCAGCCGATAAAGCTGAACAGGATAAGGTGGCTAAGTATGTGGCTATATTTTCCGATGCTGGTAGAAAGGAGCGAGCACAAGAGTTAATCAGTAAAGATCTAAAAGAAAATACTGAATTGACTAAAAAGATACTTGATGAAATAGCATCTTACTCAAATGATTCAGTAGAAAGAGATGTGGCAGAAATGGACTATTTAGATTATGGGGTAAGTCTTAAATTGTATGATTTGGCAATAGATAAATCTAATTGCCGTCAGGAATTGAAAAATCAATTAGCTCCATATACAGCATGGAAAGACTCTCAGGATTGGCGACCATTCAGTGAATTTCCTAAGTCTATGCTAAAGCAGGAAATGTATAGAAGGGATATCGTTAACGCCGATTACTCTAAGAAGAAAACTGAACTGGAAAACATTTTCAGAGAATGTGTTTTTTCACTAATTAATAAAACTAATCACCTTTCTCGTCCTAATGCCAAACCAGTAATTCAAGAGGCATATTTTTCTGAAAAGTTACAATGCGTTCAGAAAAATGGAGGTGATTATAATGCGTGTTATCCATAACATGATGTTTTCTGTATCAGATTGTATTGTTATTTTGGTTTAGAAAACATATAACTAAGAGGCTATATAAAATGAAAAAGTTACTAATTTTGGGGTTGTTATTCAGTACTTCAACTTTTGCCGCATACAAAACATATGATCCGCATAAAGATAGCAGACTTGTAACTAAAGCGATTTCTGGTGTATGTAAATCAGAACATCAAAAATATGATGATCTTGATTATCAGCTTAAATCAAATATCGGTAGTATGAGCGATGCTGACGCAAAAAATGCCGTAGCAAATCTTAAGGATGCTAAACGTAAGCGTTGGGAATGTATTGAAAAAGAATTGAATAAAAAGAATATAACATTGAACTTAGAACAGTTGTTTAAAGAGGATAACCTTTAGCGAATAGCTCATAATAAGGGCAATGGTTATTCATTGCCCGAATTTATAATTAATCATTGCTGTAAGTAGTTGTAAATATTTTTTTGTATTAGGCATATAAACTGTATGGAAATCGGAGGTATGATAATGAATGTATTAATATAT